>DATJXL010000001.1:0-18167 GCA_035500135.1 Kofleriaceae bacterium
GTGCTCGCGGACGAGTGCGAGCGCGCGAACCTGGCGTTCTTCACCTGGGCGCGCCACGCGCGCGCCGCGTTCACGCTCAAGGCCGCGATCACGCTCGACGGCAAGATCGCGACGGTCGCGGGGCAATCGCAGTGGATCACCGGCGAGGCCGCGCGCGCCGACGTCCATCGGCTGCGCGACACCCACGACGCCGTGCTCGTCGGCATCGGCACCGTGCTCGCCGACGATCCGCGGCTCACCGTCCGCATCGGGCAGACGCGCGACGCGGATCGATCATCGACACGGGGGCGTCTGCCGCGCGCGCGCGATCCGATCCGGATCGTGCTCGACAGCCAGCTGCGCACGCCGCCGCGCTCGCGCCTGTTGCCGAGGTCGAAAGGTCCGCGCACGATCCTCGCGTGCGGCGAGCGCGCGCCGGCCGCACGCGAGCACGCGCTCGTGCGCGCCGGCGCCGAGATCTGGCGGCTGCCGGTGCATCGCGGCGGCCGCGTGCGCCTGCCCGAGCTCGCGCGCCGGCTCGGCCGCGAGGGCATCACGTCGGTGCTCGTCGAGGGCGGCGGCGAGGTCCACGCGGCGTTCCTCGAGGCGCGGCTCGCCGACGAGCTCGTGATCTACATCGCGCCGAAGGTGGTCGGCGGCCCGGCGCCGAGCTGGGTCGGCGGCAGGGGCCTCGGCACGCTCGCCGCGGCGTATCGCTTCGAGCTCGGCGAGCCGGTGCGCGTCGGAGAGGACCTGCGCGTGATCGCGACGCGTCGGTCATAGCGCTCGGTGGAGATCCGCGGCGCTCGCCAGCGCGCACGCGAGCTTCGCGGCGGTATGCCGCGTGCACGTGGCCGGCACGTGCACCGGCTCGTGCTCGTCGTCCTGCTGCTGTCATCGTCGGCCCGCGCGCTCGCCGATGACTCGGACCCGGAGTCGCCGGCGCTCGCGATCGGCCTTTCAGCCGGAGTGACCGCCGGCGGCGTCGCGATGCTCGCCGCCGCGACCGCGTCCGGGCCGCGATCCGCGCTCGAGGACTTCGCATTTCCCGGGGTGATCGCGGTCGTCGTTGGCCCTCACCTCGGCCACTTCTACGCCCAGGACGTTCGCATGACGCCCGCGATCGATCTCGAGGTGTTCGGTCTCGTGAGCATGGCGGGCGGCGCCGGTGTCGGGCTGCTCGAGTGCGACGACGCGAAGCCGGGTTGCGGCCTTCGCGATGCGCCGGCCGCCTACGCGTTGCTGATCGGCGGCGCCGCCGCGATGGCGACCGGCATCGTCTGGAACATCGCGTCGTCGGGACAAGCCGTGCGCCGGTACAACCGCGCGCATCACCTCGCGTTCGCGCCCGCGCCCGTGCGCGGCGGCGTCGGCTTCGTACTGTCGGGTCGGTTCCAGTAGTGGTACACCGCGGGCATGTTCACCGGGCTCGTCGAGGACGTCGGCACGGTCGCGCGCGCCGATCGGCGCAGCGACGCGCTGACCCTCGCGATCCGACCGGTGCGCTTTCGGGCGAGCGAGCTCGCGGTCGGCGAATCGGTCTGCCACGACGGCGCGTGCCTGACGGTGACCGGTATCGAGCGCGACGCGTACACCGTGCTCGCCGGCGCGGAGACCCTCGCCCGCACGACGCTCGGCTCGCTGCGGGCCGGCTCGCGCGTCCACCTCGAGCGCGCGCTGCGCGTCGGCGATCGGCTCGGCGGTCACTGGGTGACCGGGCACGTCGATGGCAAAGGCGAGCTGATCGCGCGCCGCGATCTCGGCGCGAACCTCGTGCTCCAGCTCCGCACCACGCTCGGTCGCTACATCGTCGAGAAGGGCTCGATCGCCGTGGCCGGCGTGTCGCTCACGGTGAACGCGGTCGATGCGGACACGTTCTCGGTCGCGATCATCCCGCACACGCGCGACATGACCACGCTCGGCGAGCTGCGCCCGGGCGACCTCGTGAACCTCGAAGCCGACGTGCTCGCGAAGCACGTCGAGGCACTACTCAACCCCCGCGGCCAGCCGCCGGGTGGGCTCGCAGGAGGCCCGCGATGACCCCGCACGAACGCGTCGCCCGCGCGCTGGACGAGATCCGCGCCGGCAAGATGGTGATCCTCGTCGACGACGAGGATCGCGAGAACGAAGGCGACCTCGTGTTCGCCGCCGAGCTGGTCACGCCCGAGCACATCAACTTCATGGCGACGCACGCGCGCGGCCTGATCTGCCTCGCGATGGACGACGCGATGATCGATCGGCTCGAGCTGCCGATGATGGTGCGCGACAACCAGGCCTCGCTCGGCACCGCGTTCACGGTGTCGATCGAGGCGCGCCACGGCGTGTCGACCGGCATCTCCGCACGCGACCGCGCGACCACGATCCGCACCGCGATCGCCGACGACACCGGCCCGCACAAGATCGTGTCGCCGGGCCACGTGTTTCCGCTGCGCGCGCGCAAGGGCGGCGTGCTCGTGCGCACCGGCCAGACCGAAGGCTCGGTCGATCTCGCGCGCCTCGCCGGGCTGAAGCCGGCCGGCGTGATCTGCGAGATCATGCGCGCCGACGGCGAGATGGCGCGCCGGCCCGAGCTCGAGGAGTTCGCGCAGCGCCACGACCTGTTGCTGCTCACGGTCGCCGACCTGATCGCGTATCGGCTGCAGCGCGAGCGCATCGTGCGCTGCCAGGCGAGCGGCTCGCTGCGCCCCGGCGCGCTCGGCCCGGGCGAGCCGTTCGTCGCGCACTACTACGACACCGAGGTCGAGGACACCGAGTACCTCGCGCTCGTGCGCGGCGACGTCGCGGGCGCGTCGGCGGCGGGCCAGACCGTGCTCGTGCGGGTCGCGGCGCTCGATCCGCTCGCCGATCCGTTCGACCTGCGCCCCGATCTGCGCGCCGCGCTCCACGCGATCGATCAGGCCGGCTGCGGCGTGTTGCTGTACGTGTTCAACCGCCGGCGCACCACGCTCGGGGCATCGTTCGAGCGGCTCGTCCTGCAGCGCGATGCCGCACGCCCGAGCGTGACCGATCTGCGCGCCGCGAGCAGCGAGGCGCTGCGCGACTTCGGGCTCGGCGCGCAGGTGCTGGCCGACCTCGGCTGCAACAAGATCCGCCTCATGATGTGGAGCGACCGCAAGATTCCCGGCCTCGAGGGCTTCGGCATCGAGGTGGTCGAGCGCGTGCCGATTCCGGGGCGCGGCGCGGTCCAGGGCGCGTCGGTCAAGCAAAGCTGATATATCTGGGCCCGCATGCCGACCACCATCGAGGGCACCCTGTCCGCCGCCGGTCTCCGGTTCGCGATCGTCGCCAGCCGGTTCAACAGCCTCGTCGTGGAGCCGCTGATCGCCGGCGCGATCGACGCGATCGTGCGCACGGGCGGAAGCGACGACGCGATCACGATCGTGCGCTGCCCGGGCGCGTGGGAGCTCGGCCAGGTCACCGCGCACGTGATCGATCGCGCCAACATCGACGCCGTGATCGCGCTCGGCGCGGTGATCCGCGGCGCCACGCCGCACTTCGATTACGTCGCCGGCGAGGCCGCGAACGGCATCGCTCGCGCCGCAGCCGATTCGCCGATTCCGGTCACGTTCGGCGTGCTCACGACCGATACGATCGAGCAGGCGCTCGAGCGCGCCGGTACGAAGGCGGGCAACAAGGGCTTCGATGCGGCGATGGCCGCGATCGAGCTCGCGAATCTGTACAAGGCCCTCGCGGGCAAGAAGAAGAGATGACCGCGGGCTCTCGGCGCACCGGCCGCGCCTACGCGCTGCAGCTCCTGTACGCGCGCGACGGCGATGCCGCGACCGACGTCGCCGGCGCGGCGGCGCGCTGGGCCGACGAGCTCGAGCTCGGCGTCGATGGCGCCGCCCAGAGCTTCGCGCGCGAGCTGGTCGCCGCGGCTTCGGCGCGCGCGACCGAGATCGACGAGCTGATCGCGGCAGCGTCGAAGAACTGGCGCATCGAGCGCATGTCGCGCGTCGACCGCAACATCCTGCGCCTCGGCGCATGCGAGCTGGTCGCGTTTCGCGAGGTGCCGGTCAAGGTCGTGATCAACGAGGCGGTCGAGCTCGCGAAGCGGTTCGGCACCGCCGAGTCCTCGGCGTTCGTCAACGGCGTGCTCGATCGCATCGCGACGGCGGTCGGCCGCACGGCCGAGGACTGAATGCCGCTGGCGTGCAGGCGATCGCCGCGATCGCGGCCGCGCCGAGCCGCGACACGTGTCGCGCGTTGCAGCCGAGCGCGCAGTACGTGACCGTGCTTCGCGACGACGCGTGATCCGCGCGTCGCGCTCGTGGTACACCGAGGCGACGTGGCGCTGACCGTGCTTCCGCTCGATCTCGCGCGCTGGGACGAATCGGCGCGCGACTGCCTCGTGCTGCCGGTGTTTCGCGACGACCGCCCGCTGCGCGGCGCGGCCGGGCTCGCCGACTGGCGGCTGTGCGGGCGGCTGTCGCGCCTCTTGCGCGAGAAGCGCGCGAGCGCCGATCCGGGCGAGACGATGATGATGCCGCCCGGCCGCCGCCTGCGCTTTTCGCGCCTCATGTGGTTCGGGCTCGGCGACGCGAAGGCGTACAACGAGGTGCGGTTCCGCGCCGATCTGGCGTGGATCCTCGACGTCGTGCGCCAGGCCGGGGTCGCCGACTGGGCGCTGCAGATGCCGGGACGCGCGTCGGGCCTGATCGGCGCGCGCCGCGCGATCGAGATCGTGCTCGAGGACCTCGAGCTCGCGAGTCAGCCGCTGTCGATCGTCGAGGATCCGGCGGGCCAGAAAGACATCGCCGAGCTGCTGCGCTCGCAGCGGACCTAACGCTGAGGCTAGTTTCGCGCGAGCATCACCGCGCTCTGCGACATCGCCGACGACACCCACAGCTCGGCGAGCGCGTCGAGCTTCTCGGTGAGGTCGCCGTCCTTCTGGACCATCGCGAGCTGGTAGGCGAGCTTGGCCTGGATCGGGATCGCGCCGGCGGCGATGCGCGCGGCGCGCGCGCTCGCGCGCGCGTTCTTGTCGGCGGCCGCGAGCATGTTCATGAAGGCCTTGTCGTGCTCGATCGCCGAGACCTTGCCCTGGTCGTCGGTCGTGACGCCGAGCGAGTAGTACTTCGCGATCAGCTGCGACGCGTCGTAGTAGGCGAGCTCGCTGCCGGCGAGCGTGTACAGACTCCACGCCAGCGAGCGCTCGCCCCATTGCGACTTGAGCTCCTTGGGCAGCCCGTCGCTGTCCCCGAGCTTCGACGCCATGTACGCGACCAGGTAATCGGGCTCGACCATCGCGATGCGCTGGCGCGCGTCGTCATCCGACATGTTGTTCGCCTTCGCGACCGGCTCGACGAGCAGCGTGTCGAAGTAGTTGAGCCCGGCGGACGACGCCGACTGGAACGACGTCGCCATCCGGCGCACGTTCGGAATCGAGCACATGTAGTTCACGCTCTCGGCCGCCTCGAATTCGAGCTCGTGCATCGCGAGCGTGGTCTCGGCCGTACGCCGCGCCTCGTACATCACGGTCGGCGCGATGATGCCGACCAGCTCGTCGGCGGTCGACGGCGCGCCGAGCTCGGCCGCGGTCTTGGCCTTGAGCGAGTCGAGGTACGCGTTCGCCGCCGTGACCGCGCGTGCCGCGAACTCGCCGAACACCCAGCCCTCGAGCGCGGCCTTGAACGCCGACATCATCGCGAGGTGGCCGCCGAGCGTCGTCGGCTTGAGCTTGCCGATCGCGCGGAACGTGTCGGCCGACGTCGGCGGCTCCGCGGCGACGTGCTCGAGCACGGCCTTCGCGCCCGCGACGTCGCCGGCCTGCACCTTCGACAGGATCTCGGCGGTCTTCGTCGTGCCCAGCGCGTACGCGGCGGCTGCGAGCATGCGCGAGTACGCGCCGGCAATCGCGCCGCGCTTATGCAGCCGCTCGGCGGCGTCGACGTTCTGCTTGGTGTAGTCGCGCAACAGGCCGAGCACCTTCGGCATCCGCCCGGCATTGTCGAGCTGCACGATCGTCGCCCAGTCGGCGGCGACCTGCTTCTGCCACTGCTGGTACTTCGCCTCGAGCGCCTTGTCGGTCGCCGGATCGAGCGCCATGTCGGCTTCGGTGACCGGAACGGGCTCGGGCAGCGTGCGCCCGGTGAGCAGGCGATACGCCTCGTGCACGTCCGCGACCTCGACCGCCTCGGCGCCGTGATCCTTGGCGAGCTGGACGAGGTCGACCATGCCGCCGGTCGCCTCCGACTTCGCGAAGCGCATGCCGATCGGGTAGCCGAGCCGGCGCTTGCCCTTGTCGATCGAGCCGAGGAACTTCTCCGGAATGCCGGCGACCGGGCCGATCGAGCCGTCGGGATTGATCGTGCCGGTCATCGTCGCCTTCGGATCGACCGGCGCGCCGGTGATCGCCGCGAGAAAGCCGCCGGCCATCAGGCCCGAGGCCGACGCGCCGTCGATGAAGCCGCCGGAGGACGCGGAGAACGTGAAGTCGGTCAGGTCCTTGTTGAGCGTGGTCGCGGCGACGATCGCGGACACCCACACGCCGGCGCGCCATTGCGGACCGGTGCCGCCGGCCATCTCCTCGAATACGCCGACCTGGACGGACTGGTCGGGGTTCGGCGCCGTCGACAGCTTGACCGGCGTCATGCCGCCGGTCGCGGGATCCTTGCCGCCTTCGCGCACGAACATCGCGTCGACGAGCGCCTGGGCCTGGGTCGCGGGGATCGGGACGATCGTCGAGCCGTTGTGCTCGTCGGTGCCGAGGATGACGGCCTGGCGCGGCAGCTTGGAGTCGGTGCGCGCGCCGAGCGGGCCGTAGGTCTTGACCTGCACGGCTCCGGCGGTCGACTCGGTGCCTGGCGTCGGAGCGCGTTGCGTGCTGCCGCAGGACAGCGCGAGCGCGGCGAGCGCGGCGCCGCGGAGGATCGTCATGGGTCGAGCATACCAGGAGCTAGGCGACGCTCGCGCCGCGCTCGGCGAGCAGCGCGCGCAAGACCTGGCGATGGCAGCGCGCCTCGGCCTCGCAGTAACAGCCGATCGCGAGGTTCGTGTGGTGCGACAGCGCCGCGAGCAGATCGAGCAGGTGGCTCGCCTCGGGACGCGCCATCTCGCGGCGGAAGTCGCGCACGAACGCGTTCCACGTCCTCGCGTCGCGCGCGGCGAGGGCGCGCTGGACCAGCGCGGGGCTCGGCGACAGGTTCGGCAGCCAGACGTCGTAGTAGTCGCGGCTCGCGAACTCCGATTTCGGCACGCCGCGGGGCGGCCGCCGCACCGTGCCGACGCGCAGGCCTTCGCCGCGCGCTCGCGGCGATCCGAGCTGGAGGATCCGGATCGCCATCGCCGGCAGCCTAGCAGGCACTCAGAGGCTTGTCCGACGAAGACGTCGGCCTCGCCTGGTACGGAGACGAGATTGTTTCACAATCTCTCAGCGCGCGCGGGGGTGCTTGCGCGCTTGCTCGAGCACGCGCGCCCGCGAGACATGCGTGTAGACCTCGGTCGTCGTGATGTCGGCGTGGCCGAGCATCGCCTGCACGGCGCGCAGATCGGCGCCGCGCTCGACGAGGTGCGTGGCGAACGAGTGGCGGAGCTTGTGGGGCGAGACGTCGCCGCCGGGCAGCCGCACGCCGGCGCGGCGGGCGTGGCCGCGCAGCGTCTTCCAGAACGCCTGCCGCGTCATCGCGTCGCCGCGCGCGGTCAGAAACACCGCGCGCACCTCCGGATCGCGCTGCCAGGCGCCGCGATCATCCGCGATCCACCGCGCGATCCGCGTGCGCGCCGCCGCGTGCAGCGGCACCACGCGCGTCTTCTGGCCCTTGCCGGTGACGCGCACGAAGCCCGCGTTCAGGTTCACGTCGCCGAGCTCGAGCGCGATCAGCTCCGAAACCCGCAGGCCCGACGCGTACAGGAGCTCGATCATCGCCGCGTCGCGCCGGCCGCGCGGCGTGTCGGGCGGCGCCGCGATCAGCCGCGCGACGGCATCCTCGCCGAGCACGCCGGGCAGGCGCTTCGCGGTGCGCGGCGAGTCGATGAGCGCGGTCGGATCGGCGTCGAGCCAGCGCTCGGCGACCAGGTGCCGGAACCAGCCGCGCATCGCGACCAGCGCACGCGCCCGGCTGCGCGCGCCCAGCCCGCCCTCGGCGAGCGCGATCAGATGATCGGTGATGTCGGCCGCGGTGACGTCGTCGACGTCGGCTCGCCCGCGCCGCGCGAGCTCGGCACAGAGCTTCGCGAGGTCGCGGCCGTAGCCGTCGAGCGTGTGCGCCGCGAGGTGGCGCTCGACCTTGAGGTGCGCGAGGTAGAGATCGATGGCCTCATCGAGCGATAGCCGGCGCGCCACCGCACGATCCCAACCCCAAGCGCGCGCGTGGGCAACATTCTCGTCTTGCAGTCGCGCGTCCGCGCGGCCATATTGCGACGAGGTCCTCCGTGAACGTCTCGCCCGAGCAAATCAGATGGGTGCTGATCAGCATCTTCGTCCTGCTCGTCTCGATCGCGTTTCACGAGTTCGGCCACGCCATGATGGCGAACTTGCTCGGCGACGACACGCCGAAGCGCCAGGGCCGCGTCACGCTCAACCCGATCGCGCACGCCGATCCGATCGGCACGCTGCTCCTGCCGCTGATCGGCGGGCTGTACTTCCACGGCGCCGGCTTCGGCTGGGGCAAGCCGGTGCAGTGGCAGCCGTCGCGCATCCACCGCAAGTGGCGGATGGGGACCGCGCAGATCCTGGTCGCGATCGCCGGGCCCGGCATGAACGTCGTGCTCGCGGTGCTGACCTCGCTCGTGCACTCGATCTTGATCTCGCAACACGTGATCACGCTATCGGGCGAGGCGAGCAAGATCCTGATGTTCGCGGTCGCGACCAACTTCGTGCTGTTCTTCTTCAACCTCGTGCCGGCGCCGCCGCTCGACGGCGGCCACGTCGCCCAGGGCCTCACGCCGTACCGCTACCGCGACACGTTCGACTCGTACGCGAAGTTCGGACCGTTCGTCGTGATCGCGGTCGCGGCGATCCCCCAGCTCGCGCAGATCTTCCTGATCCCGGCGATGTGGTGTACGACGCACCTGTACTCGTTGTTCGGGATCACGCTGGCGTAATGGAAGCTGGATACCAAGTCGCCCTCGACGTGTTCGAGGGCCCGCTCGATCTGCTCTTGCACCTCGTCAAGAAGCACGAGCTGTCGATCCTCGACATCCCGATCGCGTTCGTGACCGAGAAGTACCTCGAGTACCTCGACGCGATGGCCGGGCTCGATCTCGACATCGCCGGCGAGTATCTGTTGATGGCGGCGACGCTCTGCCACCTGAAGTCGCGCGAGCTGTTGCCGTCGCCGGAGCCGCTCGAGGACGACGCCGCGGGCGAGGGCGGCGACGACGCGGGCACCGATCCGCGCGCCGATCTGATCCGCCGCCTGCTCGAGTACCAGAAGTACAAGGAAGCGGCCGCGCACCTCGGGCAGCGCCCGGTGGTCGGCCGCAACGTGTGGGGGCGCGGCGCGCCGACCGAGGATGCGGTCGGCGACGGCGTCGATGCCGACGCGGTCGCGCCGCTCGCGCCGTTCCCGGTGCAGAAGCTGATCGAGGCCTTCGACCGCGTGATGCAGCAGGCGAAGGTCAAGGTCACGCACGACGTGCTGATCGATCGCCTGTCGGTCAGCCAGAAGATCGCGGAGCTGACCGATCGGCTCGAGCGCGACGACCGGATCGCGTTCACGTCGATGTTCTCGTTCCTGGCCGAGGGCGTGTCGCGCTCGCTGGCCGACATCCGCCACGAGGCGGTCGTGACGTTCCTCGCGATCCTCGAGATGGCGAAGCTGCGCCTCATCGCGGTCGCCCAGGACCACGCCGATGCCGAGATCTTCATCTCGCGGGCTGGAGACGATCTCCGCGCGCGGATGGAGCAGGCCGTGGCGCGCAGCGACGATTATCGCTAGTCGCGTTGTCGGAGGGTTGTGTTAGAAGGGGTGCGAAGTGAGCGAGCAGGACGAAGTACCCGCCGAAGGCAGCGGAGAGCACGAGCTTCCCGTGCTCGGGCCGGATCATCCTGATCTGGGCTATCCGTCGGCCGCCGCGCGCGCCGCCGAGGACTCTCCGCCCGAGGCCGAGTCGTCGATCGAATCCTCGGCCGAAGATTCCGCTGATCTGCCCCCCGCATCCTCCGAGATCTCCGCCGCCGAGCTCAAGAACCTGGTCGAAGCGCTCGTGTTCGCCGCCGACAAGCCGGTCACGCTGCAGCGCCTGCGCCAGCTGACGCGCGTCTCGGATACGCGCCGCATCGAGCAGGCGCTCGCCGAGCTCGCCGAGGACTACCGCGCGCGCGGCATCGCGCTGCAGCAGGTCTCCGGCGGCTACCAGCTGCGCACGAACACGCAGTACTCGGAGTGGGTGCAGCAGCTGATCGCGGGCCGGCCGGTGCGGCTGTCGCGCGCGCAGCTCGAGACGCTCGCGATCATCGCGTACCGCCAGCCGATCACGCGCCCCGAGATCGACGACATCCGCGGCGTCGACTCGTCGAACACGCTGCGCGTGCTGCTCGATCGCGCGCTGATCCGCATCCTCGGCAAGAAGGAGGAGGTCGGTCGCCCGCTGCTGTACGGCACGACGAGGGAGTTCCTCGACTTCTTCAGCCTCGCCGATCTGCGCGAGCTGCCCACGCTGCGCGAGTACAGCGAGCTGACGGCCGAGAGCCAGCAGCTGCTCGACGCGTCGACCGACCCCACGCCCGAGTCGTCGATCGAACCTTCGATCGAGCCTTCGATCGAACCTTCGCCGTCGATCGAGTCTCCGGACGCGCTTCCGACGGACAGCTGATGCCAGCCGTCCGCCTGCAGCGCTACCTCGCGCAGGCGGGCGTCGCCGCGCGCCGCAAGGCCGAGGAGCTGATCACGGCCGGCCGCGTGACCGTCAACGGCCAGGTCGCGCGCGTGCTCGGCACGAAGGTCGATCCGGCTCGCGACGACGTCGCGGTCGATGGCGAGGCGGTGGTCGCGCTCGACACGTTCTACGTCCTGTTCAACAAGCCGAAGGGCTGCATCACGGCGGTCACCGACGATCGCGGCCGCCCGACCGTGATGGATTACCTGCCGAACGTGCCGGTGCCGGTGAAGCCCGTCGGACGCCTCGACTTCTACAGCGAGGGCGTGCTGCTCCTGACCAACGACGGCGAGCTCGCGGCGCGGCTGCTCGCGCCGCACAGCCACGTGCCGAAGACGTATCACGTCAAGATCCACGGCCGGCTCGGCGACGCCGACGTCAAGGCATTGCGGACGGGCGTGCGGCTCGACGACGGCTCGACGACCCAGCCCGCCGAGGTCGTCGTGCTGCCCGGCGAGAGCAAGCACAGCTGGCTCGCGATCACGATCTACGAAGGCAAGCACCGCCAGATCCACCGCATGATCGAGGCGCTCGGGTTTCGCGTCGACAAGCTGCAGCGCGTGGCGTTCGCGAACCTCACGTTCCACGGCTTGCGCGTCGGCGACGCGCGCGAGCTCGTGCAGCGCGAGCTCGACGACCTGCGCGACGAGGTCGGCCTGCCGCGCGGCCCGGTCGCGCGCGGCAAGTGGCGCGCGCACCGCGAGGACACGGACACGCCGCGTCGGTCTCGCGCGAAGGCGCGAGCCGAGGCGGAGAGGCCTCGGGCTCCGGGCGTCAGGCTTCAGGCGGAAGAGCGGCCGCAGAGCAAGCGGACGGGGCAGGGACGGAGCTTCGGAAAGCGCAAGCGATCCGCGGTGTAGGGAGTCCCCGACAGATCCGTTTCCGAGGGCCGGTGAGAGAAATCTGAGAGCGGGTGTCGTCGCGCCGCGCAGTTGCGCTGGCATCGCCGTTGCTGTTCAGCCCGCATCATGATGATGAAACATATGTGTCTCGCCGTGCTCGTCGTGGCCGCTTGCGCCTCGCTCACGAGCTCCAAGAACGACTACGTGATCACCGGCGATACGTGCGCCGTGTATCCGACCGAGCAAGCGTGCGACGCGCACTCGAGCTGCGAATGGTCCGGCGCCTGCGCGTGTCCCAACGACGAGGGCAGCGGCTGTCAATGTCCGCCGCCGGAGTGCGTGGAGCGCCCGGTCGATTGCGCGCAGTACTCGAGCGAGCAAGCGTGCAACGCGCAATCTGCGTGCGAGTGGTCGCCCGCGTGCGCGTGTCCCGAAGGCACCGGCACCGGCAGCGGCAGCGGCAGCGGGTGCGACTGCCAGGCGCAGTGCGAGCTGCGGCCCAGCGGCGGCGGCAGCGGTAGCGGCAGCGGCAGCGGCTCCGGCATCGGCAGCGGTAGCGGCAGCGGCAGCGGCTCCGCGGCGTGCGCGTGCTTGGACGGCGGCGTGTGCTTCGAGCCGTCGAACACGGACGTGATCGAGTGCTATCCGCCGTCCGCATGCCCCGGCGGCTGCGGCACGCCGTGCGACGAGATCGAAGGCCACGGCACGTGCACGCTCGATCCGAACGTCGCGAACCTGTGCCATTGCAGCGACTAGAGGCGGCTTGGTAGCGTGCGCGGGATGGAGCTCCGCGCGCTCACCGTGCTCGACTCGCTGCAACCGCAGCTGACCGGCTTCCTGCAGACCGTGTGCGCCGGCTTCATGCCGCTCGAGAAGGAAGCCGCGGCGTTCATCGAGATCGCACCCGGCATCGCGATCAACCAGCTCACCGACGCCGCGCTCAAGACCACGCGCTGCCGGCCCGGCATGCAGATCGTCGAGCGCGCGTACGGCATGCTCGAGCTCCACGATCGCGACAAGGGCCAGGTCGAGGCCGCGGTCGACGCGATCGTCGGCCGCATGGGCGTGCGCCGCGAGGATCGCATCAAGCCCAAGATCATCTCGTCGCAGATCATCACCGGCATCGCCGGCGAGCAAAGCCAGCTCATCAACCGCATGCGCCACGGCGACATGATCGTCGCCGATCAATCGCTGTACATCCTCGAGGTCTATCCGGCCGCCTACGCCGCGATCGCCGCGAACGAGGCCGAGAAGGCGGCGCCGATCCACCTGCTCGAGGTGATCACGTTCGGGGCGTTCGGGCGGCTCTGGCTCGGCGGGTGGGAGGCCGAAATCAAGGCGGCGGTCGAGGCTGCGGAAGGCGCACTGGCCAAGATCGCAGGTCGCGAAGCCAAGGCGTAGCGGTCCGGGCCTGCTATGTTGCCGCCATGACCACCACGCTCCCAGCGGCGCTGCGCGCGCCGTTTTCGGCCGGCGGCGGCAGCGCGATCGACGCGCAGCTCGCGCAGCGCTTGCTGTCGGCCGCCCTCGAGCCCGGCGGCGACTACGCGGATCTCTACTTCGAGTTCCGGGTCTCGGCCGATTACGCGCTCGAAGAGGAGCAGGTGCGCACGCTCGGCCGCGGCATCACGCTCGGGCTGGGCGTGCGCGTCACCAAGGGCGACGCGACCGGCTACGCGTACACCGAAGATCTCGCATGGGAGAAGATGGTGCACGCCGCGAAGACCGCCGGGCAGATCGCGATGGGCGGCGGCCACGCGCCGGTCTCGGTCGCGGCGGCGGGCCGCATCGCGTTCCCGGAGTTCTACCCGGTGCCGTCGCCGTCGCTGGTCGCGCCGGCGGTCGACAAGCTCGCGCTGCTGCGCGCCGCCGACAAGGCCGCGCGCGCGTACGACCCGCGCATCGTCAAGGTCGAGGCGTCGTTCGCCGAGTACCTGAAGGAGGTGCTGCTGTTCACCTCCGACGGCCGCATGGCGCACGACGTCCAGCCGATGCTGCGCATGGGCGTGCGCGCGGTCGCCGAGGACCACGGCAAGCGCCAGGCCGGCTCGGGCGGCGGCGGCGGCCGCTACGGCATGAATTACTTCGAACAGGCCAAGCACGACGCCGCGTCGCACGGCGTCGAGGCCGCGCGCGTCGCGATCGCGATGCTCGATGCCACCGATGCGCCCGCAGGTGAAATGCCGGTCGTGCTCGGCCCGGGCGACTCCGGCATCCTCTTGCACGAGGCGGTCGGGCATGGCCTCGAGGCCGACTTCAATCGCAAGGAGACGTCGAACTACACCGGCCAGCTCGGCAAGCCGGTCGCGTCCGCGCTGTGCACGGTCGTCGACGACGGCACGATCGAGAACTCGCGCGGCGCGATCAACGTCGACGACGAGGGCTACGCCGGCCGCCGCAACGTGCTGATCGAGAACGGCGTGCTGGTCGGCTACATGCACGACCGGCTGAGCGCGAAGCACTTCGGCGTCGCGCCGAGCGGCAACGGCCGGCGCGAGTCGTTCCGTGCGATGCCGCTGCCGCGCATGACGAACACGTCGCTGCTCGGCGGCAAGGACAATCCCGACGACATCATCAAGAGCGTGAAGCGCGGCATCTACGCCAAGCGGTTCAGCGGCGGCCAGGTCAACATCTCGAACGGCGACTTCGTGTTCTCGCTGTCGGAGAGCTACCTGATCGAAGACGGCAAGCTGACCGCGCCGCTCAAGGACGTGAACCTGATCGGCAACGGGCCCGATGTGCTGCGCAAGGTCGACATGCTCGGCTCCGATTACGCGCTGTCGGATGGGATCTGGACGTGCGGCAAGGACGGCCAGAGCGTGCCGGTCAACGTCGGCACGCCGACGGTGCGGATCTCGGCGATCACGGTCGGAGGCACGAAGGCATGACGAGCGGCGCGCAGATCACCGATGACACCGTCCGCGAGCTGACCGAGCTCGCGCAGCTCGCGGTCGAGCTCGCCAAGAAGGCGGGCGCCGACGCCGCCGAAGTGCTCGTGCGCGACGGCAGCGAGCTGACCGCGAAGGTGCGCCTCGGCGAGCCCGAGCTCGTGCAGGAGGCCGGCAGCCGCGCGCTCGGGCTGCGCGTCTTGAAGGGCGCGCGCCGCGCGACCACGTACACGAGCGACCTGCGCCGGCCCGCGCTCGAGGCGCTGTGCGCGGAGACGTGCGCGCTCGCCGAGCTCGCCGAGCCCGACGAGTACGCGCTGCCGCCCGATCCGCAGCTGCTCGCCAAGCCGCCGCTGCCCGAGCTCGACCTCTACGACCCGGCGGTCGGCGAGGTCGACGCGGCGTGGGCGCTGCGCGAGGCCAAGACCGGCGAGGCCGCGGCGCGCCGCTTCGACGCCCGCGTCACCAACTCCGAAGGCGCGACCTGGTCGCGCGTGCTCGGCGCGACCGCGTTCGCGACCAGCGGCGGGTTCTCGGGAGGCTATCGCGGCAGCTACGCGTCGCTCGTCGTCGAGCCGCTGTGCGACGACACGACCGATCCGGCCAATCCGAAGAAGCGCAACGGCTACTGGTGGACCGCGTCGCGGTTCCTGAGCCAGCTCGACGTCGCCGAGGCGGTCGGCATCGAGGCCGCGCGCCGCACGGTCGCGACGCTCGGCTCGCGCAAGGTCGCGACCCAGGAGTGCCCGATCGTGTTCGACCCCGAGGTCGCGCGCTCGATCGTCGGCACGATCTTCTCGGTCGCGAACGGCTCGTCGTTCTGGCGCAAGTCGAGCTACCTCGTCGGCAAGGAAGGCCAGCCGATCGCGTCGAAGCTGGTCACGATCGTCGACGATCCGCTGATCCCGCGTGCGCCCGGCTCGCGCCCGTTCGACGGCGACGGCCTGCCGACCCGCAAGAACCCGGTCGTCGAAGCCGGCGTTCTCGCGCCCGTGCTGTGCGACGTGTACTCGGCGCGCAAGCTCGGCCGGGCGTCGACCGCGTCGGCCGGCCGCGGCATCGGCGGCAACCCGGGCCCGACGACATCGAACCTGATCATGGCCGCCGGCTCGACCTCGCGCGACCAGCTGCTGCGCGACACGCCGCGTGGTCTCTACGTAACTCAACTGATGGGTTTTGGTTTCAACCCGGTCACCGGGGACTTCTCGCGAGGCGCGCAGGGCTTCTGGATCGAGAACGGCGAGCTGACGTTCCCGGTCAGCGAGGTCACGATCGCGGCGAACTTCGACGAGATCCTCAAGCGAATCGACGCCGTGGCCGACGACCTGGTGATGCGGACCGCGACCGCCGCTCCGACGTTCCGCGTATCGCACATGATGCTCGCGGGCACCGCGCGCGGCGCCTAGTACGAGTTGTGCGCCATACGCGTACATGCGCGAGATCGTTGGCTGGTTCGGCCCGGTTTGCTTGACTTGAACCCCACGCAATGAAACGATCTTCGACGTGCCCGCGACCGTGGCCACGACGTCGGGGCTGCCCCCACGTCTCGGCAAGTACGAGCTGCTCATGCCGCTCGCGGCCGGAGGCATGGCGCGGATTTACATCGCGCGCACGACCGGCATCGGATCGTTCGAGCGCCATGTCGTTCTGAAGCTGATCACGCCGGAGCGCGCGAGCGACGCGACCGCGGTCGGCATGTTCCTGGACGAGGCGCGTCTGGCGGCGTCGCTCAACCACCAGAACGTCGCGCAGGTCTTCGAGGTTGGCGAGGACGTCGGCATTCACTACCTCGCGATGGAGTACGTGCACGGACAGGATTTGCGCTCGCTGTTGGCGAAAGCCGGCAGTCAGGGCACGCGGATCCCGCTCGAGCTCGCGCTCACGGTCGTCGCGGGCGCAGCCGCCGGCCTGAACCACGCGCACGAGCGCCGCGGGCAGGACGGCCAGCCGCTCGGCATCGTCCACCGCGACGTGTCGCCGTCGAACATCATGATCGGCTACGACGGCGCGGTGAAGCTGCTCGACTTCGGCATCGCGAAGGCGACGCACCGCTCGGTCGAGACCCAGTCCGGCATCATCAAGGGCAAGTTCGCGTACATGGCGCCCGAGCAGTGCCGCGGTCGCGACGTCGATCGCCGCAGCGACGTGTTCTCGCTCGGCATCATCCTCTACGAGATCTCGACGCAGCACCGCTGCTTCCGCGCCGACAGCGACTTCGACACGATGCATCGCATCGTCACCGGCGACGTCGTCCGCCCGACGCGCCTCGTCCCGACGTACCCGCAGGCGCTCGAGGCCATCGTCATGAAGGCGCTCGCGGTCGACGCCGCGCAGCGTTACCAGAGCGCGGGCCTCTTGCTCGAGGCGCTCGAGAGCTTCGCGGTGGCGTCGCGGATGTCGCTCTCGACGATGGGGCTCGGCCGGTTCATGCGCGACATGTTCGGCGAGCAGCCCGAGCCGTGGCTGCAGCCGTCGCGCAACTCGGCGGTGATGCCGAAGGAGAACACGATCTCGTCGACGGACGGCCGCGGCAGCGAGCCGGCCAAGCCGATTCCCGAGCCGCCGGTCGAGGAGGGCCGGTTCGAGAATTCCGACAAGAACCCGGCCGCCAGGACCGTGCTCGACCTGCCGCGCAGCGAGCGCGGCGAGCCCCACGACACCGAGCCACCGCCGTCGCCGGAGTGGAACGACCCGAAGGAGTATCCGGGCTCGCAGCCGCAGATCGCGTCGAGCTCGACGCTGCCGCCCGATGCGGTCGTGCAGCCGATGAACGCGCCGCGCACGCCGACACCGGTGCCGCGACCGACGCCGACTCCGCAACCGGCCGTGCTCGCGCACCCGCCGGCCGGCACGGTGCCTCCGTCGACCGCGAAGCCGGGGTCGCCGTCCGGGGCCTTCGCGACGCCGCCGTCGGGCAGCGGACCTGCGCTGCAGCAGCCCGGGATTCCGAGCACGCGCCACGGCTACGCCAGCCCGATGAGTCGCGCGGACAACATGAGCTATCCGCGCTACGAGTCGACGCCTGGCGTCGACGACATGAAGATCGGCGACCGCCGGCCGCTCTATCTCGGCGTCGGGGTGCTCGTGCTCGGCCTCGTGATCGTGTTGTTCGTGGTGTTCCGCGGCGGCGGTAGCAAGGACGAGTCCAGCAACTCGGTCGCGCCGAGCCCCGGCAGCGGATCCGACTCGGCGAGTGGCGTTGCGACAGAACCGGCGGTGGTCGCGTCCACGCCGGGCAGCGCCACCGCGCCGGTGCCGCCGCCTGTCGAGGACATGGTCACCGTCCACGTCGTGTCGCATCCGGCGGGCGCCGAGGTCTCGGTCGCCGGCGCGGTCATCGGCGTGACCCCGCTCGACAAGAAGCTGGCGCGCGGCAAGAAGGCCGAGCTCCGGGTTCATCTCGACGGCTATGTCGACTACACGTCGAGGATCGACCTCACCGGTGACGAGCTGCAGAAGGACGTGACGCTCAAGAAGGTGGTCGACACCGGCGATGACAGCGGAAGCAAGACGCCGCCGGGGACGACCGAGCCCGCCGGGAACCCGACCATCGACGACGACGCGAAGGCGAAGAAAGAGGCCGAGGAGAAGGCCGCCGAGGAGAAGGCCGCCGCCGAGAAGGCCGCCGAGAAGGCCG
>DATJXL010000002.1:0-7351 GCA_035500135.1 Kofleriaceae bacterium
CTGCTGCCGGGACCCTCCGATAGCGCGACCTCGCCGGACAGCCCGACGCCGAAGGACTCGTCGCAGCCGGTCTCGCCCGATGCGCCGACCGATGCACCGGCGAGCAAGATCACCAGCACGGTCAACGAGAACCTGACGTACGCGCAGCTCACGCAGATGTGCGACGAGGCCGGCGGCTACACGATGGTCAACGCGACGTGCGTGGGCTCCAACATCTGCGCAGGCTTCACGTACCAGAACTGGGATCCGGGCGAGCTCGTGTATCACACGTGTGCCGCGACCAACGGCTGCATCGGCATCTCGTGCGTCGTGCTGCCGGCCGACTCCGGCCTGCAGCCGGCCGATATCCTCGGGACCAACAACCCGGTCGCCGGGTCGCCGCAACAACCATGCGCGACCTGCCACGCGAGCTGGAATGCCGACGAGACCGAGTTTGATTGGTCGTACTTCCGCTTCTACAACGCTCCCGGCGGGACCCGGAATGCGTCGAACTGGCTGACCCGATCGGCCGAAGCGCAGGCGCGGATCATCGCGTTCGGCAAGCGCGACGTCTACGAGAACACGGGCACACCTGCAGACGGCGTCGCGTACTCGAACATGCAGCCATTCTACAAGGTGTACTCGCGCGCCGAGATCGAACGGGTCGTCGCTTGGATCCGCAGCAACGCGAAGCCGATCGAGGTCGACGTCACCGCCTACGATCCGCCGACGATGATGGCGCGCGGACCGGCGGGACCCGGCCGGCGCTTGATGTTGCCGGCGCTCGCCGCCGCCGCGCGCTGATCAGAACAGCGCGGTCGGGTCGGCCATCGTCGTCACGACGACGCCGGCATTACCGCCACCTGCGGCTTGCGCGGAGTTGGCCACGATGCCGCCGCCGCCGCCGCCGGCTCCGCCGCCGCCGCCGCCGCCGGCTCCGCCGATGCGCGATGCCGCGGTGACCGTCGTGGCGAGCGCGTTGCCGCCGGCACCGGCCGTCACGGTGTCCATGCCGGTGTCGGTCACCGTCGGGCTGATGTAGCGGATGATGCCGCCGCCACCGCCACCGCCCGCGCCGTACGCGACGGTCCCGTCTCCCGACACGGCGCCATCCGCGCCGTTCTGGCCGGCCACGCTGATCGTCCCAGTGTTGCTGATCGTGCCCGGGCTCGCGAGCACGATGATGCCGCCTGCACCGCCGCCGCCGGCGACCGCTGCGGTCTGACCGTCCGCGTGGATCGTCCCGACGTTCGCGATCCCGCCGAGCGCCAGCACGACGAGCGAGCCACCGCCGTTGCCTCCGCTGCCGGCCTGGTTATAGCCGGCGCCGCCGCCGTACAACCCGGGCCGCACGATCGCGAGTGGGGCCGCCGCCAGCCCGGGCATTCCGCCGTGCACGTCACCCGTACCGATGGTTCCTGCGGTCGGTGCGCTCGGCGCGATGCCTGGCAGCGGCGCGACTCCACCGACCGCGCCGTTGCCGACCACGATCGCGCCGTTGTTGGTGAAGGTTCCGGTGCAGCGGACGACGGTCCCGCTCGTGATCGCGAGCGTCTCGTTCGCGGCGATCGTGACATCGTGAAACTGCCAGTTGCCATCCGCGACGAGCGCGTCGAGGCTCCCGCTCGCGCTCACCATCAGATCGTTCTCGGATCCGTCGCCGTAGATGCGAAGCTGGCCATCCGATCCCATTGCACCGGCAGAGCCCATCGCGCCCATCGCGCCCTGAGGTCCCGCTGCGCCGTTATTACCGGTACACGCCGCGAGCGCGACCGCGAACATCCAGTGTTTCATGCGCGAGACTGTAACCAGTCGCGACGCGACGCCGGCTCGTCTCGTCGTGCTGCGAAAAATTACCGCAGTGCACGCATCACAGATGCCACGCAGGTGCACGTCCAGACAGCCGAGCCTGATCGCATTCAGAGCTCCGGCGCGGCACCGCGATTCGAGAACCACACGGCCACGATCACGATCGACGCACGCTCGGAATCGAGCGTGTAGTAGAGGTGCCACCCGGATCGAAGGAGCAGACGGCGGACATCACGCCGGAACGTGTTCTGGCGGTATGCGATTCCGAGCTCGGGATTCTCGCGCAGCAACTCGGCAGCGCGTGCGACTTCGGCGAGCAGCGGGTTCTCGGTGTCGAAGCCGTGCTCCGAGCTCCATCGTTCGTCGGCCTCGTGCAGCATGGCTTGCGCCTGCCGCGAGAGCTCGATCTGGACGGGCACGTCACCGACTCGCGCGCGCTGCACGCTTCGCGCGCAACGATGCGAGTGCTTCGTCCAACGGTACCGTCTGACCGGATTCGATCTCGCTGATCGACTGCTCGATCGCTGCGTGGAGGCGAGCGCGATCGGCGTCGCTCATCTCGTCGTTGTCGTTCACGCTGTCCAGCAGCGCATGAGCGAGCTCGACACGCTCGCGCTCGCCGAGCATCAGAAGTTGCTTGAGGAGCGTTGCAGAGACCGCCACATGAGTAGCGTACGCGACCTCGCCTACCACGTCGACCACCGGGATCTTCGAGTGCGTGGCGCGTTTGCTCCACGACCGATTTCAGCGCGCTCGGACGTGCTCAGGGGCGCGCGTTCCCGCTATCACGCCGCCGCACCGCACGTTCTCAACGACGAGATCGCGTGGCGCGTTTGCTCCACGCCACACCAGATCCGGACCGATCAGTCCGGACTCAGGCAGACAAGAGGATCGACCCAACCGACGAAGAACACTGCAAGGCCACGTGACTCAACGCGAAAGAGACCTCGTCAAAGTCGGGTTCGATCCCCCTTATCTCCACGAAATAACAGGGGAAATCGGACCGAAAGATCGGATTCGATGGGGTGGGGAATGGTTGGGGAACGATTCGAGGATCGTAGTTAGCGAGCTTGGCGCTGTTCAGTAGTCCGGCGTTCAGCTCCCACCGAGCTGTCGCCATGGGCATAAGCTGACGACCGACCATCGCCGCAAGCGCTTGGAGGAGCGGTTCCCGGCCGCGGTGGCGAGAGGGCATATCGTTCCCGAGGACGTGGAGGCGCTCAAGGACGCGATCTGGGACAAGCTCGTCCCGGTCGTGAAGGACCGCGACTCGTTCCGAGCGCACCCATACGACGGAGAGGCCAAAGCCGATGCGAAGGCGCTCGGCCTCGACGAGCTGGAGGTGCTCTTGGTCGCGGCCCAGCAGATGATGAACGACCTGCGTCTCGCGGCGAACTTCTCGACATTCGGATACCCGACCACGAACATCACCGACCCACCCACTGCGGCCGAGGATCTGGTCGATCTTGTGCTGTTTCACGACGTGCTTGGGATGGCGATTCGCACCGGAGCCAACGAGCTGCTCTACGACCACGCGGGCGTGTACTGGTGGCAGGTGCGCGAAGCGTTCTTCGAGGAGCTGACTCGCGCGCACGCCGGGCGTCCCGACGTGCCCATGAATGATCGTGACCTCGTCGAGGCTGCTGGGGAGGCGACCGTGGCGAGACTCAAGCCGCCAAAGGTCTAACGCGCTCCACCCTTCAGGACGACGAGGCCGCGTCTTCGCACACCCGCATCGGCCGCGCCGGGCGCCGCGTAGGCCGTCATCGACGTCCGCTCGTCCTCGTGACCGAGGGTGGCGGCGATCAAGTGGCCAGCAAGCCCGCGCTCGGCAGTGATGGTCGCGAGCAACCCGCGCATGGCGTGTGCTGTGACCTTCGGAACCTTGGCGAGATCGCAGATGCGGTGGACGTTGTGGAGGATCCAATCACGCCAGTGCGGCTTCCCCGGCTCAGACTCGAACAAGTAGCGGTCGGGCTCCTTCCCTTCGCAGCTTGCGACGAGGTACGGACGTAGGACATCGGGTACTTCGAGCGTCCGGCGCCCCGCCGGTGTCTTGCTGCACGGGATCCAGAGGAGGTCCCCAGGTGCGCCGTCTTCGTCGAGATCGCTGACCTTCCGCGAGACGATCTCACTGGCTCGCATTCCCAGAAGAAGAGCGACAAGCGCCGCAACGGCGCCCTCATCGCCACGATGAGCCTTGAAGACGGCCATCCCATACCAGGCCCGCGCGTCCTTCACGCGCAGCTCGGCCCCCGAGTTCCCGAGCGACTTGCCGCGCGGTCGCCGCTTCCCAACACCTTCGACGCCAACGCACGGGTTGTCTTGTAGCCAGCCTTGCTTGACGCACCACGAAAGGTACGACCGGACCTGCGACAAGATCCCTCGGTGCGAGTCGACGGACAGCGGCTTTCCCGTTCGCGTCTTCCTGGTTCGCATCTCTTCGTAGAGCGCCTCGCACCTCTTCTTCGACAAGAGTGACAAGACCATCGGCTTCGGAAAGAACTGCCTGAGGGCCCACGTCGTCTGCCTGATCGAGTCGGACTTGTTGTCCTTGGACTCAAGGTGCTTCTCGTATTCGACGAGCGCGGTCTCGGTGGTGTGATCTTCTCGGGCCAGCTCAGCGCGCAGGATTTCGATGTAGCGCTGTGCCTGTGCCTCCGTCTCAAGCACCTCGTCTTCGCTGCCGTCGTGGTGGGCGTCTTCCCGCCCGTCCTCACGTCCTCAGCGGTTGACGCCCATCCCGTCACGGAGCGCGTGAAGACGCAGCGCTACGGCTGGCACCATCTCCTCCTTGTCCGCGTAGCCGCAGGCTTGTTCGATCATGTTCACTAGATCGACGCTCTTCTTCACCGTGCGCTTGCACGACACGACCAACGGGTGGGCGTGAACGTCGCCTACGATCCCGCCCGACCTGAACCTACGCAAGACGCTCGCGCGCGGTTTCGGACCGCACATCGGTGACTCGGACACCATGCACGAGGTCGTCGTCGAGTTCACACGCGAGATGGCAGTGTTCGTGTCGTCGCGTGAATGGCATCCCACTCAGCAGCTCGATCAGAACGCCGACGGAACGATCCGTCTGAGCTTCACCTGCGCCGAGCTGGCTCCGGTCGTCTCGTGGATCCTGGAATGGGGCCCCCAGGCGAAGGTACTCGCGCCTCCCGCACTCGTCGCGAAAGTCACTGAAGAGCTGGAACAAGCCCTCGCTCGCTATCGCTGACTACAGAGTGAACGCAGCGGTCTCGGCAAGTGAGGTCAGCTCGCGCTTGGCGCCCGCAAAGCGGTCGAAGAGCGCGCGATGCGCGTCCAACGAGAACTCGTCCGAGCGGACCTCGTAGTCACGGACCCACGCCAGCAGCATCGGCAAGTTCGCATCCTGCGCTTCCCGCGACGCGTACTTGTGTGGCTCCCAGGGACGCGCGCGGCAGTTCGCGACGCACGCATCGATGCCGGGGTTGCAGAACACGAGCAGCGTTGCGTGAGGGGCGGCGAGCGCGAGTAGGTCGGCGTAGCAGCCTTCGATCACCCACGCACGCGTCCCCGTCATCGCGGCGATTTTCGGGGCGCTTTCGGTCAGCGGCGCGCGCCGCGGTGGCACTGTCGGAAGCCAAGCGATCGAGTCTAAATCGTGATGCTCGAGGCCGTGCGCGCGAGAGAGCCGCCTGGCGAGTGTTGACTTGCCGGCGCCCGAGTTGCCGGTCACCAGCAGCCTCATCAACAAACCATACCAAGTTGATCAAGCTCGCAGTTCCAGCGCGCACGTTCCCGCGATACTGGCTTTCACGGGCACCGACGTCGTTGACGCGGGTGGCGGGCTAACTAATCCGGCTCGCGATCGCGCCGATGTGATTGCAACGTCCTCGTGGGTGTTCGGCAACCCATGGCAAACATCGTCGCTTCGCCGGAACGCGCGGCTGACTGATAGTCTTTGAGCGTGTGGGGGAGCTCATTGGCGAACTCGGTTGGGTGCATCGCGTGGGCGATCGCTGCAGTCGCCTGTAGCAGTGAATCCAGCGTCGAACTCAGCGTGCTGCGCGGAAATGGCGACGGCACGTTCGTGCCGGGTGTCCACTACGGCACTGGGTCCGGCACCAGCATGTCGTTGGCCGCGGCGGACTTCAACGACGATGGGCGGCTCGATCTCGCAGTGACTGGCAACGACGCAAATGATTGTTACCTGCGAGTACTACGTGGCAACGGCGACGGTACGTTTGCGAGCGAGGACATCCGCGGCGGGTCATGCGGGTCGGTTCTCGCTTCGGATTTCGATGGCGACGGCATCCCCGATCTCGTTGTCGTTTCGACACAGGGCACGACGAGCTTTTTTCGCGGTCTTGGCGACGGCAGGTTCGCCGAACCGATCGATTCAGGCAGCGTTGTTTCGCCGGAAGGCGATGACCAGCAAATGGCCGCAGTTGGCGACTTCAACCTCGATGGAAAACCCGACATCGCGTTCGCTGACTTCTATAGCGCATGGGTGTTGTTGGGCGACGGCGCTGGCGAGTTCGCGTCGAGCGCGCTGAACGTCGATGGGGTTGGAATGAGCTCGGTGGCGATCGCCGACGTGAACGGTGACGGTAACCCGGACCTGGTTCTTGGCGGATCGTTCGGGCCGACAACACCTGGGACGGCCGTGGGCATCCAACTCGGCATGGGCAACGGTGCATTCGTCGCTGGCACGAACGTCGGCAATGCCCCGCCTGCCTTTGTTCTGGCTAGCGAAACCTTCCAGCGCAACGCACAACCGGCGATCGTCTACAAGGACCCGGGGGGAGCCATTTTCGTCCTGAACAACGATAGCGCCGGAACGTTCGCGACGCAGAACGCGTATGGAGGAGACGGTGGCGGCAACTCGGCGCTCGTACTCGTAGACGTAAACGGAGATGGTGTTCCGGACATCGTGTCGCCGAACAACGAGGCGCACGTCGAAGTGTTCTTGGCTTCGGCAAGCGGAGAGCTTCAATCGACGCTCTCCTCTCCTGACGCCTCGCTCCAGCTCGGAGAGATGACCTCCCCTCTCGCGGTCGTAGCCGGCGACTGGGACAACGACGGCGTACCCGATCTTGCGATCGCGCGTGGATTTTTCTAACCGGCTCGAAGCGGATCGACTGCATCGTATCCGGATCAAGCCTATCTGCCGATGATCGCGGGCAGCAATTCACCAAGACTCAGTGCCGACTTGACGCTCGATCAAAGGGTGTCGGCCAACTCGGTGAACGCGAACGGTGCCGCTTGCGAGCCGGGCTTACCGGTGGATAGTCGATCACCCACCCAGATACGACGTCTGATGCCAGCTTGTCGAAGGCTCGTCGAAGCTGATACACGAAGAAATGGTCCAGGGTGCTGCGTGGATGTGGTCCGTGTTCGGAGTTGCGGCCGCGACTTTAGCTGCGTGCGGAACCAGCCTCGGTCATGGCGCAGGGTCAAGTCTCTCTTCTTGTGTGAATGCCTGACGAGAGAGTTCGGGTTCGGTGTTCATGCCGCAGCGGCGTGATGGTTGGTGAGCAGAGACATGTCGAGATAGACGCGGTCGCTCCAGATGCTGGTGACCTGGAGGGCG
>DATJXL010000003.1:0-54400 GCA_035500135.1 Kofleriaceae bacterium
GCCGTGAAGCCCGACGTCCACGTCAAGGGCGCCGACTACGCCGGCAAGCCGATTCCCGAGCGCGCGCTCGTCGAGTCCTACGGCGGCCGCGTCGAGCTGATCCAGCTCGTCCCGGGGCGCTCGTCCACGAACACGCTCGCAAAGCTGCTCGGCGGCTCGTAGATCTTCGAGGCGCTTCATGCGTTGGAACGAGCAAATGAGGAGACTCGTCGTCTTCGTGCTCGCCGCGCTGGTCGCGGGCGTGCAGGCCGCGCACGCGTTCTGCGGCTTCTACGTGAGCGGCTCCGACAAGAAGCTGTTCAACGACGCGACCCAGGTCGTGCTGATGCGCGACGGCACGCGCACCGTGCTGTCGATGCAGAACGACTATCAGGGTCCGCTCGAGGACTTCGCGATGGTCGTGCCCGTGCCGGTCGTGCTGCACGAGAAGGACGTCAAGACGCTGCCGAAGGCGGTGTTCGATCACGTCGACGCGCTCGGCTCGCCGCGGCTCGTCGAGTACTGGGAGCAGGATCCCTGCTACATCCCGCCGCCGCCCGCACCGACCGCGAGGCCGGTGCCGAAGACCGCGAGCCATGCCGCCGAAGACTACGACCGCGCCGCGAAGAAGGCGACCGTCAAGATCGAGGCGAAGTTCGCGGTCGGCGAATACGAGATCTTGATCCTGTCGGCGAAGGACTCGTCGGGGCTCGAGTACTGGCTGCGCGACAACCACTACAAGATTCCGGCCGGCGCCGAGCCGCTGCTGCGGCCGTACGTCGAGAGCGGCATGAAGTTCTTCGTCGCGAAGGTCGACCCGAGAAAGGTGACGATGGCCGGCGGTCACGCCGCGCTGTCGCCGCTGCGCTTCTCTTACGACAGCGACGACTTCTCGCTGCCGATCCGCCTCGGCATGGCGAACTCGTCGGGCAAGCAGGACCTGATCGTGAACATCATCTCCGCCGACAAGCGCTACGAGGTCGCGAACTACAAGAACGTGACCGTGCCGACCAACTTCGACGTCAAGCCCGAGGTGCGCGATCGCTTCGGCGAGTTCTACGCCGCGCTGTTCGACAAGACGGTCGAGGCGAACCCCGGCGCGGTCGTGACCGAGTACGCGTGGACCGCGCAGCCGCCGCTCTATCCGGGCGGTCAGGGCTATCACTGCGATCCGTGCCCGCCGGTCGAGGTCGACGACGCCGACATGATGACGCTCGGCGCCGACATCATCGGCGGCAAGATCCAGAAGGGCGGCTTCGTGCTGACGCGCCTGCACGCACGCTACAGCGCCGGCGACATGAAGGACGACCTGCGCTTCCGCGCCGCGGCCGGCATCACCGGCGGCCGCGAGACGCGCAACTGGGACGGCGAGCTCGAGCACGGCGCGTCGCCGAGCGGCGAGAGCTACTTCCAGGCCCGCTACGCGATCCGCCACCACTGGACGGGCCCGGTCACCTGCTCGAGGCCGCGCTGGGGCATCTGGGGCGGCCCGCCGGACGGGCGCAGCAATCAGATGGTCGCGGCGACCAAGCTCGCGTTCGCCCCGCGCGGCGCGCTGTCGCTGCCGTCGGTGATCACGAAGGACATTCCCGAGATCGGCGTGAAGAAGTCGGGTGCGGCTCGCAGCGGCAGTGGCGGCGGCAGCGGCGGCTTCGCGACGCCGCCGACGCGGAGGCTGATGGGGCTCGGGCTCGGCGCGCTGGTGGCGTTCGCGATGATCGGGCTGTTCACCTGGATCCGGTCGTCGAGTCGCAGCGCGCGAAGCTGACCATCTCGTTCGTGCAGCTGCACGTGTCGTCTGAGCGACCGATCAAGTCGACTCGGGACTGATCTGCACTTCACGCCGCAGCGTGAAGTACGGGATCACCCCGACCACGCAGGGGATGGTGAGCCCGACGAGATAGACGTTCAGCACGGTAGCGCCGCCGTGCAGACCGACCATGGCGAACAGCTGCTCGAACGCGATGTGACCGACGCCGAATCCAGCATACGAGATCGGTAATAGCGTGCTGAGCATTCCGAGCGGATAGACGCTTGCCATGCTCGAGAGGGAGACATCCTGCGCGGTGATCTCTGTTGCGAGCGCCGTGAACCACATTATTCCGATGACGTGAATGGCCATCGCCAGCCCCAGCGACGCGAGCAATGCGCCCAACCGCGCTGACACCAGACGAGCGCAGAGCACGAGCTGCGAGATGATCCGACCGATCCAAGTCTTGCCACTGGCCCAGCGATCCATCCGGCTGCCGTACCGCCGGATGATCAGCAGCACCGAGAGTGGACCGAGTAGCGTGACCACTGCAAGGACCGCGATCGCGGTAGCGACCTGATGAAACCGCGCATCACCCCAGACTGCGCCGTGTGGCTCGAACGTCAGGATCGCGGCGGTCGCGACGAGGCCTGCGAGCGCGACGACACGATCGAGTAGCGTGATCGCAAATACGGTTGCGCGCTGCTCGGTATCGACATCGCGCGCCACATAGATCGTCTTCAAGACGTCGCCACCGATGTTTCCGGGCATCGCGACGTTGAAGAAAGCGCCGACCAGCTGGAGTGCCATCGCACGCCTGAGCGAAAGCTCGACACCGGCGAGACCCAGTAGCAGGCGCCAGCGCAACGCGACGATCACGTTGCTGAAGGCGAAGAACGCGAAGTTCGCCACGAGCAAGATCGGGCGCTCCCAGAACACGCCAAGTGCCGACAGGTCGAGAGTTCCGGACTCGACCAACCACCAGATCAAGAGTCCGGCGACGATCATCTTCGCGATGCCGAGGAGATGCTGTTTGATCCGAGCCACGGCTAGCGCCCACAGTCGGACGCCAGGTCGATCGACAAGACGCGCAGCCCGCTTGCACTCGGTCTCAGGTTCTCGAGCTCGACCACGTCGATGCCGCGAATACCAGAAGTGGCGGGAATCGTCGCGGTCACCGGACTGCCGCTTCCCGACCCGATCGCGACGCCGTCGACGGCAAGTTGCACCTCGCTCTGACCGACGAACGCCGCAGTTGCCACGTGATCGCAAGTTCGATCGAGACGGACCATGACCTGGCCAGCTTGCACCCATCGCGCTTCCGGCACGACCAGCCCGACGTCGGTGCGGACCGTCTTGCAGTGTCTTGCGGGGCAACGCCAGAAACCGCGAAGCGTCGTCCCGGGTGAATCGGTGGACGCGGGAAGAAATGGATCCCAACCGAGCAGCTCGTGTGCTGGTGCATCCACGGTGTCGAAGTCGATATGGGTGGCACTTTGCACGGCGTCCTCGAGTGCCGCGCGCGTGGCTGCTCTGTCGATGCGGTAGATCGCGAGGTGGCGAAGCTGCAGCACCTTGGTCGCGTGCACCGCATTCAGATTGGCAAGCACGCGCCGATCGTATTCGTAGATCAAGGCCTCGGTCTTGTGCCGCGCAACTTGTGGCCAGCCTGTCACCGACCACAACCGACGTGGCACGGCGAGCGATGACAGCGAGCGTTCGACGAATCGCGAGCTCGGATCGGTGAACACGACCGCATGAACCGCATCGGTGCCGGTGAGCTCGAACAGTTTCATCATCAGGCTCGGCGCCTCGGTCGCATCCCGCGCGTCGAATGCATCCCATGCGCGACGCCCGATCGTCGCCTCGAGCGGCGCGTAATCGAGCAGATCGGACATCACGAAGTCGTTCGTGTCGTTTTCGGCGAGGTACGCTGTCATCTCGGACACGTCGTCTCGGTCGAGCCACGCGCGCGCGTGAGTGAACGTCCAGTAGAACGACCACAGCGGAGCAGCTACGAGCCATGCGAGCGCGAGCGTACGAACGCGAACGGACCCGTCGAGCATGCGCGCGATCAGGGCCGCTGATCCGATCGCGTAGAACGGCATGAGGACTTGCAGTCCGATCAGCTGCGATGTCGCGCGTAGATCGAACCACAGGAGCCAGATCGCCGCGACCACGAGCATCCAAACGGCTACGTCGTGGGCGGCTTTGCCAATCGTGGGGGCGCGAATCGCGCGGATCACGTGGTAGCCGAGCACGATCGAGAAGAATGGTGTGAATCCGAGCGCCGCCCGTCGAGCGACCGTTGGCAGTGCAGCGCCGAGGTCGTGATCGAAGTGCGCGATGCGCGGGACATGACCCAGCACACAAGTAACAGCGATCGCGAACACACATCCCGCAACGCAGGTCGCGACGATGCGCCGGTCGTCGCGCGTGACGGAGCGGCCCACCTTGGCGTAGATGGTCGCGATCACGCCGACCGGGAGCAGTAGGTAGTAATCGTAGCCGGCGAGCAGGCACGCGCCCGATCCGACGCCGACTGCAACGTAGTGGCGCAGCTGTCGAGTCTCGATCGCTCGCACGGTCCCCCACAGCGCCAGAAAGCCCGCACACTGCACGAGCGGTGCCTGATGGATGCTGTCGGCGTGCGCCAGCCACAGCTGGCTCGTGCTGAAGAGCGTTGTCGCGATCAGCCCGACGCGGCGGTCGTAGAGACGCGACGTGTAGCCGAACAGGAACCAGCTCGCGAGCACCGCAAACACCAAGGCGAGCGGTCGAAGCGCACGAACATCGTCGCCGAGGACTTCGCCCGCTGCAGAAAACACGATGCGCGACAGCGGAGGGTTGTCGATCTCGTCAGCAGAATCCGGCGAGGACAGAACCGAGGCCAACCCGTCCGCTCGCGCTCGCTGCACCGTCATCAACGTCGATGCGTCCGACGACGGGTCACCGACGTTGAGCCGGATCGGTTCGCGCACGTGGGCGAGCAGGTAGACGTACGCGACGGCGATGCTTCCCAGCAGCAAAGCACGGAGCGGACGAGACATCCTCCCTACGTCTAGCACGTGACGCCGACGCGCAGCTTACGCGAAGTCGTGATAGACCGTGTCGAATGCCGCGAGTCCTCCGACGCTACTTGCTCGGGTGCGTCGCGCTCGCATTCGTATATCAAGCGTCGCGCGGTGCGACCGAGTCGCTCGGGTCAGGGGTGCTGGCAGTTCTCTGCTCGGCGTTCACTGCGTGGGCACTGTTCCAGTATCTGCGGCGGATGTGGAACGACTCGGTCGCCCTGATCGGTACCGTGCTGTTCGCGACGAGCCCACTCGCGATCATGCTGCCGCCGAGCTTCGAGCACGCCGCGTGTTTCATCGCACTGTGGGGGCTGGCCCGCGCGCTCGAGACCGAGAAGCTCGGTCATTACGCGATCGCGATCGTCGGCTCGTTCGTGGGCACGATCATCGGCGCTGACGACTGGCTGTTCTTGTCGGCTGGAGCGCTGTACACGATCTCGGCAAAGCGCGGCGATCCACTCGCACGCGGAAACTTCCGGTTCGTCGTGATCTGCGCGGCAGGTGGCATCACCGGAGTGCTCGCACGATCGTCCACTCTCGATCCGAGCGATGGAAGACTCGCGACCTCGCTGGTTCCGCTCGTCACGATCGCGCTCACGCCGATGGTGTGGGTCGCGGTTGCCGTCGCGATCTGGCATGCGGTGCGATCGCCTTCGCTGAGAGCTGCGCTCGATGACGGAATGAGCTGGCTGGTCGCCGTCGCGGTCATCGCCGTCGCCGTAGCTCGGCCCCGCGCCGGAACGCCGATGCTCGGCGTCGTGTCGATCCTGCCGTGTCTCGCGACTGCATCGGCCATCTGGATCGAACGCCTGCTCCAAGCCGGGGGGGTCCGGCGCATCCTCGGCGTCACGTGGATCTTGGTCGCAACGCTGTGGACGCTTGCGATCGTGCCGTTGCACAAACGCATCGACCTCGATCGAGACGACGTCGGCTCCGTACGTGCGTACCTCGCGAGCAACGACGGAAACGACTTCGTGATCTCCAATCTATCCGATGACGCTGTCGTCCGCGCTGCTGTCGATCGCCGGAGCTGGTCCGTGATCGGCGAACACGAGAGCATCACCGCCGAGCGCGCACGCACGCTCTTGCTCGAGGTGTTCGAGGCCGTCGGGTCCGATCACGTTCATGCCGTGATCTTCACGTCGGCTGCCTCGAGCCATGTTGACAGCTTGCTCGGAGAGTCGAAGAAGTATCGGGACCTCGGTGTTCTACTCGATGCGACCGGGGCACGCCGCGTACTCCACTTCGACAACTTCGACGTCTATCGCATCGACCGCAACGTCGTACTCGATCGCATCGGAGCATCGATCCCGCTCGGCCACGAGATCGACTTCAGTAGCAGGGCGGCGAATCGCAACAAGCTCCTCGGGTGGCGAGGACCGCGACTCGGCGAACTACACCCGATCGGAGTGACCACCATCTCAGGTTACTACTCGTGTTCGAACCCACAAGGATGTCAGACCGCGCCGAGCGAGTCGGGATTCAGCGTGCCAGATGCGCGTGTGGTCGATCGTGCGCAGTTGATGATCCGCGTCGAGCATGCGTGCGAGCTACGGCTCACCGTCCGGATCGAGCCGGCGTTCTCGCCGCTGTGGTTCCTCGCAGATCTGCAATGTCCGACGCTCGGACTATCCATCGCAGACTTCACGACGTCACAATGCGCGCGGTCGCAGGTCGTGTTCGACGTTCCGAAGCGATACGTCCGTGAGGGGATCAATGTCGTAACGTTCGCAACCGAGTTGCTCTCGCCTCTCAACCCGCGAGCCGAGCTTCGCTCGCTCGCGATCGACCTGGGTTGCGACCCAGCGCCTGGCGGTCACGCTCGCTTGTAGTAGGCCGTCTGGAACCGCGTGTGTTCCTCGCTCGTGACCGCATCCCGCCACGCGGCGTTCCCGAGGTACCAGCGCACGGTCTCCGCCAGCTGGATATCGAGCCGCTTCGAACGCTCCCATCCGAGCGCACGGCGCGCCTTCGAGCAGTCGATCGAGTAGCGAAAGTCGTGGCCCTTTCGATCGACCACGAACTCGATCAGTCCCCGCGTCGTGCCGCGCGCTCGTGCGAGCGCGTCGTCGACCAGATCCGCCATGAGCTCGACGAGGTGTAGGTTCGACATCTCGTCGCCGCTTCCAAAGTTGTAGCTGTGGCCGACGGCTCCGAACGTCATCGCCTTCCATAACCCCGCGCAATGATCGTCGACGTGGAGCCACTCGCGGATCTGCTTGCCCTGGCCGTAGACCGGCAGCTTCTTGCCAGCCGCTGCGTTCGAGATCATCAAAGGGATGAGTTTTTCGGGCAGCTGGTAGGGACCGTAGTTGTTGCAGCAGTTCGTGATCACGACGGGCAGGCCATGCGTCTTGAAATATGACCGCGCTAGCAGATCGGAGGCAGCCTTCGAAGCGGCGTACGGCGAGTTCGGGGCGTACGGCGTCTCCTCCGTGAACGATCCGACCTCGCCGAGCGCGCCATAGACTTCGTCGGTGGAAACATGGACGAAGCGCGTGCGGTCGTACTTGCCCTCCCAGGCATGACGTGTGACGTCGAGCAAGGTAAACGTTCCGGTGACGTTCGTACGCACGAACGCGTCCGCAGCCTCGATGCTGCGATCGACGTGCGACTCGGCAGCGAGATGAAAGACCGCGTCGATCGAGTGGTCCGAAACCGCACGGGCGACCGCGCTCCGATCGCAGATGTCGGCGTGAATGAACTCGAACCGCGAGTCGCCGGTGACGCCATCGAGGTTCGCGAGATGCCCCGCGTACGTCAGCGCATCGAGTACCACCAGCTTCTCGAGACCAGCGCCCTCTCCTCCCGGCTCGAGCAGACGCCGCGCGAGATTGCTGCCGATGAATCCCGCACCGCCCGTGAGCAGGACTCTACGTGGCTCGAACCGCGTCACCGCCGGACCTTACACCATCCCCAAGTACGGGGACCACTGGTGTAAGGTGTGCTGGAAATGAAGGGAATCGTCCTCGCGGGCGGCGCGGGCACGCGGCTGTATCCGATGACGCGCGCCGTGAGTAAGCAGCTGCTCTCGGTCTACGACAAGCCGATGATCTACTATCCGCTGAGCACGCTGATGCTTGGCGGCATCCAGGACATCCTCCTGATCTGCACTCCCCGCGATCGACCAGCCTTCGAGTCGACGCTCGGCGATGGCAGCGACTTCGGGATCCACCTCACGTACGCCGAGCAGAAGGTGCCGCGCGGGCTCGCCGATGCCTTCATCGTGGGCGAGGACTTCATCGGCAACGATACCGTGTCGCTCGTCCTCGGCGACAACCTGTTTTACGGCATGGGCCTCACCTCGTTGTTCGAGAACGCGGCGCGAATCACTTCGGGGGCGATGATCTTCGGCTACTACGTGAAGGACCCGACGCAGTTCGGCGTGGTCGAGTTCGACAAGACCGGCAAGGTGGTGTCGCTCGAGGAGAAGCCGGTGCGGCCGCGCTCGCATTACGCTGTCCCGGGACTGTACTTCTACGACAACAGCGTGGTCTCGATCGCGAAAACGCTGAAGCCGTCGCCACGTGGTGAGCTCGAGATCACCGATGTCAACAAGGCATACCTCGAAGCCGGCAAGCTGCGCCTGACGTTGTTCGGGCGCGGAACTGCGTGGCTCGATACCGGCTCACCCGACGCGCTCTTGCAAGCGAGCAATTTCATCCAGACCGTCGAAACGAGGCAGGGACTCAAGATCGGTTGTCTGGAGGAGATCGCATTTCGCAAGGGTTTCATCGACCTCGAGCGGCTTCGTGGAGCCGGCGACGCGCTCGCCAAGACGGAATATGGTCAGTACCTGCTCGCGCTCGCCGCAGAGGCGGAGCGTCGGTGATCCCGTTCACGCGCCCGGCACATCTCGACGCCGGGTTGGATCACATTCGCGAAGCTCTCAAGGCACGCAAGGTCTGCGGTGATGGGCCTTTTGGTGGCCGCGCCGAGAAAGTGCTCGAGAGTCTGCTCCCCGATTCGCGTGTGCTGCTCACGACATCGTGCACGCACGCGCTCGAGATGTCGGGGCTGCTCTTGAATCTGGTGCCCGGCGACGAGGTGATCGTCCCGGCATTCACGTTCGTCTCGACCATCAACGCATTCGTATTGCGAGGCGCGCGGCCGGTGTTTGCCGACATCCGCCCCGATACGTTGAATCTCGACGAGACGCGCCTCGAGTCTCTGATCACGCCGCGCACCAAGGCGATCGTTCCCGTGCATTACGGCGGCGTCGGTTGCGAGATGGACGCGATTCGTCGGATCGCCGCGGCGGCGAACATCGTCGTGATCGAAGATAACGCCCACGGGTTGTTCGGACGCTATCGCGGCAAGCCGCTCGGCACGTTCGGCGCGCTTGCAACGCAGAGCTTTCACGAGACCAAGAACATCGCGTGCGGCGAAGGCGGCGCCCTCGTGATCAACGACGCGAGCCTGATCGCGCGCGCCGAGATCCTGCGCGAAAAGGGAACGAACCGGAGCCGGTTCTTCCGCGGCCAGGTCGACAAGTACACGTGGGTAGACATCGGCTCGAGCTACGTCGTGTCCGATCTGCTCGCCGCGCTGTTGTGTTCCCAGCTCGAGCAGTACGTCGCGATCCAGGCTCATCGCATGCGCGTCTGGAACCGCTACGCGACGGAGCTTCGCGGCTGGGCTGCCGAGCGCGACTTCCACCTGCCCACGGTGCCGGCGCATTGCGAGCATCCGGCGCACGTCTTCTACCTGCTCGTCCCGGCCGCACGCCGCGCCGCGTTCATCGATCACATGAAGGCGCGAGGCGTTCAGGTCGTATTTCATTATCAGGCCCTTCACACGTCCCCGATGGGGCTCGCGCATGGCGGCCGTGCGGGCGCATGTCCCGTCACCGAGCGCGTCGCGGACGAGCTGGTGAGGCTTCCATTGTTCAACGATCTGGCGGACAGCGACCAGAGCATCGTGATCGACGCAGCTCGGGCGTTCTAATGCGTAGCGAGATCAGTCCGATCGATCACGAGCTCGTGCAGCGAGACCCGCGCCCCGCCCACGCTCTCGATCTGCAGCTCGACGCCGCGCTGCGCGTGCTTGAGGTCGAACGAAAACCGCACGAGCTCGGAGCGGGTGCGCGAGATGTCCTTCGCGTCGCGTGTCACCGACGCGAGTAACCTGTGGGGGCCATCATGCACGAGGCTGGTGATGTGGAACGTGATCTGACCGACCGACTCCATCCCGTTGCCGATCCATGTCGCCGTGTAGTGACCCTTGGGCAAGTCGACATAGGGACCGTAGACCAACGTGCCCTGCTCGCCCGTGGCGATCAGGTCATCTGCTGACACAGCGACGTGGGCGCGACGGATCTGCAGGTGTGTCGCGGGCAGACGGATCGGGAACGTGGCCGCGTCGCCATCCGGGATCGGGAGATCGAGCCATGCTGTCGACGCTGCTTCGGTTCGAAACACGTACACCATGTAGGTGTCGCCGACGCTGAAGCGCTCGAGCTCCTTGGGCAGCGTCGCGCGAATGGCTTTCTCATCGCGCTCGTTCTGATACGTCACCACGAAGAAGCGATCGGGCAGTCTGCCGGCCTCGTAGCACGATCTCTCGACGAGCCAGCGCTGTGGCACGAGGACGTCGTTGATCGTGAACCGGCAAGTCAGCGCGGTGCCGTGAGTATCCAGCATGAGCAGGTTCGCGGCGAACGTGTCCGCGAACCCGTGGGTCAGCCCGCGCCGCGCTAGCTCGCCGGCCACGCTGCGCAGCTCGGCCGCGTCGGGCCATCCGTATGTCTGGGGTGATGGCGGACGTACGTCGCTCGCGCCGACAAGCGCGGCCACAGGGACCACGACGAGCCATCCGATCGAGAACCGTCGCCACCACGAGGCGGCCGCGTCCGCCACCGTCCGGACCGCGAGCACGACAGCGAGGCCGAGCGTCGCGAGCAAGCTTGGCATCGCATAACGCACGGCTGATGGGCCGTCGAGAACGTTTCCTATGAGCAGGGGTACGAGCAGGGCTCCAAGCTGAGCGAGCACCACGACGCTGATCCAACGCAACGTGCTCGATGCACGCGATGCGAACGCTTCGCGACATACCAGCGCGAGCGCACCGGCGAGCAACAACGTGCCCGGGATCACCCAGACGATGTTTCCGTCACCACCAGCGCACAGCATCAAGAAACCGCGTCCGAGCATCGCGAGATTCGCCGCGATCTGCTTCGGTGCGATATGGAAGCCAACGTGACCGCGCGGGAACGACCACGTGACCACGCGTGCGAGCCACATATAGACGCCGTACCCGACCGCCCACCCCACCACAGCAACCGCCGCCAGCGTGCAGCGACGGCGCATCGGAAACGCGCGCCATGGCCAAGCACACCCCACAAGCACCGGCGCCAGCATGCAGACGAGGTTTCGCGTGGGATTCTGCGCGGTGAACACGGCTACGAACGTGGCTGCCGCCACGTACCGCCACGGCCGACTGGGCTCGTCCTGCGCGAGCGTCGCGAACTGATAGAACGCGACGAGCCAGACGCACATGCCGAACCCGTAAGCGAGCTGGATATAGACGAACGCGACGTGTGTGTGCGACCACGCCGTCAGCGTGACCATGGCGGCGAACAGTGCGATCCACCGTTCGCCGGCGAGCCGTGTGTAAATCTTCACCAGCACGAGCAGCTCGAGCAAGAAGCCGAGGGCGGTCGCGGCGAGCAAGCTCGCAGGACCTGCGCCGAAGAGCGCGACAAATGGCACTGCGATCAGGTGCGGCGCTACGATCCAGATATCGCCGTTGCTGTAGTACCAGTCCGTGACCACAGGCGATCTCGCATCGATCACCTTCTCGGCTAGCAGCGCGGGGATCGCAGCGTCCGATTCGAGCCACGCGAAGAAACGGAACGCGTAGAGGTATGTGGCGACCCCGATGAAGACGAGCGCGGTCGCGAGGAACACGACCCGCAGCCACGGCGGCGAGCCCGGTTTCATGCGACGTACCATATCACTGCGTGAACGATTCGGAGTTGCCGACGCGTTCCGCTGGACGCACCGTGCGATAGTCACGAGCGATGTCGAGGTCGCTACGGGGCATGCTGCTCGCGAGCATCGCGATCGCATTCTTGTACCTGCTCGTCCATGCGCACGAGCCGCTGCGGCTCAACGTAGGCGACCCGTGGTCGGACGCGAACGTCCTGTCGGCGATGAGCTATGTCAAGTCGGACGGCTTTCTCGCGACCTCGTTCGCCGACGTGCTCGACGTCGGGCCGCTGACCTCGGATTCGTATCACTACATCCACTATCCACCGCTCGCCGAGATCTTCTACAGCGCCGTCGGCAAGTACCTCGGGGTGAGCGACATCGGCACGCTACGACTGTTCGCGCTCGCCTGGTCGGGGCTTGCGATGTGGCTCTTGTTCAACTACGTGCGCCGATTGTATTCGGACCGGATCGCGTTGATCGCGACGGCGCTGTTCGCGACGAGCCCGTTATGGATGATGTACGCGGACAGCATCCACCAGGCTCCAGTCATGTGGGCAACCGGGCTGCTCGGGTTGTGGGGGCTGATCCGCGCGATCGAGACCAAACAACGACGCCACTACGCAGCGGCCTGTATCGGCTGCTTCGGCTGCTTCTTCACGTCGTACGACTGCTACATCTTCTTGCCCGCCGCGGTGCTCGTCACCGTCTACCTCAAAGCTGGGAATCCATTCGCCCGTGGCCAGCGGCAACTCGTCGCGCTCTGCGCGGGTGGCTGCGTGCTCGGGATCTTCCTGAAGTGCCTCACCGTGATCGGTGCGGTCGGCTGGAACGAGTTTGTAGCTGACCTCCGTCTGCAGTTCTTCGAGCGCGCCACCACGACCTACGAGCGCGGGTTCGAGCTCGAGGTATGGCCGACGCTCGCTCGCAGGCTGACGCTCGTACTCACGCCGTTCGCCTGGATCACGGCCAGCTACCACGCGATCAAGGCGATCCGCGCCCCATCCGCAGCCGCTGCGCTCGAGAAGACCGTCGTGTGGATGCTCGTGGTGGCGCTTGCGTTCGTGACGGTGTTTTCCGAGCTCGTGACGTCGCAGATGCTCGCGTCGCAGGTGTTTCTGCCGTTCTACGCGATCGGCTCCGCGATCCTGATCGATCGGCTCCTCGATTCGCGGCAAGCGCTCCGCCGCTTCACGTACGTATGGCTCGCCGCCGCGCCACTGTGGTCGTTCGCGATTCTGCTGACGCACCCGCGGTCATTCCTCGAACGCGAGGACGTCGCGAAAACGAACGCGTATCTTGCGGCGAACGACCATAACGATTTCGTGATGACGAATCTGCTCTCGGCCGGGCACATACAGGCTGCGTTTCAGCGCCACGCATGGACATCGCCCGACGATCCGGCCGACCCGAGCGATGCAGCGCGCAACATGATGAGCGTGTTCGAGAGGACCGGGGTGGACTCCCTCTACGAGTTGATCTTCACCGATCCCGATTCGCGCTTCATCGACAAGTCCATCTGGCCGCTCGCCGCGGCGCACCGGTGGTGGAGGCTCAATGGCTGGCCGTTTCTGGCGCGGGCCAGGACCAACACCATGATCACCGATTACGACCGCCGCGTACTCAAGAATCTCGAGTCGGTGCGAGCGAAGAAGGTGCTCGAGCTGAGCAACTATGCGATCTACCGCGTCGACCGCACGACCGTGGCAGCAGTGCTCGCCGAGTCGGTTCCATCGACCGGACATATCGATTTCGGGAGCGCGGCGGTGCGGCCATTCCTCCTGCTCGGGTGGGGATGGCCGCATCTTCTACGCGAGGAGCACGTCGCGGTGACGAACATCGGGGACTTCGAGCGCTGCGCTCAACCACCTTGCAAGACGATCATGAACAAGTACGGCCTGGATATCAAAGGCACGGAAGACGTCCGAGCAGGGCTGCTGATGCTGCGCGTCGATCAGTCGTGTGATCTCCGGTTGACCTTCCAGTACGGGACCACGAGCTACGCTCGCCTGTCGGTTGGTGGTTTCGTCCAGACGATGACGGTGCCTGCCCGGACCGCGGTGTTCACGGTTCCCGCCGCGAATCTGGTACACGGGGTCAATGTGGTCGAGCTCGAGAACCGGCTCCCACCGGGTGTCGATCTCGATGTCGCGAGCCTGGATATCGCTCCGGCGTGCCAACCAGCGCCGTGACCGACTCGGTCAACCGGATGCGCTCTGCTTGCGCTGCGGGCGCGCTTCTTCCGACACGGGCCGCGCCGGAACGATCGCGGGCACCGTACGACCATGCAAGACCGGCTCGTCGAACGGGCGTACCTCGCCGTAGGTCTCGCGCACGACGAACAGCGGGCGCTGCTGGACCTCGGCGAGGATCCGCCCGATGTAGAGGCTTGCGACTCCGGTGACCATGATCTGCACCCCGCCGAGGAACACGATCGCGACGAACGTCGACGTGTAGCCCGGCAGTACCGAGCCGAACCATTTCTTCAAGACCAGCCCCGCCGCGAGCAACATTCCGACCGCAGCGACGACCATGCCGAACTTGACCGCGAGGCGCAGCGGAAAGTCTGAAAACGAGATGACCGACGAATAGGCCATTCGAAGACGGCGGCGAAAGTTGTAGCTCGACACGCCCGCACGCCGCGGCCGCTCCTCGATCGGAACTCGCGTGTAGCGCATGCCGAGCCATCCCTCGAGCCCCGGGATGTATCGGCTCTTCTCGCTCAGGCGGTTGTACACGTCGACCGCGCGACGCGTCATGATCCGTACCGTCGTCGCGTTGACCGGATTGTTCAGACCGGTGAGCCGATTCATCACGACGACGAACAGGTACGAAGTCACTCGCGTCACCCATCGGACCGGGCGTCCCTGGTGCTGCCCTCCGACGATATCGCTGCCGCTCGCTTTCAGGGCGTCGAGAAGGGCGGGAAGGCACTCGGGAGGTTCTTCCATGTCGACGTTCAACGTCCCCACGTAGTCACCGCTCGCGGCGCGATACCCCGCCGACGTGGCGATGTGCTGGCCGAAGTTACGGCTCAGCAGTACCGCCTTGGCGAACGAGAACTCGTCGCACGTCTTCTTGAGGAGCTCGGGAGAGTCGTTGCGGCTGCCGTCGTCGACGAAGATGACCTCGAGGTCTCGGGCTAGGTCGTCGTGCCCGAGATAAGTCCGAAATACCTTCGCCATCTCCACGCAGAAGTCGCGCGCGAGGGCGCCGTCGTTGTAGATCGGGACGACGAACGAGTACAGCATCACGCCGCTGCCGGTTCGAGGTCTGCCATCGGGTTCACAAGCTCGTCTTATCGGCTTTTCGCAGCTGGTTCAACACCGTCGACAATGGCGGCGGGGCTTTGTATTGTCCACGCCCCCGAGCGATGCAGGTCAACGTCGCTGAATATCTGGAACGCGGAGCGCTGGCGACGTGCCCGGGCAAGACCGCGATCATCGATGGTGCCAGCCGCTACACGTTTGCGGATCTCGAGCGCTGCTCCAAGCGTTGCGCGTCGTTGATCATCAAACGCCTGGAAGGGACGAGCGCGCCGATCGCCGTGTTCCTGCCGAAAGGCGCGACCACGATCTTCGCGGATCTGGGAATCATTTACAGCGGCAACGCTTACAGCAACCTCGACGTGAAATCGCCTGCCCAGCGCGTCAAGAACATCCTCGGCAATCTACGGCCGGTTCTGGTGATCACGAACCGCGCATTGCAGGCGTCCGTCGCGGAGCTCGGCGTGGAGCCCGGGCAAATCATGCTCGTCGACGACGTGTTCGACGAGTCGCTCGAGTGCAACACGGCCGCGATCGCGGCGCGGCGCGACCGCGTCATCGACACCGATCCGCTGTGCATCATCAACACGTCCGGCTCGACCGGAGTGCCCAAGGGCGTCGTGATGCATCACCGCAGCGTCATCGACTTCATGGACTGGGTGATGGATCGGCTCGAGCTCGATGGAACGGAAGTCATCGGCAGCCTGTCGCCATTCTACTTCGACATCTACACGCTCGAGCTCTACCTGGCACTGGCCAAGGGCTCGACGATCGTCATCATCCCGGACGAGTTGCCGATCTTTCCGGCGAAGCTCGTCGCATTCCTGGTGGAGAGGGAGATCAGCTTCATCTTTTGGGTCCCGACGATCATGGTCAACATCGCGAACTTGGGCCTGCTCGACACCGCCGACCTGTCGAAGCTCAAGAAGATCTTCTTTGCAGGAGAGGTCTTTCCGACCAAGCACCTCAATGTCTGGCGGCGGCGACTCCCCGACGCGCAGTTCGTCAATCTCTACGGACCTATCGAGATCACCGTGGACTGCACGTACTTCATCGTCGATCGCGAGTTCCGCGACGACGAAGCGCTGCCGATCGGTTTTCCGTGCCGCAATACCGACATCCTGATCCTCGACGAGCACGATCGGCCCGCCAAGGACAACGCGCCCGGAGAATTGTGTGTTCGTGGTAGCTCGCTCGCGCTCGGATACTGGAATGATCCCGAGAAGACAGCCAAAGCGTTCGTTCAGAATCCGCTCAACACGCACTACCCCGAGCTCATCTATCGCACTGGCGATCTCGTTTGTCGCAACGATCGCGGGGAGATCCAGTTTCTGGGTCGCAAGGATTTCCAGATCAAGCATCTCGGCTATCGGATCGAGCTCGGCGAGATCGAGCATCTCGTGACGAGCAGCGGGCTCGTTGACAACGCATGCGTGCTCTACCACCGAGAGCGCAAGGAGATCACGCTGTTCTTCGAGGCCAAGCAACAGGTCCAGCCGGCCACGATCCGCCAGGGACTGGCCAGCGTTCTCCCCAAGTACATGCTACCGACCGTCTTCCACCAGATGGAGACGTTGCCTCGTAACCCGAACGGCAAGATCGACCGGCAGGGGCTCATGACACTGCTGGAGAACCATCCGTGAACCAGCCTGCCAGTGTCGGCGTCGTGTACGAGCATCTGGAACGGGCGAAGCGGACCGGACCATTCATCACCAACTTCTATCCATCGCAAGACAAGCTCCAGCGCTGGCTCGATCGAGGTGAGCTCTTCCTCAACCCGCTCGGCGACGTGCTGTTCGTGCTGCGACGTGACCGCGATTTTCTCCACCTGTACTACCTCGCGAGCAGCGCCGCGGATCTTCCAGCTGCGCTCGACGAGCTAGACGCGAGCGTGCGCGAGACCACGACCGTCGACATCCTGGGCAAGCGCGAGCAAGTCGCTCCGCTCGCCGAGAAGTTTCTCGAGGCCGGGTTCGCGGACCTGTGCGCGCTGCACCGCATGACGAGGCTCGGCGATGAGACGCGAACGGCCGCCACCGCAGACCCGCAGCTGGTGTTTGCCGACAAGAGCGACGGCAATGCATTGGCTGGCATGCTGGAGACCGCGCTCGATCGCTTCGCGGAGCAGATCCCCGACGCCGACGAGATGGCCAGAGCGGCGGCAGATCGCAAGGTGCTGATCATCCGGTCGGGAACCGCGATCGCCGGCATGCTGTTCTACGAAGTAACCGGTCAGTCGTCGCTACTCCGGCACTGGCTCGTCGACCCGGCCCATCGAGACCAGCGAGTGGGCGCCCGACTGATGCGGCGGTACTTTGCGGAATGCGTCGACGTACGGAGGTTCCTGCTTTGGGTGATCTCGGATAACGACAACGCGATCGATCGATACAAGCACTATGGCTACCAGCAGGACGGAATGATCGATCAGGTGATGATAAGGCGGCCGTCATGAAATCTGTCCTCGAGGTACTCAAGAGCATCCGACCCGAGTTCGACTTCGCGACATCCGAAGACTTTGTCGCTGACGGAATGCTCGACTCGTTCGATGTGATCACGCTGATCAGCGAGCTCGACAAGTGCTACGGGATCTCGATCATGGGCACCGACATCCTTCCAGAAAATGTTCGGAGCCTCGCGGCTATCACACGGCTCCTGCACAAGTACGGAGTCACACCGTGAACTTCAGCTTCTCGGGCAAACGCCTCGCCGGCATGCTCACGGTCCTCCCGGCCAACGAGCGCAGCTTCACCGACGACATGAAGGAGTTCGACTTCCCGGAGGAGAAGTCGCTGAAGCTGAAGAAGGTGATGGGATACGACCGCCACCGCATCGTCACGGATGGCACGTGCGTCTCCGATCTCGCCGTGCATGGTTTTCGTTATCTGTTCGACCACGGGCACGTGAAGCCGGACGAGCTCGATGCGCTCGTCGTGATCACGCAGTCACCTGACTACTACATGCCCGCGACGAGCAACGTCATCCAGGGCCGGCTGAACCTCAAACACGACATGCTCTGCCTCGATATCAGTCAGGGTTGTGCCGGATTTGTCGTCGGCCTGATGCAGGCATTCATGATGCTGGATCAGGCGTCGATCAAGAGGGTGGCGCTCGTCAATGCCGATGTCTTGAGCCGGAAGGTGTCGCGCAAGGACAAGAACAGCTTTCCGCTGATCGGCGATGCGGCGTGCATCACGATCGTGGAGAGATCAGACGATCGACAGCCGATCCACGGAAATCTCAAGATGGACGGCACTCATCACGAGGTCCTGATCATCCCGGCGGGTGGGTTCAGAATGCCGTCCACGCCGCAGACCGCGATCGTGGAAGATGTCGGCGACAACAACTACCGCGCGAAAGACAACCTGACCATGAACGGGACGGCGGTGTTCAACTTCGTCCAGGTCGAGGTTCCGCCCATGATCGAGGCGCTTCTCCAGCAAGCCGCACTGACGGTGGAGCAGGTCGACTACTTCATGTTCCACCAGCCGAACAAGTTCATGCTGCACAAGCTGGCCGATCGGATGCGCGTGAGCCGCGACCGCCTGCCAAGCAATATCGTCGAGAACTTCGGCAACGCGAGCGGCGCGACGATCCCGACCAACATCACGTTCAACCTCGCCGAGCCGCTGCTGAACGGGTCGCTCAAGCTATGCATGGCGGGCTTTGGAGTCGGGTTGACGTGGGCGTCGCTGGTCATGCAGGTCGGCAAGCTGGCTTTTTGCAAGATCATCGAGTACTGAGGAGGCAATGTTGCTGGACCGATTCTACGAGCGGCTCGCCGAGGTATTGGAGGAGGACAAGGTGGGGCCCGACGACGTGCTCGCCAGCTTCGAACAGTGGGACTCGCTGACTGCGCTTTCAGTGGTCGCCATGATCGACGAGAGCTACGCGGTCAACGTGTCCGCCGAGGAGCTCGCCGCCACGCGCACGGCTGCCGCACTCGAAGCGCTGGTCGTCGCGAAACGGAAGCCGTAGAGGCACGACCATGCAGACGTGCACGCTGGTCACCGGCGCCTCGTCGGGCATCGGCGCGGCCATCGCCAGGCGCTTGGCTCCGCAGCGTGCGTTGATCCTCGGCGGCCGTGATGTCGCAAAGCTTCGGGAGGTCGCCGGCGACGACGGCCGAAACGTACCGTGGCCTTACGATCTCCGCGACGTCGAGGGGATCCACGCCTCGCTCACCGCGCTGCTCGAACAACGCCAAGCCGTCGTGAGTTGCTTCATCCACTGTGCCGGCATCGTGAAGGTCCTGCCAGCGCGCCTGATGGACGCCGCAGTGGTTCAGGAGATGATGAACGTCAACGTTCTCTCCGCGATCCAGATCTTGCGCACGCTGCTCAAGAAAGTGAATCACGGCGCCCTCGATAATGTTCTTTTCATCTCCAGCACGTACAGCATCCGTGGTGTCAAAGGCCAAGCCCTCTATGCTGCCAGCAAGGGTGCGCTCGACGCGATGATGCAGTCGCTTGCTGTCGAGCTCGCGCCCACGGTGCGAGTCAACTCCGTGCTGCCGGGCGGCGTGAAGACGGCGATGTCGCAGCGCGCGTTCGAGGACCCGCAGCACCTCGAGAAAATGAAGCAGGAGTACCTGCTTCGGCTGGGCGAGGTCGACGATATCGTCAACGTCGTCGAATTCATGCTCTCCGACAAGGCCAGCTGGATCACCGGACAGAAGATCGTGGTGGATGGCGGGCAGACCGCACACTAGGACGAGGCGATTCGATGAAGGACACGAAGCTATTTCGTTCGCGCGATGAAGTGACGAGCTCGGATCTTCTGCGCTGCCTCGAGTCGGTGGGTGCGAGCGATTGCCGTCTGCTCTACATCCACTCCGAGATGTCTTTCGGAAAGCCGAACCCAGAGCTCGGCAAGGCTGGCCTGCTGGAGGCCGTACTGGACACGCTGCTGCAGCTCGGGGTGCCGACCTTGTGCGTGCCCACGTTCACGTTCAGCTTCTGCAACGGTGTCTCCTACGACGTGAAGGAGTCGCGCTCGAAGATGGGCGTGCTCAACGAGTACATCCGGCGCCTTCCGGAAGCGAAACGTTCGGTCGATCCGCTGATGTCGGCCGCCGTGCTCGGCGCCGACCACCACGTCGTCACAGGCCTCGGGCATCACTCGATCGGAGCAGGCTGCACGTTCGACAAGATCCACGATGCAAGGAACGGCCGATTCCTGTTCCTCGGCGTGGGCGCCGCGAAATGCTTCACGTACACGCACTACGTCGAGGAGCGTCTCCGCGTGCCTTACCGCTACGACCGCGAGTTTACCGGCACCATCACCGACGGTGCGCGCCGGTACGAAGACACGTACACGCTCTACGTTCGCTACAACGGTGTACAGCCCGAGACGACCACAAAATTCGAGGACTACCTGGTGCGCGCCGGATTGATGAAGAAGGTTGCCTGTGGCGACAACTTCGTCTCGAGCATCGCGGAGCCGGTCGCGTACGAGGCGATCGCCGGGAAGATCCGCGAGGACGCCGACTATTTCCTCGCGGCTCCATATCCGCCCGATCGAAAGGACACGCGCTTCGAGGTCCACGACATGGTGGCACTGTAGGCCTGGCATGGAGATCACGAAGCACGAGATCGACAGCGAGGTGCTCGGCCGCCCGATCCTGGAGCTGACCGGGCCGTACCGCGACGATTTCGCGCGTATCGAGAGCGACTACCTGCGCGCGCACCACCCCTTCTACGTCGTGTACAAGGCGCCGGTCGAGGATGTCGCGACGATCCAGCATCTGGAGGAGAACGGTTTCCGCTTCGTCGAGACCCAGCTGCGCATGACGTTCAGACTGCGCGGTCACTTCGACACTTCGAAGGCGCCGTACGTGTTCGAGCGCGTGACGACGGAGGACCAGCTGCGGGACGTTCTCGAGATCGCCGCCAACACGTTCACCGACGACCGATTCCTGGTCGATCCGGAGCTTCCGGACGCCGGGAAGGTGTCGTCCGCGCGTTACCAGGCCTACGTGCGTCAATCCTTCCGGCGCCCCGACGAGCGCGTCTATCGTCTGGTGAACCCGGCGACCCGTCGCACGATCGCGTTCAAGACCCACCGGATCGTGAATCGCGAAGAAGCGCTGATGCTACTAGGCGGCGTGCACTCGGACTTCAAGAATGCCGGGGTCGCGCCGATCAATGCCTATCACGAGTTCAACGAGCTGATGCGCAACGGTGTGAAGCGATTCACGACTCACGTATCCGCGCGCAACTACGCTGTCATCAACCTGGAGCTCGGTGGCTTCCAGTACCGGCTCAAACAGACATTCATCGTGCTCAGGAAGATCTACGCATGATTACCAAGACGATCTCCGATGCCACCGTCCACGCCGCGACACTGGACGAGGTTCCGTACGACAAGCTGCGCGGGCTACTCGAGACCCACACGTTCGCGCGCATCACGGGGCTGTTCTCGCGAGACGAAGTGCTGGCCGCGCGCGACCAACTCGAGGCGCGCTTCGACGTCAAGAACGACCGCAAGCACGATCCCAAGGACGCCGAGGCGATCCGACGCAACTTCCAGAAGCTGATCGTCGGCGGAACGCGCGGCACGAACGCATGTCCGCGCTTCCTGCGCATGTTCTACAACCCGACCTTCGACGAAGACATCTTCGGCATGCACGCGATCTTTCGCCGGCTGATCCAGTTCCGGAACCTTCTGTACAAGCTGCCGAGGGACTTCACGTGCAACGGTACCGAGAACGGGATGTGGTCAGCCTCGCGAATCAATCATTATCCGCGCGGCGGTGGCTTCATGGCACCGCACACCGACGTCGGCACGAATTCGGTCGCGCAGGACATGGGTATGGAGCGCTACGTCCAGCTGCTCCTGCTGATGACGAAGAAGGGTGTCGACTACCACGAAGGAGGCGCCTACATCGATCTCGACGGCCAGCGCTATCTGTTCGAGTCGGAGTGCGAGATCGGGGACGTCGTGATCTACGACGGCCGCGTCAACCACGGCGTCGAGGAGATCGATCCGATGGAGCCGCTCGACCTGTCCTCGTTCGCGGGCCGCCACGTCGCGCTGGTCACGCTGTTCAAACACTTCACGAAGGACAGCGAGGCCGAGTACAAGGCGTTGATGCGAGCGACGGCAGGCGTCAGCTGAGCAGTCCGCCGGACGGCGTCCGTCTACTGCCTCGATCGGTCATTCGCAGGTTCACCGCTCGGCAACCTCGACGCGCCGCAGCTCGAACCCGGCGTGCGTTCCCGGCTTTACTTCGACCCACACGCGCAGATCTCGAATGTCTTGCGAGCTCGCTGTAGTCCCGACGAGCTCGAGCTGGTGTGCAGGGTATCCGGGTACGAGCGTGATCGTGCCAGAGAAGCCAAAACGCTGCGCTGCCTCGTCGAGCACCCAGCGCCAGCGAACCGATCGACTCGTGTCAGTCTGCGCCGTGATGTAGACACCGACGATATTCTCGGGTTCGATCAAAGCGAGGTCGAAGCGCGCCGCGGCGAGGCCATGGACCGCGATGTGAACACCCGCGCGCTCGCTGGACTGGCCAAGCGTCGCGCATGGATCGCCGGCGACCGCAGCCACAGTGCAGCGTAGGCCGCCATCGACCGCCTCGACGACGCTCCCAGGCTTCGCGTCCCGAAACGACAGCACGTGCTGCTGGTACGGCGCGGTCAACGTGATCGCTCGGAACGTGTCATCACTCGTATCCGGTGGCCCGGGAAGCTCTTCGTTCGCAAGCGACTCGTTTCGGGCCAGCCGCTGCCACTCGTCGCTTCCCCGCACGAGTGGCGTTGTCACCAGGCGGTACAGCTCCGAGCGATTGGCTGTCGGCATCCCTTCCGCAGAATCGACGAGCGCCATCCGGATCGACGGATTGTGAAGTCTCCGACGGAACCATTCCTCGAACGTGTCATGGCCGTACGGCAACGCGACCATGTACGCATTCGGATTATCGATCATCTTGTGGAGCAGCTCGTTGCCGCTGTGGATCCCGAAGCGTTCGATGTATTCCCACCAGATCCCCGTGAACGTGCCCCAGCCGCTAGGCAGTGCGTCATATCCACGTGGGTCCGGCAGCAGCGGATCCAGCTCGGTGATCCCGACCGTGACCATGATGATTCCGTTGCGCGCCTTCACTCGGTCCGCAAACTCTCGAAGCGCACGGTGATACGAGAACGGCTCCGGTCGAAGCCACCTGACCAGGCTTCGTCCCCAGGCCAGCGCGAACAGCAGGATGACGAGCAACACGATGTCACCTCTCCTGTTGCTCTCGGTGCGAGGCGGGCGACTCGCGATCTCGCCGGCGAGAAGCGCGAACATCCCGAACGCTGCGACCGTGTAGAACGAGAGCGAAAGTCGCAGCGGGAAGCGATTCAAGGCTGCCATCGCGACCGGCACGATCGCGAGAAACACCAGATTGCCCAGGCCGAACCAGATGCCGGTCCTGCGATCGATCACGCCGAGCCATGCCAGCGCGATCCCGCCAGCGATCGCGGTGAGAAACAGCCATACGCTCGCGGCGGAGTCGCGTGCGATGCCGTGAAGCACGTCGAGGCTCTCCGCGAGGCCGAACGTTCGCGGAACTCCGCCTGTATCGGCGAGCCGACGTACCTTCTCGGTCGAGAACTCGGTGTCGTCGGCCAAGAGCCACTTCTCGAAATCGTTGAACTCGTCAACAGTCCAGCCCGCGCGTGACAGCAACTCGGGTGCACGCTTGTCGAGGCCCATGAACGCAGCGGAGTCGCTGATCCTCCCGCGCTCCTCGTTGAACTCGTCGTACTCGGCGCCCCGCAACTGAGGAATTCGGCTCTGAGCGGCTGCGACGATCGCGAACGGCGCGAAGAACACCATCACGGCAGCGGGCCGCGGAAGGTGACGTCTCCGCACGAAGTTGATCCCGATCCAAACGAGCAATGGAAACAGCGCGACAGCTGCGGCGGCGACGGCGGCTTCGCGCAGGGCAAACCCCGCAACGAACAGCAACCCGTAGATCGCGCCCCGTGGCAGCGATGACGAAACATTTCGGGACTCGCACCGCTGGAGGTGCGCGACAAAGGCAACCACAGCGGTGCCGAGCGCAGAGATCGAGACCGTCGTCCAGGTGAGGCCGACGGTGACGATGACGTGACTGGCGACGATCAGGATCGTGCCGAGCCACGTGGCCACGCGTCCGAACCCCGGACGAGGGTCGATCAGCTCGATGCAGGTGTGGGTCAACACCGCGCCGGTCGCTGCGATCAACGCGTAGAGGTACAGCCCGTACCACGGCACGTCGGGCGACAGCTGGTAGAGCGACGCGAGAGCCCGGGTCAGCAGCGCCGACATCCACGGCGCGTACGAGCCAGCGCGCAGGTAGAGCACGAACCCCGGATCGTCGTTGATGAGGTATGCACGCGGCACCGCGGCGGCGATCACCACGACCATCGCTGTAGAAATGCCGATCGCGATCGCGACTCGACGAAGCTGTACACGCCAAGACACCAGCATGGCGATCAGGAAGCGGCGGACTTCTCCAGTACGAGACAGCGCCCGAGCTCCATCGCTAACGTCTTAGTCGATTTTGCCGAGCGAGACCAGCTTGGCCAGGCGTATCCTCGCCACCGTGGCTCGTGGTGCCTTGTTTCTCGATCGCGACGGCACGTTGATCGTCGACGTCGGCTACCCGCGCGATCCCGCGCTCGTCGAGCCGGTCGCGGGCGCCGCCGCCGCGCTGCGCGCGCTGCAGGACGACTGGGCGCTCGTCGTCGTCTCGAACCAATCAGGGATCGGTCGCGGCATCATCACCGAACGCGAGGCGGCTGCCGTGCACGACCGCTTCATCGCGGTGTTCGCGGCGGAGGGGGTGCGCTTCGCCGGCTTCTACTACTGCCCGCACGCGCCCGAGGCCGGCTGCGACTGCCGCAAGCCGGCACCGGGCCTGTTCGTGCAGGCCGCACGCGAGCTCGGGCTGGACCTCGCGAGCTCGGTGACGATCGGCGACAAGGCGTCGGATCTCGCGGCGGGGCGCGCGGCCGGGTGCGCGCGCGTCGTGCGGTTCGGGCCCGACGCCGACGGTGCCGTCGCGGACGCGCGCTGCGAGGAGTGGAGCGACGCGCTCGCTGTTGTTGGAGCAGGTCGACCCAGTTCGCGTTCGTAGGCGCGTCGTGTAGAGCGTGCAGCAGTGCCGATCGATCGACGCGCACGCGACGGCCGCGTGCACGGGCTCACGGCTCGCGCAGCGCGATCAGCTTGACTCCATCGTGCTCCGCTACCACGCGATGGCGATACGCGAGCGCTTCCAGCGAATCGGCGCACAGCTCGCGGTCTCGCGCGCACGCGAGCTCGTAGATCGAGTTGTCGTTCGCGCGCTGCACGTACGCGTCGTCGGTCTCGAGCACGAGCCAGCGGGCACGCGTGGCGGCGACGAGCTCCTCGAGACGCCGATCGTAGGGGCCGGGGACGCGCAGGCGCGCGGTGCGCCGCGTACGCAGGTCGACGATGCGGTTGCGCGCGTAGTCGAGCAGCTCGGGGCGCGAGACCCACACCGCGACCGTTTCGCCGGGCGGAACTACGGCGAGCACGTCGTAGGCGGGTGGCTCCGGGGCGGCGGCGCGTAGATACGCGATGTCGTGCAAGAGATCGTAGTAACGCAGCCAGAACGCCTGGTGCACCGTCGAGCTCCGCGACTCGCCGACCAGCACGCATGCGAGTGCGGCAGCCACGAACGCGACGCGCACGAGCTCGCGGCGCGACGCCGCTTCGATCGCGAGCACGTCGAAACCGGCGAGCGCGATCGCCCACACGTAATGCGCCGCGATCGGCCGCTCGGTGGCGGGCGCGATCGCGATGGTCGCGAAACCGCATGCGGCCGCGACACCGAACCAGCGTAGCCGCGTGCCCCCGAGCTCGCGCCACGGCAGCCACAAGAGCGGCAGCGACGCCGCCGCCACCACCACGAACAACGCGAGCCGCGCGATGAAGCCAGCGTGAGCTGGCTCGACGAGCGCACGCGCCGACCGATCCACCGACGCCCACGCCGCGTGACGCGCGAGCACGTAGGGAACGACGACCGCCGCCGCGGTTACAACCAGTGCGAGCACCCGTGCGCGGTCGACGTGCCACGGCGCGCGTTCGCGCCACCACGCGTACGCGAGCAGCACGCAAGCAACGGGAACGAGCTCGTCGCGCAAGACGCACGCGCCGCCGGCGAGCAGACCGACGCCGAGCGCGCCGCGCGCGCGATCGGTGGTCACGTATAACGCCAGCAGCAAGCCGACGGCGAGCCACTGCGGCGTGAAGTCGGGCCAGTGAATGATCGTGGCCGACATGCCGATCACGAGCAGGCTCGACCACGTCGCGCTCGCGGCATCGCGCGGGCGCAGCTCCGCGAGTGCCAGCACGAGCACGAGCACGAATGCGAGCGCGTCGACCGCGTGAGCGGAACGCGCGTCGCCGAATGCGCCGACGAGCCCGGCGAGCACGGCGTGGCCGCCGAGCTGCGCCTCGCGCGCGTAACCGATCGGATCGGCGAGCGCACCGGTATCCAGCAGTCGCTTGACCTGCGCGATCACGTGGCCGTCGTCGTCGAACGGGCGCGCGCCCACCGAGCCGGCCGCGCCCACCGCACGCAGCCCGCCGAGCACGACGACCAGACCGAACGGCACGATCCAGTACCGCACGCGTTCCCAGCGCAGGGCCTGCTCGAGCGCGCGCGCCGTGCCGTCGAACGCGAGCGCGACCTCGATCGCGTGCGCGACCGCGCCGCCGATCACGAGCGCGCGCGGATCGTAGACGTGCAGCGCGATCCCGAGCCCCGACAGCGCCAGCACCGCGGCGATTCCCCACCAGATCGCGAGCGCGGCGCCGAGCTCGCAGCGCGCCAGTCGCGCGACGAGCCGGCCCCAGCCGTGAAACGCGCCGGCGAGCGCGATCGCGCCGAGCACGGCGACGGCGAGCGTGCCCTGGACGTTCGGCAACCACACGAGCCACGGCGCGACGATCACCAGCACGGTGAGCGTGCGCGCGCCTAGCGGGGTTCCCATCTCACTTCCTCGAGGCGCGCGATCTTGAGATCGCTCACGTCGAGCTCGGGCTGACCGACGGTGTTGAAGATGATGTAGAGATCGCGCCAGCCGCCGAGCGCGCCGACCGGCACCACGACATCGATCGCGAACTCGCCGTGCTCGTCGGCGGTCACCGACGCGAGCGGCGCGCCCGCGAGCGAGACGTCGAGGCGCGGGTGCGTGTAGATCAAGCTGAGGTTGATGTGTCCGCGCAGCACGAGGTGCATGTCGGAGCCGCCGCGGACGCGAAAATGCACGCGCCGGTGCATGTAGCGCACGGGCGTTCCGTGCTGCGGCCACTCGTCCTTCTTGGTCGGGTCCTTATCCTTGTCCTTCTTCTTGTCGCGCTCGCTCGGCTCGGTCGGAACGACCTCGAACCAGCGGTGCTCGATCTCCGGTTCGAGATACATCGGCGTGCTCATCCCGTCGAGGAACAACAAGTCCTTCCGGGAATTGAGCATCCACTCGCCGATCACGCCCTCGCGCTCGGCGAGCGCGCGCACGAAGTTGTCGCGGCGCACTTCTTCGGGCGCGAGCGCGGGCGGCGCCGCGCCCGCATCGGTGCCGAGATCGATGACGATGACGCCGTCGCGATCGTAGAGCACGGTCGAGCTGCGCTGCAGCTCGAGGAGCGTGTCGATCATGTCGACCATGTACGCGCTCATGATGCGGAAGATCTCGTAGTCGTTGAACGTGCGGTACACCCAGAAGTCGCGGCGGTAGAAGTAGCGCGATCGATCCGGCTGCACGAACGCGACGTAACGGATGCCGAGGTCGAGCAGGTACGCGCGTGCCGGCGCCGCGCCCACGAACGCCGGCATGCCGGGTGGTGGGCTCGCGAATCCGGGCGTGTCGAGGTTGAAGATGTCGTTGCGCGCGAAGTCGAGGAACACCGGATCGTCGAGCAGCACGGCGAGCCGCGCGCCGCGCGGTACGCTCGCCTGCATGTCGGCGTAGCGCCGGCCCTCGAACGCCGATGCCGGCGCGGTGTGCCGGGCCTCGCTCAGGTCGTGGAACAGCTCGGAGTAACGGTGCATCACGCCGGTGCGCGCGAGCACGAGCTGGACGAGCAGCGCCGCGAGCATGACCCAGCGCCCGAGCGGCGTGGTGCGCACGGGGCCGTCGTCGTCGCCCGCTTCGATCGCGAACGCGATGACGGTGACGATCACGGACCCGAACGCGTAGCGCCAGATCGTGAACGCATCGGCGCTCGAGAAGCTGTGGGCGAGCGCGAGAAATCCGAGCGTGCCGGCGACGAATAGCGCGCTGAACGGCCGGCCACGCCGCGAATCGCTCGCCAGCGCGAACACCGGGAACAGCAGCGGCAACACGATGATCGGCTGCGACTCGATGCAGCTCCACACGATGAAGTAAAGCTCGTCGCTCCACGCCCAGCCCGACGGCTGGAGCGGCAGCGCGCGGTTCCACGTGCCGGCCATGAACGGGTAGAGGAACGTGTGGCACGCGACGAACGACGCGATCGCCCACGGCACGAGGTACACCGCCGCGACCGCGATCGGCGCGCGCCACGCGCGCAGCTCGGCGCGCCAGGCTCCGCGCGCGCGAAACACGAACACGATCGCGAGAAACGGCACGACGACCGCGATGTAGTTCATGCGCAGCGTGCACGTCGCGGCCGCGACGACCAGCGCGACCACGAGATCGCGCGACGACTCGGCACGCGCGAGGCTGCGATACAGCGCGTAGAAGCACACCGCGCCGCTCCAGTAGCTCGCCGTGTTGATCGACGTGTCGGGCACGAGCGCGAGCAGGATCACGCACAGCGCGAGCCAGAACGCCGGCGTGCGGCGCGAGCGCGCGTGCCCAACGAGCGTCAGCACGAACAGCAGGAAGCACAAGCCCTGATCGAACGCGTGCACGCTCGCGAGGTTGCCGCGCGCGCCGACGAGCGCTTGCAGCACGGTCTGCCCGCCGTAGGCGGCGAGCCGCCGGAACGAGAACGGCTCGACCATGTCGCCGATCTGCAGCAGGCGCTTGAGCAGCGGCGTGTACGCGACGTCGTCATCCCACGGGTTGCGATCGAGATGCGCGACCGCCCCGACGACGTGCACGAGCATCGCGAGCGCGAGCACGATCGCGCAGTAGCCCGCGATCGGATTCGCGCGCAGCGCGCGAACGCCGGTCGCGACGCTTGCGAGCGTCGGCTCGCTCGCCACCCACTCGCGCCACCCGAAGCCGACGAGCCCGACCGCGACGAGCCCGAGCACGACGCCGCGCGTGCACCACCCGAACGCGACGAAGACGCCGGCGACCGCGAGATACCCGGCCGCGCCCCACACCGCACGCAGCCCGAAGTCGACGTCATCGACGCGCGCGGCGCGGATCACGAGCCAGCCCCAGCCCGAGAGCACGAGGCACAAGAACGCGAGCCACGCGCAGCCGCCCGCGATCACCGAGTCGCGAAGCGCCAGGCCGAGCGTGCCGAGCGCGCACGCGATCGCGATCGCGGAGACCCGCAACGCGCGATCGCGGCTCATCTCGCGTCCAGCGCCGCCGCGAGCTCGGCCGGGCTGACGGTCGACGTACCGCGCTTGGACACCGCGATCGCGGCTGCCACGCTCGCGAGCTCGATCGCCTGCTCGAGCGCGAGGCGAGCGGCGAGCGCCAGCGCGAGCGTCGCGACCACGGTGTCGCCCGCGCCGGTGACGTCGAACACTTCCTTGGCCATCGCCGGAACATGAAACGGCGCCGAGCCGACGCGAAACAGGGTCATCCCCTCGGCGCTGCGCGTGACGAGCAGCGCGGTGCCGGCGAGCTCGGGCAGGAGGCTCGTCGCCGCGCGCTCGACCTCGAACGTTCCGTGATGGCGGCTCGCGGCCTCGAGCTCGTGCACGTTCGGCGTGATCACGGTCGCGCCGGCGTACGCGGCGAAGCTGCGCTGCTTCGGATCGACGACGACCGGAATGCCGGCCGAACGCGCGGTGCGGATCGCGTGCTGCGCGATCTCCGCGGTCACCGTGCCCTTCGCGTAGTCCGAGATCACGACCGCCTCGCACTCGCGCACGCGGGCGTCGATCGCACCCCGGAGATCGTTCGCGACGGCGTCGGCGACCGGCGTGCGCCGCTCGCGATCGACGCGCACGATCTGCTGGCCCTGCGCGACGAGCCGAGTCTTCTGACTCGTCGGCCGATCGGGGTCGGTGACCAGCGCGCCGGTGATGCCGTGATGCCCGAGCCGCTCGGTCACGAGCGCGGCTCCGTCGTCCCGACCGACCACGCCGACCAGCGTCGTCGCGCCGCCCAGCGCCTGGATGTTCGCCGCCGCGTTGCCCGCGCCGCCGAGCACGTAGTCGTGGCTGCGCACCTCGAGCACCGGCACCGGTGCCTCGGGCGAGATCCGCGAGACGTCGCCCTTCAGGTACTCGTCGAGCATGATGTCGCCCACCACCACGACGCGGTGGCCACGCAGGAGGTCGACGACACCTCGCAGGTGTTGCATCCGGTGTTCGTATCACGATTGTGGTAAGCCTCGTCGGCGTGACCACCACGATGCCGTCCGTGACCAAGCCTACATTGATGTCCTGGCTGCAGCTGCGGCCGGAGTTTCACCGTGCGATCAAGTCGCTCCGGCTGGTCGAGCTCGCGTCCAAGGTGCTGTCCGTGCGGCCGCTCCGGCGCAAGCTTCCGCACGGCTCGCACTACCGCGTTCGCTACGGCGAGAGCCTGCTCATGGCGGACGAGATCTTCCATCGCCAGGTCTACAAGGATCCGTTCGAAGGCCGCACGGTGAAGACGTTCGTCGATCTCGGCTCCAACGTCGGCTACTTCACCTGCTACGCGGCGGATCGGATCGGACCCGACGCGATCGGGATCGCGGTCGACGCGAATCCGAAAATGGCCGAGGAGACGCGCTGGCACATCGATCACAACGGCTGGACCGGCGTGAAGGGGATGTGGGCCGTCGTGGGATTTCCGACGAACGTCGCGGAGGCGCCGTTCTTTCTCAACCCGTCGAACATCTCGGGCTCGGCCACCGTGCTGAACCCCAACATTCCGGCCAAGGGCGCGCAGACCGAGATCAAGGTGCAGACGGTCGATCTCGAGCGCGCGTGGCAAGAGCATGCCGGCGATCGCCGCGTCGACGTGATGAAGGTGGACGTCGAGGGATTCGAGGTGAAGGTCCTCGAGACGATCCCCGGGCTGCTCCAGCGCACGGACTCGGTCGTGCTCGAGTGGCACAAGTGGATCACGCCGCGCGAGCCGGTCGACGAGATTCTCGGACGCGCGGGTCTGCGCTTCCAGAAGGTCGTGACCGAGGACCCGCACTGCGGCGTCGCGTTTTACAAACGCTAGCCCGTGCCTGGCCGAATTCGCGCGCTCGCCGTCGGGGTCGTGCTCGCGGCGGCGTTGCTCGTCGCGGGCGGGCAGCTGGGTGGGTATTCGGCGAACCCGGCGTATCGCGCGCAGGCTCGCGCGCTGCTGCACGGGCGGCTCGCGCTCGCGCAGGTGCCGGAGGCGATCCGGCACGACTTCGTGTGGAGCGCGGAGCGCGGCGTGCAGCAGGTGTGGGGGCTCGGCGTGGCGATGTGGCAGGCGCCGTTCGAGCTCGCCGCGCGCGCCGTGCACGCGGCGCCGTTTCCGGATCGCGTCGCGATGCTCGTCTTCATCGCGCTCGCGATCGCGGCCGCGATCCGCGCGTGGTGGCGACGCGACGACCGCGTGACGGCTGCTGGCACGATCGTCATCGCCGCGCTGTTGCCCGCGTTCGTCACGTTGTTGCGCGGACGCGTCGGCGTCTACGAAGAAGCCGCGGCCTATGCGTACGCCGGCGCGCTCCTCTTGCTCGCGCAGACCCAGCGCCACGCCGACGAGCCGAGGCGCGCGCGCTACTGGATCCTGCTCGCCGCGGCCGGCGCGGTCGGCTTCATCCGGCCGACCGCGTGGTTCTACGGGCTCGCGACCGCGATCGTCGCGACCGCGCACTACATCGGCGCGTACGGGCGGCGCGCGATCGCGACGGTCGCGCTCGGCGCCGCGCTGTTCGTCGCCGGCGGCGCCGCGCTGTACGCGACGAACGCGGCGCGCTTCGGCAGCGGCTTCGAGTTCGGCCACCGGCTCAACCTCGAGGGCCTGCCCGGCAACCTGTACGCGACGCGCTTCGGTTATCCGTTCGAGCACGCGTCGCTCGGGCAGGCCACCGCCGAAGAGCTCGGCGCGCTGTTCGACCGACCCGAGAAGCACGTGCACACGACGTTCTACGCGCGCGGCCTGCACGTCGGGCAAGCCGACATCCCGCGCTGGCGCGAGTACTACTTCTCGACGTACTCGTGGGGCTACGTGCCGGTGCTCGTCGCCGGGCTCGTGCTCGGCGTGCTCGCGTGGCGCCGGCGCGACCGGCCGGGGCCCGAGCGCTGGCTCGTCGCGTGGGCCGTGCTCGGCGGCGCGCCGCTGTTCGCGTTCTACCTGCGCTCGCCGAGCATGTCGTCGCGCTACCAGCTCGATCTCGCGCCCGCGTTCGTCGCGCTGGTCGTCGTCGCGTGGCGTGCGTTCGCGCATCGCGCGCGCGGCACGGTCGCGCTCGGCGTGCTCGGCGCTGCCTGGCTCGCGTGCATCGTGCTCGCACGCACCGCGCCGCGCATCGGACCCGATGTCGTCGGCCACGCCGAGGCCGCGGCCGCCGCCGACGAGATCGCGAACGCGGAGGCGCCGCCGCACGAGCTCCCCGCGGCGTGGGACCTCGCCGATCCGCTGATCGCGACCGAGACCGACACCGTCGACGAATTCGCGCGCTGCCGCGACGAAGCGGGCGAGCCGGTCGATCCCGACGCCGCGCCGATCGGCGGCGAGACCTGCATCGTCGGCGAGCGCGACGGTGACGGCGAGCCGTGGCGCGTGCGCGAGACCGCCGTCGCGCCGCCGCGCGAGCCGACCACGAGTGCCGCGTGCGAGCTGCCCGAGCCCGCGTGCGCGCTCGAGCCGACGGTCGCCACCGCCGGCGACGTCATCGCCGCGTACGTGCCCGAGCCCGCGCTGTACCTGAACCTGTTCCGCTGGGATCTCGCGACCGGGCAAGTACCGTCCGCGACGTTCGCGTGGCTGCAAGATCCGGCGTTCGTCGAGCTCGATGTCGCGACGCTGGATGGCGCGCCCGCCGACTGGGACCGCGACGTGCGCGTCGCGATCGGGCTCGTACACCTGCACCTGGTCGCGCGCGCGGACTTGCCCGACGGCGCCGTGCGCCTGCGCTTCGAAGGCGCGCCGCTGCCGCACGGGCTCGCGGTCGTGTTCTTCGCGTTCGGACCCGAGGCCGAGCTCGCGAACGTGCACACGCGCTTCAGCGTGCGGCGGGTTCGCTGGCGGCCATGATCCGCAGCCGGCGCACGATCGCGAACCCGAACGCCGCCCAGATCGCGACGAGCGGCAGGAAGCTGTTCGTGCCGTCGAGGCCGAGCAGCTCGCCGAGGTTGTAGGCGTCGGCATCGTGACCGGGCTCGTTCGCCGCGTACTTGAACCGGCTGTGAAATGTCGCCTTGTTCGACACGTAGCCGAGCCGGAACAGCGGCCAGATCGTGTCGCTCAACGGCTGCCGCGGATCGGCGATCGGCAGCTCGGGCGCGGGGCCTTTCTTCATGTGCGCGTCGAAGAGCTCGGGCTGGATTCCGACGCATACCGTGCAGATCGCGATCGAGGCCGCGACGAGCGCGATGGCAACGCCCCTCAGCCACGACCGACGCATGCGATCGATCGCGAACGCGACCGGGATCACGAGCAGCGGCAGCGCGGGAACGAAGTGACGCGAACCGAACGACGAGCCGCCCCACCAGAACGCGTAGCCGCTGAGCAAGACGAGCATGCCGACGAAACCGAGCACGCAGGCGGCACCGAGCACGCGCGTCTGCCGCGCGCGCAGCATGACGTACCAGCCGGGCACGGCGAGCACCAAGAACGGCGACACCGGCAGCAGGCCGCGAAACTGCGAGGCGAGCATCATCCCCATCACCTCGACGTTCGGCGCACCGAACCCGAACAGGTGCGACATGCCTTGCTCGAAGTACGGATCGGCGAGCGATTGATAGCCGACGTGCAGCGGGCTGCCGAAGCACGACGCGTTGTACAGCGCGAGCACGACGACCGGGGGCAACGACGCGACCGCGAAGCGCAGCGCACACCGCCAGCCGAGCTTCGACAGCGCGAACGCGGCGACCAGCAACGCGAGCGGCGCCACGGTGAGCTCGGAGATCACGGCGACGCCGGTCGCGAACCCGGCGGCGGCGGGAAGCTCGCGGTGGAGCGCGGCAAATGCCAGCACGAGCAACGACGCCGCGAACTGATGCGAATAGAACATCGTCGCGTACGCGAACGCGTTCGTGCCGAAGATCCAGCCGAGCACGGCGAGCAGCGCCGCGACGCGCGACACGCCGAGTCGGACGAGCACGTCGAGCAGCGCGACCGCCGCGAACGCGGCCGCTAACCCGCAGGTCGCGAGCGTGACGAGATGCAGCGCGAACGGTTGCGGATCGACGTCGTCCGATGGTTGCGCGATGCGCGCGCCGAGTGCGTAGGGCGCGGCCGCGACGAACGAGAAGCCGGGCGACTTGTCGCTGTACCAGTGGCCGTCGAACGTCGCGATGTCGAGCGTGCTGCGCCGATACGCGTCGATCCGGAACGTCCCGCGCTCGACGATCGAACGGACCAGCGCGTAGCGCGAGTTCTCGTTGTCGCCGCCGCCTTGCACGAAGTACGCGCACGTCACCACCACGAGCGCGAACACCAGGCGCGACAGCGGCGAACCGGTCATCGGATCGACGTCACGCTCGGCGGCGGAAACACGGGCGGCCCGGCGAGAAACGACCGATCGGGCACGAGCGACTCTTCGGCGACGAGCGCGAGCGCGGCCTCGGTGCGACCCGCCGCGTGCAACGTGAGCGAGATCGTCTGCACGCCGCGGTCGGCGAACTCTTGCTGCGATCGATCGCCGAGCTCGCGATCGATCTCGTCGGGCACGGCGAGCGTCACGCCGTCGAACGACGAGCCGGCCCAGTAGGTGCCTGCGAGGTGTGCGTCGAGCGTGATCCGCACGTCGACCTCGGCGCGCTCGAGCGACGCCGTGATCGCCGGCGTGATGAACGACCAGCTCGGCGGCGCGTCGTTCAGGAGATTCGCGGTCGCGTCGGAGACGGTCGCGAGATCTTCGCAGCGATACACGCCGGTCACCGCGGAGTAGCCGCAGGTCTCCCAGTCGCCGCCATCGGCGCGGGCCTCGACCGTCGCGGACGCACGCAGGCCGGAGCCGACGAGCACCGCGGTCGTGCGCTCGCCGCGTGCGACGCAGCCGCGCGCGTACAGCACGGCGAGCGCGATCGGCACGCCGAACTCGACCGCGGTCGCGACGCGGCCGCGCAACCAGCCGCGAGCCCGCGCGAAGCGGCGCAGCGCGCGGATCCGCCAGCGCGTGCGGCGCCAGACGGCGATCGCGGCGAGCGCGACGAACGCGGCACCGAACGTCCACACCCGGCCGCGGCCGTCGGACGGCAGCGGGCCGTCGCACGTGAACGTCGTGCGGCCGGGCGCGAGCCACGCCGACACCACGTGCAGGTTGCCGCCGGGCGTCGCCGGCAGCGCGTACACTGGCTCGTCGGCGCCACTCGCGTGCGTCGCGCGCCAGCGCGGGTAGTAGCCGGTGCCGAGCGCGACGAGCACGGGCCCGGTCGCGTGGACGTCGACCTCCACGGCGCGATCGTCGAGGCGCGTGGTCTCGACCGTGCCGTAGCCGCGCTCGACTCGCGCGAACTGGCCGTCCCATTCCGGGAGCGTGCGAATGTGATACGTGCCGAACACGACCTCGCTCTCGGGGTCGCCGAGGCTCGGCGAGTGGCCGATCGCGATCGCCCACTTGACGTCGAAGCGCTTCAGGCTGGCCGGCGACGCGTCCTCGATGCGCTCGCGCAACAACAGGTCGGGTTGTGCGTCGAAATGAAACGTGGGGAGGCCGGTCTCGGCGGTGAGGTGGAAGTGCTCGTGGGTGTCCTCTTCGAACAGCGCGCGCGCCCACGAGCTCGGGCCGACGTGTTGCATCTGCTCGCGCGCCCACCAGCGGAGCTGCATGCGCCCGAACGGATCGGGCGCGAGCTGGCGCGCTTCGGCGAACGCGCGGTCGCTCTCGGCACGCCAGTACTCGGGCGCGAGCCGCACGACGGGCAACGCGATCACGCCGAGCGCTGCCGCCGCGACGAGCCGCGACCGCTTCGGCGCGGTCGCCCACGCCGCACGCGCGTACGTGTACAGGAGCGACAGCGCGAATGCGGCCGACGCGAACACGAACGGACGCGCGAGCAGCATCATGCGCACGGCGCCGAGGCGCGCGACGGTCTGGCTCGGCGCGAGCCCGAACGCGAGGTAGGGCGCGTCGCACAAGCCGACGAGCAACGCGAGCGCGACGACCGCGACGAAGATCACCGCGGCGCGGCGCGTCCACACGCCGACGAGGATTCCGAAATAGCCCGCGCAGACGATCGGCGCGTACGAGGTGATCGGCATCGCGTACGACATCACCGACTGCAGCAGCTTGACCGGCGTCTCGAGCTCGTTCGGAAAATGCTGGCCGTACGCGAGCAGGCGATCCGACGACGGCATCCACACCGCGGCGGCGAGCGCGATGCCGAGCACGACGTGACCGATCGCGGCGAGCGCGCGCCGCGGCGGGACGTCGGATGCGAGCAGCGCGACGACGGCGAGGGCGAGCACGTAGGCCGCGGCCGTGATCAGCGCGACCGGGTGCGCCACCGTCGAGATCGCGACGCCGAGCCAGATCGCGAGCGATGCGCCGAGCCGCGGCCGGTACAGCGCCGCGACGATGCCGAGCGCGGCGATCATCGAGAACGCGTGAGCGAGCGCGCTGTGCAGGAGCGCCCAGTGAAACAAGCCGACGGTGCCGCCGTGCGAGATCGCGCCCGAATCGACGAGGAAGAACAGGCCGACGATCAGCGCGAGCGGCTTGGGCGCGACGCGCATCGCGATCGCCGTGGTCGCGGCCGCGAGGCCGACGTGCACGAGCGTCGCGACGATCATGAACGCCTGCGGCAGCGAATCCTCGAGCCCGAGCAGCCACGCGACGTGACCGGTGACGTAGTACGCGAGCGCCGGATACAGCTCGAGCGGCGCATCGCCGGTTCCGACCGCGTGATCCCACACCGGCGCGTCGAAGCCGGGGAGCGACGGCATCACGTGCGCGAGCACGGCGTGCTGCGGCCCCCAGTCGCCGAGCTGCCACGACACGGGCTCGACCATCGCGTCCCAGAACACGAACAGGCCGGCAACCGCGATCGCGCCGAGCACGATGCGCGCGGCCGTGCGCTCGTTCGGGCGCCGGATCGCCTCCGGCAGGCGCGGCCACACGAGCGCGATCGCGACGCCGAGCGCGCCCGCGAGGATCGTGCGCCCGATCGCTGCGGCCGGTGTGGCCGGGAACACGAACGCGACGACCGCGCCGCCGACGACGAGCTGGACCGCCGGCCGCGAGCCGAGCCAGCGCGCGAGCCGAGCGAGGACGTCCACCGGATCCGTGTACCACGTTAAGGTAGTGCGATGCGGATGCCTCTCGTCGTCGCGCTCGGGCTCGCCGCCTGCGGCGGTGGCAGCGCGCTGCCCGACGGCGTGCCGCTGTTGTCGAGCGCGACGCTCGTGATCGCGGCGGCGCCCGGCGACGAGCTCGTGGTGGCCGAGCCCGACGTGATCGAGGCCGCGCAACACGGCGGGCTGACCGTCGTCTACGTGATCGACGGAGACACCAGCGGCGTGCAGAAGGCGTACGCGGCCGCGGCCGGCACGGGCGCGACCGGTTGGCTGTGCGGCTGGCTCGTAGAAGGTTCCGGCACCGTCGAGCATTGCCGGAACGACGACGCGAAGCTGTCGCTCGTGTTCGTCGGCTATCCCGCGAATAGCCTGCTCGACTTGTGGGAAGGCACGATCGACAGTGCGAAGTCGAAGCTCGCGCGCGCGACGCTCTACGATCAGCCGACGCTGATCGCGACGGTCGCGGCGATCGTCACCGATACCAAACCGTCCGCGATCCGGACACTCGAGATCGCGGCGACGCACGGCATGGACGAGTCCGATCACATGCTGGTCGGCGCGCTCGCGCTGCTGGCGACCGCCGCCGCCGGATCGAACGCCGAGCTCGTCGCGTATCGCGGCGACAACATCGCGGGCGAGCCGGTGAACCAGGCCGGCGCGTTCGTCACCGAGGTGTCGCCGATCGCCGCGCTCGCGTTCGGCACCGGGCCGCTCGATGGTGATCGCAGCGCGTGGCTGCAGCGGCGCTATGCCGCCGGGTTCCGCCGTGGCGCGGCCGGTGCGCTCGACACCGCCGGGCAATGCGTGACGATCACGAGCGACAACGGGCTCGTGCTCGGCGGCTGCAGCGGCCCGCCGTGGCAGCTCGACGCGCAGGGCGCGCTGAAGAACGGCGCGCAATGCCTGAGCGTGCTGCCGACCGGCGAGCTCGTCCTCGGCACGTGCGATGCGCCCGCGCGGTTCTTCTTCGACGACGAAGGCCGGATCTGGGCGTCGATCGCGCCCGCGCCTGCACCGAACATGGACTACGCGCACCTGACGTGCCTGACCCCCGGCGGCGGCCGCGTGCGCGCCGTGCTGTGCGGACAGCCCGGCGCGACCACGTGGACGTTCGATCCGGTGAGCGCGACGACCGCGCGAGCGGGGCTCGGGCTCGCGTCGAGCGGGCGCGCGCTGCAGATCGGCGACCTCACCGGCGATGGACACGGTGACCTGTGCGCGGTCGAAGCCGGCGGCCTCCTGTGCGCGGCCGGTGATGGCACCGGACAGTTTGCAGCCGCAACGCGCATCGACAGCGCGGCGCAACCGCTCGCGATCGATCCGCGCAGCCTCGCGCTCGGCGACGTCGATCACGACGGCCGCGCCGATGCGTGCGGGCTCGCCAGCGACGGCTCCGGGATCCTGTGCGCGCTGGCGGCGAGGGATTACGCCGCCGGCACGTGGTCGACCGCGATCACCGGCGCACAAGCCGCTTCGCTCGCGATCGTCGGCAGCTCGGTGTGCGCGCTCGCGTCCTCCGGCATGACGTGCGCGACCGATAACGACGCCGCGCCGGTCGTGCTGTCGGCGTCGCCGGTGGGTGCGCAGCTCGCGTGGCCCGGCGAGCTCGACGGCGACGGCCAGGCCGACTGGTGCGCGACCTCGCCGACGACGGCAGGCGTCGCATGCGGTGTCGCGGCAGAAGCCGCCGTCACGACCGATGGCGTGCCATGGAGCTGGTCGCTCGCGGACGTGGTCGATCCCGCGCCGGCGAGCGCGGACGTCGGCGCGCTTGCCGACATCGACGGCGACGGCCGCGCGGATCTGTGCGTGCTCGATGGCGCGGTCGTCGCGTGCGGCCGCAGCCAGGGCCGCCGCTTCGGCCCGCGCACGACGCTCGCGACATTCGCCGGCACCACGCCGACCGCGCTCGTCCTCGGCGATCTCGACGGCGACGGCCACGCCGACGCGTGCGTCGACACCGGCACCGCGATCGCGTGCGCGCTCAGCCCTTGAGCTTGCGGCGCCGGGTGCGAGAGGGCGAGCTGCCGAACACGTGCGCCTCGAGCCGCGTCACGCGCCCGGGCAGGTCCGTGTACTTGTCGTCGATCGCGGCGACCTGAGCGCGCGCCGCTTCCCAGACGACGTTGACCGCGCGCGTGACCTCTGTCGTCACGTGCGCCATGATTCGTTCGTCGCGGCGATCGATGTGAGCCATGATGACCTCGACCCAATGGCCGAGCTTGCGGTCGAAGCGCTCCTCGAGGTGTCTCTCACCGCGTTCGATCCGATCGTTTAGCGCACCGGCCCAGAGCTTGAGCTTGTCGTCGAGCTTCTGCTCGAGCTTCTGTTCGAGCTTCTGTTCGAGCTTCTGCTCGAGCTTCGAGAGCTCCTTCACGAGCTCCGCGCGGAGGATCCCGCGTGTGATCACTTCACCCATGACTTCTTCGTCTTGCTCGGCCATCGAATCTACCTCGGCTCCGCGGGAGCACGAAGCAGATCCCGTGCCGCACCAACACCGCGATCTTCGTGGCGTGCGTGTCCGCTTTGATCTCGTTCGGCGGCACACCGAGCCGCTCAAGCTCGGTCTTTGGCGGCATCGTGGTGCCGAGGTCGGGCAGCTTGGCGATCAGCTCCTGCGCCCAGTAGCGCGGATCGACGTTGAACTCCTGCACGGCCAGGATGAGCTGCGCGACGTTGTGGCAGATGAGACGGAGCATGATCTCCGCGTACATGGCGTGGGGGACGCGCGATCTGAGCGAGTAGCCGAACCGCTCCTTGACGGCGTGCATGCCGCTCTCGCCGAGGGTGCGGTACGCGTAGCGATCCCAGTACAGGTCCTGGTCGTCCATGAACCGATCGTGCATGCGTTTGATCGCGGGTCTGGCCGAAGCTCGAGGACGAGTAGCCGTGGCGTACCGTGACCTATCTCGCGACGAGCAGCGCAACGTGATCCACGTGCTGCGGGCGCTGCGCGGTCGCTTCGGCAACTGGATCACCGTCGAACGCGCCCTGCCGATCTCGCACAGCCAGCGCGTCGAACTGACGGAAGGGCGCACCGAGGTGAGCACCACGATCGCGTTCCGCATCGCGAAGCTCCTGGATGTGTCGCTTCATGATGTGCTCAAGGGGACGGCGCTGCCGCAGCCGACTTGTCCGCACTGCGGGTGCGCGATCTAGTGAGCTGCGCGCGAGCTTAGCTGCTTCACCAAGCAGTCAAGCATCACATCCCTGGACGGATACCGATACTTCGTCCAGCCATCAACCCCAAGTAGCGCCACCATCCGGTCTTCTATTCCTGCTAGCTCAACCGAGTCCTTCGATTGATCCCCGCGATAGTGATGGATCGTCTTGGTCTCTCCAGAGACGCGCGAGTACGTAAGCAGGTACTTCGCTGCATCGGTCCGATCGTAGCCGTCATATTCGTTCGCGAACCGCATCAGCTCGGTAAGTGCGGAGTCAACCTCCGCTGCACGCTCCGGTAGGAGTCGCTCGCTGGCCCGGCATTCGTCACCTTGAGCACCGTCGCCCCGGAATTCGACGCGATGATCGCGGAACAATGTAACGACGTAGCGCGTGGGCGGCATTACAGGCCCGGTATCTGTCCGTGCCATCGTAAAGAGGACGTCGCCCGCCTCGGGCTTGAACGGCCAAGTCCCGAGATCCGGGCAGATCTGGCAAGCTGCATCGGAGGGCGCTGTCGGCACGGTCGACGCGCCGACAGGCGGTGACGCGGCGGCAGGCGGTGCCGGCGATGCGGGCGATGACGGTCCGCCGCAAGCGGCAAGCCCTCCGATCAGTGCCAGGCTCCGCACCGCACTAGGATAGCGCGGGAGGCAGGCAACCTGCCCGGCACCACATCCGGCGACGATCACGTTGCGAGTTGCGAGCTATAGCTAACGATCTGTCGGAGTGCCCGTGCACCCGGCTCTTAAGCGCCTCGCGCCTCGCGGATCGTGACCTCTGGAACACGGGGTCGAGCTGCACCCAGGTCGCCGTCGGGTGCTTAGCGCGGTTCTAGTTCCGTCGGGTTTTGAGGAAACGCCGTGCTAATCGCGTCGGAACTCGGTGCGAGTGCAGTCAGAGCGGCGCGAGCGTTCTGCGTATCGAGGCCCGTAGTTACAGACGTCTGGTCAGGGTCCTGAGGAAGATGGCCGGGTATTAAGGAATCGCCCCCTTTCGGGGCACACTCCCGCTTTGGCCGGCGGCCGGCCGCTACGTCCGCTACGTCCGAAGCGCGCCGGACTTCGCGAGTCGCTCGAAGCAGTCGAGCACCGGTGCCGCGACGTTGCGATCGTCGAGTCGCGCGATGTGGCGGATGCCGGTCGGCGACGTGATGTTGAGCTCGGTCAGCATGCCGCCGATCACGTCGAGACCGACGAGGATCTGGCCGTGCTCGCGCAACGTCGGCGCGACCGCCGCGATGATCTCGCGGTCGCGCGCGTCGAGCGTGCACTTGACCGGTTTCCCGCCGACGTGCAGGTTGCCGCGCGCCTCGGCCGCGGCCGGCACGCGCAACACGGCGCCGATCGGCTCGCCGTCGACGAGCACGATGCGCTTGTCGCCGGCGGCGACCTCCGGCAGGAACCGCTGCGCGATCGTCCACTTCCGTCCCGCATCCGTGGACGTCTCGAGGATCGACGAGCCGTTCGGATCGCCGTCGCGCACGACGAACACGCCGAGCCCGCCGTAACCGTCGACCGGCTTGACGACGATCGCGCCGCCCTGCTCCTTCTGGAACGCGCGCAACCGCTCCGTCGAGCGCGTGACGATCGTCGGCGGCGTCAGCGCGGGAAACCGCAGCACGGCGAGGTGCTCGTTGAGCTCGCGCAGCCCGCGCGGATCGTTGACGAGCAGCGTCTTGCCGCGCCCGTGCTCGAGGATCCACGTCGCGTGCAGGTATGCGACGTCGACCGGCGGATCCTTGCGCATCACCGTGACGTCGAAGTCGCCGAGCCGCTTCGCGGCGCGCGCTTCGATCTGAAATGCATCCGCGGGCTCGACCGCGGGTGACACGATCGTCGGCACCGCGTCGACGATCGCGTCGTCGCCGACCAGCCCGAGGTGCTCGAGCTGGCACGTCCACACGTCCCAGCCGCGCGCCGCCGCCTCGAGCATCAGCGCGTACGACGTGTCGCCGGCGAGCTGGAGTCGCTCGAGCGGATCGACGATGAACAGAGCACGCACGCCGCGATGGTAGCATCAGGTGCGGCGCGGCTAAGCGAACGTGCGCTTGAACAGCTTGCGCAGGTACCAGCCGGCGATCGCGAGCATCACCAGCAGCTCGACGAAGCGACCGTAGAACATGATGCTCCAGCCCTGGAACATCGAGAAGAACCACACGAGCGCCCAGCAGCCCGCGAACAGCAGCGCGAGGTCGCGTGCCATGCGCGCACCGCGCAGCTCGCCGAGTGGAAACACCCAGCGAATCGCGACGAGGCTGCTCGCGAGGCACGCGATCGGCGCGACCACGAGCCGGATGTCGGCGTCGAGCACGCCGGTGTCGAAGTACGCGTGCGCGAGGTGCAGCGCGACGATCTCGCCGAGCATCGCGATCACGCCGAGCCCGATCACGACCGACGCGATCGCGCGCCCGTCGGCATCGGTGCGCCCGCCCTTGCCGAGCTGCGCCGCGAGCGCTCCGACGAGCGGGATCGCGATCGCCGCGACGAGGACGAGCGTGCCGTGATCGGCTCCCCACGTGTAGGCGTCCTGCAACGCGTCCCGCAGCGTCATGGCAGCCCCTCTACGATAAGCCCGGAGTTACGCCGCGCAAGTCGACCTAAGTTGGCTCGCCGCCGTTGCCTGCGACCGGCTCGTCCCCGCCGACCTGCACCTTCGTGGGCAGGAGGTGCTCGAGACCGTGCTTGCGCAGCCGGTAGTAGAGCGTCGAGCGGTTGATGCCGAGCGTGCGCGCCGCGCTCGCGATGTTGCCGCGCGACTTCTCGACCGCGGCGACGATCTCCTTGCGCTCGCTGTCGAGCAGACGCTCGGCGAGGCTCTTGCCGTCGTCGGCCGCTGCAACCGGCGTCGCACCAGGCGCAGCGACCGGCACCGGCATGCTGCCCGACTGATGCGGAGTCGTGGCCTGCGCGCGCCGTCCGAAATCGAGGTGACCTGCCGCGAGCGGCGCGCCCTTCGCGAGGATCATCGCGCGCTCGATGATGTTCTCGAGCTCGCGCACGTTGCCCGGCCAGTTGTACTCGCGCAGCTTCGCGTGCGCTTCCGGCGTGGCCGGCGCGGCCGCCACTCCCATCTGCCTCGCGAACTTCGCGACGAAGTGGTGCACGAGCACCGGCAGATCGTCCAGGCGCTCGCGCAGCGGCGGCAGCACGATCGGGAACACGTTCAGGCGGTAGTACAGATCCTCGCGGAACTCGCCGTCCTCGATCATCTTCTCGAGGTTGCGGTTCGTCGCGCTGACCACCCGCACGTCCACCTTGATCGTCTCGTTGCCGCCGACGCGCTCGAGCTCGCGTTCCTGCAGCGTGCGCAGGAGCTTGATCTGCACTTCCATCGGCAGATCGCCGACCTCATCCAGGAACAGCGTGCCGCCGTCGGCGAGCTCGAACCGGCCGCGCCGGCGCTCGACCGCGCCGGTGAAGCTGCCCTTCTCGTGCCCGAACAGCTCGCTCTCGAGCACGCCGGGCGCGAGCGCCGCGCAGTTGACGCGCACGAACGGCTTCTCCTCGCGCGGCGAGTTGATGTGGATCGCGTGCGCGACCAGCTCCTTGCCGGTGCCGGTCTCGCCGCGCAGGAGCACGGTCGACGAGGTCGTCGCGACCTGCTCGACCTTCGCGAGCACGTCCTTGAGCGCGGTCGACTCGCCGATGATGTTGCCGTAGTCGAACTGGCCGTGCAGCTGCTGGTTCAAGTACCCCGTGTACTCCTGCAGCTGCGCGGCGAGCTTCTTGTTCTCGCGCAGCAGGTGGAAGCGCTCGATCGCGTACTGCAGGACGCCGCGCACGTCCTTCGCGTCCCACGGCTTCGTGATGTAGCGATAGACCTGGCCGAGGTTGATCGCCTCGATCAGCACGTCGACGTCGGTGAACGCGGTCAGGATGATGCCGACCGTCTCCGGGCGCTGCGCGCGAATCTCGCGGAGCAGCTCGACGCCGGTCATCTTCGGCATGCGCTGGTCGGTGACCACGACCGCGACATCCTTGTCGGCCAGGATTCCGAGCGCCTCCGGGCCGGAGGTCGCGGTCAGGATGTCGAACGTCTTCTTGAAGTTGAACCGGAAGGCGTCGAGGTTGTCCTGCTCGTCGTCGACGACGAGGATCGGATATCGCTTGACGTCCAGGGTCATCGACGCCCCCACGATAGCACCGAAAATTGGCGGCGGTTCGGCGGGTCCTCTAGCATTTTCGGGATGCCCCCGTCTCGCCGCGCGCGCCGCGCAGCCCCTGCGCCCTTGCCGCCCAGAAAGCCGATGGCGCTCGCGCGCCGCGTGTCGCTGTTCGAGCGCGACGTCCAGGTCCGGCTCGCGCCGATCGCCGTCGAGATCCTGCACGGCGCCGCGCGCGTCCTGACCGAAGGCGAGCTGACCGGCGACGCCTACGCCGGCTCGACGATGCTCACCGTCGACCTCGCGCGCACCGCCGATCGCGTCAGCGATTTGCCGGATGCTTCCACCGCGCAGCGCGTCGCGTTCCTGTACGCCGCCGACGATCGCTGCCGCGACCACGCGCGCCGGATCGCGCTCGGCGAGGCCCGCCGCGTCGCCGGCTGCGACCTCGCGGCGCCGCACATCGATGTCGAGAGCCGCGCGCGCGGCGCCGAGCTGCTGTTCAGCATGGGCGTCGAAGCGCAACGGAGGACCCCATGATCGAGCTCTATTCGATTCGCGATGTCGCCCGCATCCTCGCCGTGCAGGAGTCGCGGCTGCGCTACTGGATGCAAACCGGCTTCGTCGGCCCGACCGTGCGCAAGGGCGGCCGCTTCTACTACACGTTCCGCGACCTCGTCGCCGTGAAGTCGGCCAAGGATCTGGTCGCCGCCGACATCCCGCTGCAGCACGTGCGCAAGGCCGTCGAGGGCTTGAAGCGCGTATTGCCCGACGACACGCATCCGCATTCGAAGCTGCGCGTGTGCTCCGACGGCGAGACCATCGTCGCGCTCGCCGAGGATCGCGCGTTCGAGCCGGCGAGCGGCCAGGTCGTGATGGCGTTCAACCTGCCGAGCTTCGGCGAGCACGTCACCGAGGTGCTCGCGATGCCGCGCGTCGACCCGAGCGCGCCGCAGGCGATCGAGGATTCCCCGACCGAAGCGAACTCCGGCACGACGGCGTATCGCTTCTTCGTCGAGGCGTGCGCGGCCGAGGATCGCGGCGATTCGACCACCGCCGAGCATCTGTTCCGCCAGGCGCTCGACCTCGAGCCCGGCATGGCGGCCGCGCTGACCAACCTCGGCAACCTCGTGTATCGCGGCGGCGAGCTGGAAGAGGCGCGCAAGCTGTACGAGCGCGCGCTCGAGCACGATCCGTCTCAGCCCGAGGCTCGCTACAACCTCGCCAACCTGCTCGACGACCTCGGCGAGACCGAGCTCGCGATCTCCGAGCTGCGCCGCGTGTGCGCCTCCGCGCCCGACTTCGCCGACGCGCATTACAACCTCGGCCTCATGCTCGCGCACGTCGGCGGCACACAGCAGGCCAAGCAGCACCTCGAGCGCTACCTCGAGCTCGACGGCGCGAGCGACTGGGCGAGCCACGCGCGCACGTTCCTCGATCAGATGCCCGCGTAGTCAGCACGTCTTGACGAGCAGGATCGCCGCGGCGATCACGAACGCGAGCGGCTCCAGCCAGCGATCGAACCAGGTCATGGTGCGGCGCTCATTGCAGCCGCTCGGCCAGACGCCGCGCGCGTGATCTCGCGCGCTTGCGCGCGCCACTGGGTCCGTCCCAACCCGACGCCGACGTGCGAGAGTCGGCCATGGCCACACCGCAATATCCCGGACAGCCGCCGTATGGACAGCCGCCCTACGGACAGCCGCCGTACGGACAGCCGCCCTTCCCCGGTCAGCCACAATTTCCTGGGCAGCAGACGTCTCGTCCCGGCACGGTCACCGCTGCGGCCATCATGTGGATCATCTACGGCGGCCTCGGGCTGCTCGGAAATCTCATGTCGCTCGGCGTCGGTGTCGGTGTGCAAACGTTCGTCGGATTCGCGATGTCGCTCGGGTTCCTGATCACCGGCATCCAGGCACTATCCGGGCGAGCGAAGAGCCTGCTCGGCTCGGGGATCGCGAGCATCATTCTCGGCGTGATCGTGTTGCTCGCGCTGTTCGTGCTCGGCAGCATGGTGAACGACAAGGCTCCGATGGCGGTGATCGCGGCGATCGGACTCGCCTTCGGCGGCATGCTGATCACCGCCGGCATCCTCGCGTGCCTCGGCAACACCAAGTTCAAGCTCTGGCGCGCGTATCGCGGGCTCTAGCTAGCCGGCTGCGACGAGCAAGTACGCGTAGACGTACGGCGCGATGAACAGGACCGCATCGATGCGGTCGAGCAAGCCGCCGTGGCCGGGCAACAGCGCGCCGGAGTCCTTCACGCCGACCGAGCGCTTGATCAGCGACTCGGAGAGATCGCCCATCTGACCGAGGATGCCACCCGGGATCGCGATCGCGAGCACGTCGAGCCACGTCAGCCAGTCCGCGAACGTGACCTTGAGCACCGCGACGCCGAGCACCGAGCCGGCGAGCCCGCCCCACGCGCCGGCCCAGGTCTTCTTCGGCGAGACCGCCTCGTAGAGCTTGGCCTTGCCGAGGAAGCGGCCCGCGAAGTAACCGCCGGTGTCGGCGACCCACGCGACGAGCAGCACGATCACGACCGTGTCGCCGCCCTCGTTCGGATCGATCAGCTTGAGCTTCGCGAGGTACGTGGTGAGAAAACCGGCGTAGACGATCCCGAGCACGGTCGCGGCGTAGCGGCCGGCGACCGACGGGATGTCGCGAAACCGGAACAGGTAATACAGCGCCGGTGCGACGACCGCGATCGCGCACGCGAGCGCGTTGCCCTCGACCGCGAGCCCGGCGAGGCGATGCGGCAGGCCGTGGTAGCGCAGGAGCGCGGTCGGATCGAGCCAGTAGAACGCGGCGCACGCGACCGCGCCGATCACGAGCGCCGGCGTGCGGTCCTCCGCGGGCAGCATCATCGCGAACAGCTCGCGCATCGCGAGCAGCGAGGCGACGAACACCATCGCCCACCACGGCTCGGGCCGGTGGTAGTGGAGCACGAGCAACAGGATCGGCGCTGCGACGACCGCGACCAGGAACCGCTGCGCGAGGTTGCCGAGAGCCAAGGCAGCTGCAGCTAACTACACGTCCGACGAATCGGCAAGCTGCGCCGACGTCAGGCCGAACCGGCGCTCGCGCGCGGCGTACTCCTCGATGCACTTGTAGAGGTGCTGGCGGCGGAACTCGGGCCACAGCACGTCGACGAACACGAGCTCGGCGTAGGCGAGCTCCCACAGCATGAAGTTCGACACGCGCCGCTCGCCGGACGTGCGGATCAGCAAGTCGAGCGGCGGCCGCTGCGCGGTCGGCAGGAACGCGCCGAAGCGATCGACGTCGAGCTGCTCGACGCGCAGCTCGCCGGCCGCGATCGCGCGCGCCGCCGCCCGCGCCGCCGCCGCGATCGACTCGCGGCCGCCGTACGACAGCGCGAGCGTGAGCACCATCTGGGAATTGCCGCGCGACGCCGCGCGTAGCTCATCGAGCGGCTCGCGCACGAGCGCCGGCAGGCGCTCGACCTCGCCGAGCGCCTCGAGCCGGATGCCGTTGTCCAGGATCTCGGTGCGCTCGTCGATCAAGAACTCGCGCAGCAGCTGCATGAGGCCGGCGACCTCGTCCGGCGGCCGCGCCCAGTTCTGTGACGAGAAGGCATACAAGGTCAGCGCTTCGATGCCGAGCTGGCGCGCCGCGCGCGTGATGTCGCGAACGCTCTCGGCGCCTTCGCGATGCCCGTCGAGCCGAGGCCTTCCGCGCTGCTGCGCCCAGCGGCCGTTGCCGTCCATGATGATGCCGACGTGGCGCGGCAGACTGGTGGCGGTCATCGTTGCGGGTACCCCATTGATCTCGTACGCTCGATGAAAGCCATGGGGATCTTTTCCAGACTGGGCACGCTGATCAAGTCGAACATCAACGACCTCATCACGAAGGCCGAGGATCCGGAAAAGATGCTGTCACAGGTGCTGCTCGAAATGCAGCAGCAGCTGGTCGAGGCGAAGAAGGCGGTCGCGGTGGCGATCGCCGACGAGAAAAAGCTGCAGAAGCAGTACACGGCGGAGACGGACAAGTCGAAGGAGTGGGAGCGCAAGGCGATGGTCGCGGTGCGCGCCGGTGACGACAACCTCGCGCGCCAGGCGCTCGCGCGCAAGCAGGAGCACGAGACGATCGCGCAGCAGTTCCAGCAGCAGTGGATCTCCCAGAAGCAGGCGGTCGAGAAGCTGAAGGACGCGCTGCGCCTGCTCAACAACAAGATCGAAGAGGCGAAGCGCAAGAAGAACATCCTGATCGCGCGCAAGAAGCGCGCGGAGGCGCAGCAGCAGATCGCGAACACGATGCAGGGCCTCGGCGACACCAGCGCGTTCGACACGTTCGATCGCATGGCCGAGCGCATCCAGCTCATGGAAGCCGAGGCCGAGGCCGGTGCCGAGCTCGCGGGCGAGCTGTCGGGCGACACACTCGAATCGAAGTTCCTGCAGCTCGAGCAGGGCCCCGGCGGCGGCGAGGACGAGGCGCTCAACGAGCTCAAGGCCAAGATGGGCCTGCTCGAGGCTCCCAAGGGCGAGACCGCGAAGCAGCTCGGGGCTGGCGCAGCAGCCGGCAAGGACGACGATGGGCACGGCAAGAAGGATCAGAGCGGCCCGGTCGGGCCGTCGCTCACCGCCGAGGATTTGAAGGAGCTCGAAGACCTGGATCTTTCGGAGCTCGAAAAAGAGAAGCCGAAAGCGGGTTAACACTTCCTTCACTCCGCGCGTGTCGTCGACGCACGCGGGCTGTAGTCGCGATTTCACAGCGGGTTCTGGGAGCGGCGCGGTTTCCGGGTCTTGCCGTTTTTCCGACGAGGATCGCTGCTTGCACGGATCGGCGGCCATGCGTCTCCTCCGTGTCGCTCTGATGGTGATGCTGCCCACGTCGCTCGCGATTGCCGACGGCGGCAAGATCCCGCTCCGCGTGGTCCGGGTCCTGCCCGACACCGACCAGGCTCTCTTCTTCGACCGCAACACCAACAAGGCGGTGCTCGCCGAGGTCGGCGAGAAGGTCGAGGGCTTCGAGGTCCGCGACATCGACGACGACGAGGTGACGCTCGCCGCCGCCGATGGCACGACCGTGCTGCTCGCCGCGCCCGATCCCGCCTGGCATCGCCGGCCCTCGCGCACGCCTGCCAAGGCATCCGACGGCCCGCAGCCGATCGATCCGTACGCCGACGCCCCGGTTCGCGCCACCGAGGCTCCGCGCCCGATCGAGGCCGGTGAAGGCGGCGTCCGCGTCGCGACAGCCGATGAAGGGCTCCCACCCGCGGCGCCCGTGGCGGCGCCGGTCGCCGCCGCGCCTGCCGCCGTCGCCGCCGCGCCTGCCGCCGTCGCAGCCGCGCCAGGCACCGTCACGATCACCGTGACAGCGCCCGTCGCCGCGGCTCCAGCCCCGGTCGCCGTCGCCGTTCCCGCACCCGCTGCCGCTGCCGCTACCGCACCCGCCGCCGCTGCCGCACCCGCTGCCGTGGCCGCTGCCGCACCCGCTGCCGCCGCCGCTGCCGCACCTCCGCCTCCGCCGCCCGCTCCGCCGATCGCCGTCCCGGTTCCCGCCCCCGCCTCCATCATCCCCGCCGTCTCGACGACCGAGCCCTCGACCTCCGCGCTCCCCAGCCGGCTCACGCGATCCGACGTGACCTCCGCGCTCGCGAACTTCACGACCCTCACCGCGTCCGTCCGCGGCACCTTCACCGCGGATGGCGCGCGTCTCGACGCCATCGCGCCCGACTCGTTGTTCGCGAAGGCCGGGCTGCGCACCGGCGACGTCATCACCTCCGTCGATCGCCAGCCGCTGCATTCGCTGGACGACACCGCGGATCTCTACGCGCGCGCGGCAAGCGCGCGGAACGTCACGGTCCAGCTGGTCCGCGCCGGCAAGCCGCTGACGCTACACATCGCGATCCAATAGCTGCGCGTCTGTCGTACGATGGGGCGGTGGGACCGGTCCGGCTGGAGCTCCGTCTGAACAGTCAGTCGGAGTGGATCAAGATCTTCGATCCGCGCGACTGGACCGTGTTCGTCCCGCACGACGAGCACGTCGACAACGGCGCCACGTTGCGCATCGACCTCGACGTCGGCGGCTGGCGGGTGACGTTGCGCGGCACCGTCGTCGGCTCGCGCGAGGAGCCCCGCGGCATCGTCGTGGCGCTCGGCGGCTCCGAGCGCGAGAAGATCAACTACCTCAACGGGTTCGTGCGCGGCGGCCTGATCAACCTGCGCGAGAAGCGGCGCCTCCCGGTGCGGCTGCAGGTCACGTACGGCGCGGTCGAAGGCCCCGCCAACACGTTCACGAAGGACATCAACGAAGAGGGCCTGTTCCTGTTCACCGACAAGCCGCTGCCCGAGACGTCGCAGGTGCACATGCTCGTCACCGTGCCGGGCAAAGCGCAACCGCTGTCGCTCGTCGGCAAGGTCTCGCACACGATCCTCGCGCAAGACGAGGAGCCTCCCGGCATGGGCATCGTGTTCGATGTCGACGAGGCGACGCGCGAGCAGCTGCTCAAGGTCATGGAAGAGCTCGAGCGCATGCTCGACAGCGGCGCGCTGCCGTCGACCGTGATCGAATAGTTGGCGCGGCCGTCGCGCACGCCGAACCATGCCGGGCCACTCGTCGGGCATCCTCCCGCGGGCAGATCCGACGGCGTGGTGTAAGTTGTGGCGTGGTCCGCCGCACGCGCATCGCCGCGACCGCCGCCGTCACGTGGCGCGACGGCGTTCACATCACCGGCACGCCGATCTGGTGCGACGCGCGCCGGCGGCGCGACGTGTGCTTCGCGAGCTCGGCGGAGCGCGTCGGCAAGGCGCGCGCAGCCGCTCACGGCCAGCTGATCGGCACGCGCGAGACGCTCGCCTTGCTCGATGCCGGGGCAGGTCACCTCGCGGTCCCGCTGCGCAAGCCGTTCACGCTCGGCACGCTGCGGCTCGAGCTCATCCCGTCGGGTCGCGGCATCGGCGCGGCGGCGCTGTACGTGGACCTGGGCGTGCGCCGCGTCCTGTACGCGGGGGCGATCCGCACGAGCGGTTGCGACGCTCCGGCGGAGGTGCGCGCGTGCGACGCGGTCGTGGTCGCGGTGCCGGCCGACGCGGCTCGCCTGCCGACGATCGGAGAAGCCGCCGCGCGCGTCACGAAGTGGGCGAAGAGCCAGCTGGCGGCGGGCAAGCGGCCGATCGTCGCGGCCGATTCGATCGTCGACGCGCTCGAGGTCGCGGCGCAGCTCGACGTCAAGCTCGCGTGCTCGCGCGCGCTGTGCGACGCGGCCGCGCGGGTCGGCGCGATGAAGCTGCGCACGACCGGCGACGTCCAGCTGCGCGTCGCGGGCGATCGCGCGCGCACCGGCGACGGACCGATCGCGCGCGTCGCGCTCGCCGGCGGCGACTTCACGTGGCCGTTCGCGGCGACGCGCGCGCAGCTGCTGGCCTGGATCGAACAATCGGGGGCGCGCGAGGTCTACCTCACCGGCGAGCGCGCCGAGGCGATCGCCGGCGTGCTCGGGCCGCGTGCACGCGTGCTCGGCCCACCGCAGCAGATGACGCTGTTTCGCGAGGCGCGCTAGGCGAGCCGTGGCGAGCCATCTTCTCGTACGGGTCGTGGTCGCCAACCGCCGCGACGGTAGCTGGTGGTGGCGGCTCCCGATCGTGGCGATGCTGTGGCTCGCGATCGCGCTGCCGATCATCGCGGCCGCGATCGTCGCGCTCACGCTGCGCGGGTGGGCGCGCGACCTGCCCGACGTGCCCGATCTCGACGACTGGCGCACGCAGGCGCCGCAGACCTCGCTCGTGCTCGCTGCGGACGGCTCGCACCTGGCCGAGCTGCCGTTTCGCGACGGCCAGGTCGTCGGTCACCGCACGCTCGTGCCGCTCGACGATCTGCCGCCGCAGCTCGTGGAGGCCGTGCTCGCGGCCGAAGATGTGCGGTTCTTTCAGCACCGCGGCGTCGATTATCAAGCGATCGCGCGCGCCGCGATCGAGAACTACCGCGCGGGCCGCGTCGTCGAGGGCGCGTCGACGATCACGCAGCAGGTCGCGCGCAACCTTCTGCCTTCGGAGATCGGCACCGAGCGCAGCATGCGTCGCAAGGTACGCGAGGCGCTGCTCGCGCGCGCGATCGAGCGGCGGTGGAGCAAGCACGACGTGCTCGAGACCTACCTCGACTTCGTGTTCCTCGGCGAAGGCGCCTACGGCATGGCGGCCGGCGCGCGCGCGTACTTCGACCGCGACGTGCGCGAGCTCGATCTCCCGCAGGCCGCGCTGCTCGCCGGTCTGATCCAGGCGCCGGGCCGGCTCGATCCGTTCCATCACGGCGCCGACGCGCGTGCTCGACGCGACGAGGTGCTCGCCCGCATGGCGCGCGCGAACCTGATCGACGAAGCGACGCGCGCCCGCGCCGCCGCGGCGCCGATCGAGCTCCACCGCCCGCGCCCGAGCTACGGCACGCGCGTGCCTTGGTACACCGAGCAAGTCCGCCGGCTCGTCGCGAGCGCGTTGCCCGACGAGCTCGCGCGCGGCGGGCTCGTGATCCAGACCGCCGCGCTGCCCGCGCTCGGCACGCAGCTGCAGGCCGACGCGGTCGCGCATGCCGCGAGCTGGAAGCAACACGGCCAGCCGCCCGAGCTCGCCGCGCTCGTGTGGGATCACGACACCGGTTACGTCGAGGCGCTCGTCGGCGGCCTCGCCTGGCGCGGCGACGGCTTCGACCGCATGATGCAGAGCTGCCGGCAGCCCGGCTCGGCGTGGAAGCCGATGGTCTACGGCGCCGCGCTCGACGCCGCCGCGATCACGCCCGGCACCGCGCTGCGCGACGCGCCGATCGCCGAGTACGACGAGGCGACGAACACGGCGTGGAAGCCGAAATCCGGCGGCAAGTTTCGCGGCCTCGTGCTCTCGCAAGACGCGTTCGCGGCGTCGCTCAACGCGCCCGCGATCGACGTCTTCGATCGCGTCGGCCCGGGCCCGGTGATCGCGTTCGCGCGCGCGCTCGGCATCACGACGCCGCTCGCCGAGGTGCGACCGATGGCGCTCGGCGCGTCGTGCGTGAAGCCGATCGAGCTCGCGCGCGCGTACGCGATCATCGCGCGCGGCGGCTGGGCGATCGCGCCGCGGTTCGCGGTGCGCGTGTCGCGCGGCACGCGCGACCTGTTCGACGCGAGCGTGCCGGAAGACGCGTGGCTGCCGCCGTCGCGCCGCTACGATCGCATCGCGGCGACCGCAGGCGCCGATCCGGCGGAGCGCGTCCAGGCCGACGGCGGGCGCGTGCTCGACGAGCGCACCGCGTTCCAGCTGCGCGACATGATGGCGGCGGTCGTGACGCGCGGTACGGCTGCGGCGGCGGGCGAACAGCTGGGCCGACCGGCCGCCGGCAAGACCGGCACGACGAACGACGACACGGACGCGTGGTTCGTCGGCTTCACCGGCCGCGTGCTCGCCGCGGCGTGGATCGGCTTCGACGATCCGCAAACCAAGCTCGGCGAGCACGGCGACGGCGCACATGCCGCGCTGCCGCTGTGGATGCGCGCGATACGCGCCGCCGAAGGCGATCGCCCGCAGCGCGCGGTCGTCGGCGACGCGCCGGCTGGCCTGGAGCGCGCGAGCATCGATCGCGAGACCGGGCTGCTCGCGGCCCCTGGCAC
>DATJXL010000004.1:0-22108 GCA_035500135.1 Kofleriaceae bacterium
ACGCGCCCGGCGTCGACGAACAGGTAGACATCGGCGTAGGTCGAGACATCCCAGTAATACTGGACGGTCGCGAGCGCGGCGACGCGATCGCGGAAGCGGTCGTAGACGTAGCCGCGCAGGAAGTCGCCGCCGAGGTGCGGCAGCTCGCTGAACGGTACCTCGCCGACGCTGCCGGTGACGGCCTCGCCGTACAGACGCAGCTCGAGCACGCGCGGCCCGGGCGCGATCCGGAGGTACTGCTGGGCGTCGAAGCCATAGCGCCAGTAGCTGCTCGCACCGTCCAGTCCCTGCACGTAGCCGCCGAAGCCGTCCAGATACGAGCCGACCGCGGGGAGATGCTGCGGCTCCCACGGCGACGCCGCGGCGCGCGTGTCCCAGCGCAGCTCGCCCTGTACGTAGGCCTGCTCGACGCCCTGCTCGTATCCGACCAGATCGCTCGGCAAGGACACGGTCTCGATCGATGGATGCCGCGTGGTGGACGGGCTGTACTGCAGATCGACGAACGAGCCGCGCACGATCGTCGCGAGGCCGTCGACCCAGGTCACGGTCGCGCTCGCGTCGGCGTGGCCGATCTGATAGCGGTCGAACGTCTCGACGGCGGTCGCTTCGGTCTGGGGATCGATGAGCATGCCCGGCGGGGGCGGCGGGCTACGACGAGCACGGTGACATCGCCGTTCACAACCGACAGCAATATGCGGCTCCTCCGCTGCCGCCAGTGCCGGCGCTGCATGTCAGGAGCGGATTGGATGTCATCGGTTGATCGCCATTCGCGCACGTGAAGCGGTAGTCGCCTGCCCCGCAGCCGGTGACGGCCGCGTCCTCGTGGCAGGTATCGGCCGACTGCGCGAACGGAATGCAGCAGTAGCTGGCCCCCGAGCCGGAAGTGGCAGCCTCCGTGCACGCGAGCGACGGGTCGCCCTCGAACGGCGGCGCCGCGCCCGCGCAGGTGTATCCGATCGCGACCCCGGTGCAGGCGGTCACGGTCGCGTCGTACGCGCAGGTGGCCGCGGGCGGCGACGACGTGCAGCAGTAATCCTTCGCTCCGCCGGTGCCGGGCATCTCGTTGCCGCAGGTCAGCGTCGCGGCCGCATCGGACGGCGCGATCTCGCCCGTGCACGAGATGCCGAACGAGCTCCCGGTGCAGCCGGCGATCTCGGTGGTCGAGACGCAGTCGCTGTCGTAGGTGCCGTACGGCGCGCAGCAGAACAGGGTCGACGACGTGCCGCCGACGGTCGGGCCTGGCGTGCCAGCGTCGCATACGAGATTTGGACCCTGATGGAGCTCGATGCCGGGCTGGCCACAGCCGTCGCAATAGTCCGGACGATACGTCGTACACGAGTACGAGACGGAGCCGTTCTCGCACCCGGGCAGCGCGTCGATCTGCGTGCAGTCGTCGGGCGGCCCGGGCGGCGGGTTCTGGAAGTTGTCGGTGGTGGACACGTCGCACGCGGCGAGCGCCGTGAGCACGAAGATGGAGCGCATCATTAGTGGAACCTCGCCGAGAGCTGGAGGAGGATTTCGCGCGGATTGCCGGGCGTGAAGCTCATGCCGACCGGCGGGTTGGGGCCTTCACCGGGCAGTCGCGAATTGACGCTGAACTGACCCTCTCGCCAGTTGGTGTTGGCGATGTTGAGCACGACGAGCGATGCGTCCCAGTACTTCCAGCGCACGCCGACGAGCCCGTTGAACAGCGTGAAGCCGGTCGCGGTCAGCGAGTTGTCCTCGATGCCGGCCCGGTCCGACATCGCGCGGACGTTGAGCGATCCGACGAACGTGTAGCCGCCGCCGATCGGCTGGAAGCCGCCGACCTCGGCCGACAGCGTGTGCACCGGCGCGAGCGCGACGTAGGCCGCGCCGGCCTGGATGTCGGCCTCGTCGGTGTAGCGCGAGTGCGCGTACGTGTATGTGCCTTCCGCGTAGAGCCTGTTCTGATACTGGTAGCGTGCGGTGATTTCGGCGCCGTAGCGGCGCGTCGGGCCTGACGGATCGGTCGACGCGGTGTCGCCGTCGATGGTTTCTTCGGACGTGAGATCGAGCAGGAACCCGACCGTCGACACCGACATGCCGGGGATCGGCCGGATCGTCGTGCCGAGCTCGCCGCCGGTCGCCCGCGCGAGCAGCGTGGTCTGGCCGCCGACGAACACGGTGCGGATGTCGTTGGAGTGAAAACCCTGCCCGAAGTTCGCGAACAGATCGACGTGCTGCTCCGGCGTCGCGACGACGCTCGCCTTCGGCGAGAACTGCGACTGTCCGCGGTAGCCGTTGATCTGGTACACCGCGGTCGGGCTCTCGTTGTTGACGTCGGCATCGACGCGATCGGCGCGGCCGCCGAGGATCGTGCGCAGCCACCTGGTCGGTTTCCAGTCTTCCTCGACGTAGGCGCCGGACTCGGTCTCGGTGATGCCCGAGTCGACGATCGGCCCCGGGATCCCGGGCATGCCGTCGAGCCGCACGCGATCCTCGTCGCGGTGGAGCTGCGACGCGATGATGTCGTGGCGGACCTGCACGCCGAAGGTCTGGCGCAGCGGCGCGTCGAGCAGCGTGTAGTTCTGCGTGACGCGCGCGTTGACGCCGGACTCGATGCGCCCGTCGTCTTGCTCGACCTCGGACCCGTACTGCATGCCGGCGGGCTGGAACGACGCGGCGATGCCGTCGTTCGGGTAGAGCTGGAGGCTCGACTGCACCGAGTACGCGGAGAGCTCGATGTCGCCGCGCGGGATCGGCTTGCGATAGTCGGCGAGCTCCATGAAGCGCTGGCTGACGCCGCCCTGGCTCGGATCGATCGAGTCCCAGCGGCTGATGCAGTGCGACCCGGCGTACAGCGCGGGCACCGGCGTGCCGTCGCCTTCGCCGCATACCGCGCGCGCCGGCAACACGCCCGACATGTTCCACGTGCCGCTGTAGCCCATCGCGGACAGCGACAGCTCGCTGGTGTCGTCGAACGTGCGCGTCACCTTGATCGACGAGTTCATGCGCACGTAGTCCTCGGAGTGGATGAACGGGCCATCTTCCTTGAACACCTCGGCGGCGATCACGCCGCGCCATTTCGGCCCGAGATCGGGCGAATCGACGACGACCGCGCGCTCGTGGCCGTCGGTGCCGTACTCGAGGCGCGCGATGTTGTCGTCGACGTGGTCGGCGAGGTGAAAGCTCATCGAGCCGGCGGTCGCGAAGTCGCCGACCCGCGCCGAATACGGGCCCTTCGTCGCCTCGAGCGAGTCGATCGCTTCGGGGATGATGAAGTGCAGATCGAGGAAGCCCTGGCCGTGCGCGTGGCTGACCGCGTTGATCGGCACGCCGTCGATGAAGCCGGCGAGATCGGTGCCGTGATCGAGATCGAACCCGCGCATGAAGTACTGCTGGGCCTTGCCGCCGCCGGCATGCTGTACGGTGAACAGGCCGGGCACCTCTTGCGTGAGATCCTCGGCGCGGCGATGCGGGCGCAACGACAGCTGCGGCGCGTCGATCGACGTGTCGGACGCGGCGATCGGCTCGGGCTCGAGCAGCGAGCCGGTCGGCGCCGGCGCGAGGCCGTGGATTTCGATCACCTCGGCAGCGGCTTCGCGCGGCGTCGGGATCGACGGCGCACGTGAATTCGAGCCGGAGCCGGAGCTCGAGCCGGTGGGCTCGGCGGCGGATCCCGAGCCAGATCCGGAAGCGGGCGCAGCGCTCCCGCTTCCACTGCCGCTGCCGTCGTTGGCGGCGGGTGACGCGTCCGGTGGTGGCGCGTCGGGGGGGACGCCCCCATCGGGCGGTGACTGCGCGAACGCCGCGTGCGCGGCGCAAGCTAAGGCGATGCCGGCGAGTCCGCCGGCCAAGCGTGTCTTGACGTACATGGTCCTCGAGCGAGTTGCGAGTGAGCGCGCAATACGCGATCGACCGGCGCGACGCGAGGGAGAGAAACCCGCGTCGGCCGGCGATCACGCGTTCGTGAACAGATCAGGCGAACGCGTGCGACGGTGGCCCACGAGCTACGGCGCGGACCGATGGGATCGAGACCAGCTCGTCGACCGCAACCGCCTTGACGAGGACAGGGCGGCGATCGACGGGCACGGGTACGACGAGCGAGGGAAGCGTGGGCCGAACCGCGGCAGCGTGGTGCGCCAGGCTGTGCGCGCCGTGCTCGAGCTCGATCGCGATATCGGCGCCATCGCCGGCGCGACGATGCTTCGCAGGCGAGATGCGATGCACGGTGCCATCCGCGTGGCGGTGCACGAACGAGATGCCGTCGCCGTCGTGCGTGTGCGGCGCGAGGTAGTCGTGCAGCGCGAGGTGCAGGTCGGGAACGAGCTCGAACCCGAACAGCCACAGGCAGGCGGCGACGAGCGCGAGACGCGCGCGCCGACGTTGCTGTCGCGTGGCCCCCCGGCTCACAGCGGCGGTCATAACACGAAAGCTCACTCGATCGCCTTGCAGGGATCATCGCCGTTGACGTGGCCGAACGACCCGATGCGGCGCGCGAGGTACTGGCGCAGGGTCGTGATCGGATGGCCGTCGAAGTCGAGCGTCGAGTGCACGCGGTAGAGAGGATCGCCGTCGATTCGCGTCGCCGCCAGCTCGTCGTCGTCGACCGTGCCGTCGGCGGCGCCGAGCACGCCGTCGGCGTCGGCGATCTTCTGGAACCGCAGGTTCTCGTCCTCGGTGTTGTCGAGGAACAGATGATCGACGTGGAGCGTCGCGGTGAGCGCGCGCGGGGCGCCGACGAGGGCGCAGTCGTAGGTGAGCGCGCGCGTGAAGCGGAGATCGAGGTGGCGTACGTCGTCGGCTTTGGTGGCCGTCGCACGGATCCACACCGATGCCAGCGTGTACGCGACGTGATCGAATGGCGTGTCGACTGCCTCGAGCGCGCCGAGCGCGAGGCCGTTCGCGGCGCCGGGCTGCGCGAGCTCGACCGCACGATCGACGGCGAGCGACGACCGCTGGGTGCCGGTGCGCGCTTCGACGTCGCCGATCGAGACGACGAGGTGATCGAAGTGAACCGCCCAACCGTCGGCGAACATCGCCGCGGGCATGCCGCGTTCGACGAGCTGCTCGCCCGAAATGCGGACGTCCAGCTTGTCGTCACCGCCGCCGCTGCACGCGCACAGCGCGACCGCCCAGGTGAGCTTCATGCGCATCGTGTCCCCGAAGTGACTACGCGCGCGCACCGCCGCCGGATCACGCGAAACCGATCCGGGCCAGCACGCGAACCAGCAGGGTGCGCCGCACGGCGAGCACCGACGCGACGACGACTGCGACGAATGTAGCCTCCGCCGCCGCGAGCCCGAGCGCGAACGAGAGTGCCGGCGCGAGCCGATGCGGCGCGAGCGCGGCCTGTTCCAGCCAGGTCGAGCAGGCGAGGCCGTGCAACAGGCCGAGCTCGAACGCGAGATCGCGTCGGCCGGTCGAGACGCGCAGCACGTTTGCCACGGCCGCGATCGCGAGCGCGGCCGCGAGCCCGAGCGTCGAGTAGCTCTGCGGCAGATAGACGAGCTCGGCGGCCGAGAGCAGCTGCAGCGCGCTGCTCGCGAGCGCGAACGTGCCGAACACCACCGCGACCTCGCGGCGGCGCGCCGCCGCGACCGGCAGCACGAGGCACGCGAGCAGCAGGAGCACCGCCGGGCTCGTCCACACGCGCGCTGCGGCGACACCCGCGAGCGCGAGCGCGGACGGTCCGCCGACGTCGACCTCGATCGGCCGCACGTCGCGCACGACGATCGTGCGCGAGCTGCGCGCCGCCTGCACGTGCACGATGCCGCGGTGCTGCGCGTCGATGTCGAACAGCAGCGCGTAGGTCACGACGAGCCGATCCGGCGCCGCCGGGCATTCGCCGGCGAGCGGCATCGCCCAGTACGCGCCGTCGGAGAAGTCGACGAGCTTGCCGGCGCCGAACGCGACGCGGCACGGCGCGGAGCCATCGCCGATCGCGAGCCGCTCGCGCGCGTAGGCGTCGATGCGCGGCGCGGCGGCAAGCGCCTCGCTCCACGTGATCGAGCCGTCACCGTCCGCGTCGAGATCGAGCGCGCCGTCGAGATCGCGCAGCGCGACCGCGAGCGTGCCGGTGACGTGCGCACCGGCGACCGCGATCTGCACGTGCGCGTCGCTCGGCTTGTGGGCCCACGCCACCGGTGCAGCCGTCGCGACGAGCGCGACCGCGAGCGCGGCGCGCTTCACGGCGTGGCTCCGAGCAGGTGCACGAGCTGCGCATCCTCGACGTGATTCGCGCGCGCCCACGCACGCACCGGCTCGGCCGCGTGCGGATCGCCGGCGGCATTCGCGGCGGCGGCGAGCAGCCGCGCGTCGGCGAGCTCCTTCTGGACCGCCCAGTCGTCGAGCGCGATCGCGAGCGCGCGCCGCGCATCGCCGGCGGCCTCGAGCTCGAACCGCGCTTCTTCGCGCATGTGGATGCGGTCGCCGCGCTCGGCCGCGGACGCGATGCGATCGCGCATCGCGCGCTCCCACTTGTCGGCTTCCCGACCACGCGCGAGGTGCTCGGCGATCGCACGCCGCACCAGCAGGTTGTCGATCGCCTCACGACCCGCGAGCAACGCCGAGGCTTCGGCCGCGTGGCCGGTCCACATCAGCACGTCGGCGAGTGCCGCGCGCGCGTAGGCATCTTCGGGATCGGCCGCGAGGACCGCGCGCAGCTCGGTCGCAGCCGCGTCGTGGTCGCCGCGCTCGATCGCGAGCTCGGCCTGGGCGGTGATCGCCCAGGCGCGCAACCCGGCGTCCGTTGCCGCTGAGCGGTCCAGCGCCTGGGCGAGCCGCGCGGAAGCATCGGCGAGATGCCCGGTCACACCGTCGATCTGCGCCGAACAGGTCGTCGCGATCAGCGCCGGCGCGAGCTCGGCCACGCGCGCACAGCTCGCGCGCGCGGCCGCGTAGTCGGCCGTGACCGTCGCGACCACGGCGCGCGTGAGATGAGCCTGCGCATCGTCGGGCCGGATCGCGACGAGGTGATCGAGGTCGGCACGCGCGCCGGTGAAGTCGTGAAGCGACTGCCGGATCGTCGCGCGCAGGAGCAAGACATCGGGCGGCGGCTCGGCGAGATCCCACCAGCGCGCGAGCGTCGCTTGCGCACGGCCGAGGTAGCGCGGATCCGACAGCGAACGCGCGCGCTGGATGTCCGTGCGCGCGATCTCGACCGCGAGATCGACGCGATCGGGCTGCTCGCGCAACCGCTGGCGCATCGCGAGCTCGCGAGGATCCTTGCGCGCGACCTGGGCGACCACGGCGGTGCCGTCCTTGGGCGTGTAGGCCGGATACGTCGTCGCCGCCGCGGCGGCCGGCGCGTCCTGCGGGCAGACGAGCAACACGATACAGGCCGCGACCACCATGGCCGCGCCGACGACGAGCAGCGCGAGCCGACGGTAAGGCTCCCACGATCCCACGCCGGATGTACGCGCGAGGCGCCCGGCCGGATCGCGTGCGGCTATCTCCGCGAAAGCCGGCCGATCGGCAGGCTCAGGAAGAAGCACACGCTGAGCGCCAGCACGATGGCGCCGCCGCTCGGGACGCGCCACAGCGTCGAGATGAACAGGCCCGATAGGCCCGCGATCGCGGCGAGCGCGATGCTCCACCACAGATAGCCGCGCGTGCTGCCGGCGATATTGCGCGCCGCCGCGGCTGGGACCACGATCATCGCCTCGACCAGGAGCGCGCCGATCACCTTGAGGCTCACCGTGATCGCGATCGTCACGATCACCACGAACCCGTAGTCGATCGCGGTGGTCGGTGCGCCCCGCGCGCGCGCGATCGGAGGGCTCAAGCTATCGGCGAGTACGAGGTTGTACGCGACCGCGACGACGACTCCGAGCAAACTGCCGAGCACGAACACGAGCAACAGATCGCGATCGGTGATGGTCAACACGCTGCCGAACATCACCGCCTCGATCTGGTGGATGTTGAACCGGCGCGTCGCCGCGACGAGCAGGCAGATGCCGAGGCCCAGCGTGAACGCCATGAACACGCCGATCACGGTGTCGGGCGGCAACGTCGTCTGCCGGCGCACGTAGGACATGACCACGCCGACCAGCAGGCAAAACCCGAGGATCGGCGTGTACGTCTCGTCGAGTGCCTGCCCCGCCGCGACGCCGATCACGAGGCCGGTCAGCGCGGCCTGACCGAGCGTGGTCGAGAAGAACGCGAGCCGGCGCGCGACGACGAGGTGGCTCAGGCCGCCGAGCATCGGCGCGAGCATGAGGATCGCGACGACGCCGCGCGCGACGAACGGATACTGAAACGCTTCGGGCAGGCCGAGTGCCCGCGCGAGATCGATCCACCACTCGTACGCCCAGCCCATCACACCATCGCCTCGGCCGACGCGGCGGCGCGCTCGAGCACCTTCGCGGGCTGGCCCGTGTCCTTGATCTGCACGTGCAAGAGCGTGACGCGGTTCGCGATACGGCGGACCTGCGCGCGATCGTGCGAGACCATCACGACGGTCGTCCCGTGCTCGTCGCGCAGCTCGCACAGCACGCGATCGAGCTGCTCGATCGCGGCGGGATCGAGACCCGTGGCCGGCTCGTCGCACAAGAGCAGCTCCGGCGCGGGATCGATCGCGTTACCGATGAGCACGCGACGCAGCTCGCCGCCTGACAGCTCGCCGAGCCGCCGTCGCTCCATCCCGGCGAGCCCGACGCGCTCGAGGATCGTCGCGACGCGTGCGCGAGCCGCCTTGCGCACGCCGAGGCACACCGGCCATCTCTGGCGTTGCAGCGCGAGGAATTCGCCGATCGTGATCGGCATCGTGCGGTCGGCGACGAAGCTCTGCGGCACGTAGCCGACGTCTCCGGAGCCGCGAAAGTGCAGCTTGATCGTACCTGCGAACGCGGTCTGGCCGAGCATCGCGGCGAGCAGCGTGCTCTTGCCGGCACCGTTCGGGCCGATCAAGACATGGATCGTGCCGGCGTTGATCTCGAGACACGCGTCCTCGACCACGAGCCGGCCTTCGCGCCGGATCGTCACGTGCTCGAGCTCGACGGCCGCGTTGCTCACTTCATTTCGGATCGGTGACGAGTGCTTGCACGAGCGTGTCGGCGTTCTTCGCCATCACGGTCTCGAACTCGGTCGGCGAATAGGTCCCGACGGCGACGTGGCTGATGATGTAGACCTTCGCGGCGGTCGCGTCACGCAACGTCGCGAGTAGCTTCTCGGGGAAGTCCTCCTCGGTCAGCACGACCGCGATCTTCTCCTTCTTCATGAGGTCGATCATGTCGCCGAGCTCCTTCGCGGACGGCGTGAGGCCGTGTGCGGGCTGGACCACGCCGGCGAGCTCGATGCCGAACTCCTGCAAGAAGTACGTGTAACCGTCGTGCACGGTGACGACTCGCTTGATCTTCGCGCCGGCGAGCTTCTGCGCCGCCGCACTCTGGATCGCGCGCAGCTTGTCGGCGTAGGCCGAAGCGTTGGCCGCGAACGCATCCGCGCTCGCCGGTCGCAGCTCGCCGAGCTTCTTCGCGATCAGCTTGGTCTGCTGGATCGCGTTCGTGAACGAGATGAACGTGTGCGAGTTGACGGCGTCGCCGTGCGCGCTCTTCACGAGCGGCGTTTCGGCGTTGATCTCGATCACCGCGAGATGGCTGTTGCCCGATGCCTTGATCATGTCCTTGATGAAGTCGTCGTGGCCGATGCCGTTGATGATGATCGCGTCGAGCTTGGCGAGCTTCGCGATGTCGTCGGGCGCCGGCTGGTAGTTCCCGGCGTCGATCTCGCCGGGCAGGACCGGCACGACCTCCGCGCCGGCGACGCCGGCGATCACGTTCGCAGTCCACGAGTAGTACGGGTGCAGCGTGACGCCGACCTGGAGCGGCCCCGACGCGGGTGCCGGCGGCTTGGCGGCCGGCGCCGGCGCGGCCGGCGGAGCCGGCGCCGGCGCGGGGCGATCGTCGGACTTCTTCGAGCAGCCGGATGCTGCCAGGAGCGTGCAGACAAGGATGATGTGACGCATCGGTTGGATCCTCAGGGTGTTGCCATCGTGATCTGCCGCCAGCCGTCCTCGAATGCCGGTGTCGCGGCGGGACGGTCCAGCGTCTTGGTGCCGGTCCACACGCCGACGTGGAGCATGGTGCCGTCGCGCAGCTTGTGGTGAATCTCGTCGACGACCGCCTGTGGGTCGATCGGCGTGCCCGGATCGGGCTCGAGGATCGAGATCACGTAGGTCGGACGTTTCGACGCGACGTCGGGCGTGCCGACGTAGTTGACGAGCGTGCCGTCGCGCAGCATGCGCCAGCGATAGCCGGCGCGGTCGAGCGGATCGGGCGTGAACGGCGGGATCTTGCGGGCCGCGAGCGCGTCGACGGTGGGCCAGTCGTTCGTGCGCGAACGCACGTCCTCGGCTTCCGTCAGTCCCTCGAGCGCGAGCCGGTACATGCGCTGGCTATCCTCGTCGAGATCGCGGAACGCGACCTGATCGACCGCGATGGCGGGCGGTCGCAGCTCGGTGCCCTGCGGATGCCGGCCGGTACACCACGATGCGCCCATGATCAGCGCCGACCACAAGAAGATGTGCATGACAGCGCGGATCACGTTGCCGGTCTCGCGCCAGACCGATGGCGACTGCACGATCACCGTCCGCACGCCCGGCTCCCGTTTCGCGGCTGCTGGCTTCACATGGTGTGCTGGTGCGTGCCGTCGTTCTCGTGGTGTCCGCCTTCGAGCCCGATCAGCGTGTGGAACGAGTTGTGAACACCGTCGAACGCCGCTTCGAACGCTGCCGCATCCGTTCCGCCGCACGCGGTCTGGAGCTTGCCGACCGCGTCGACGAGCGCCTTGCCGCCGTCGCTCCACTTCGTCGCATCGATGCTAGCCGGCGCGGGCGCCTTCGCGATGTCACCGGCGGCCGACGCGAGCGTGGTCGCGGCGTCGCACACGTCCTTCTTGCGCTGATCGCCCTTCGGCTCGTGCCACTTGTCGCCGAGCGCGTCCTGGAATGTCTGCAGCTCGACACCGACGTGCAGGTGATGCGCGTGGTGCGGCGCGACCGCCGAGCCGCTACCGGTGGCGGTCGTGTCGGTGGCTGCGCCCGCCGAACCCTGATCGGACTTCGCGGGTTCGGACTTCTTGCAGCCAGAAACGATTGCGAAGGTGAACAGGATGGCAGCGATCGTCTTCATGGTCTCGGCTGTCGCACGAGTTCGACAGCATGTCAAAGCCTAGTCGAGGCGGGTGTACTCCTCGGTTAGCACGTAACCGTCGCCCATGTTGGTCGCGCGCACGAGCGCGTGATAGTCGGAGAATCGATACTCGACCATCGCCTGGCGGAGCGCCGCACCGGTCAGCGCGTTCGGCGCGGAGGAGCCGTCGTGGCGAGTCGGGGCGCCGACCTGCGCGGTCAGCTCGGCCTGCCGCTGCACGAACGCATCCGAGATCATCGCGGCCGTGGGCTCGCGACGCGTCGCCTGCACCGCCTCGAGGACACCTTGCTCGTCGAGCTGCAACCAAATGCTGGTCGAGGCGGACGGATCGGCGCATTCGAGGAACGTGCCGCCGCGCTTCGCCCGGCATGTCGTCGCGTGGTCCGTCGCCCAGCGCGCGATCTCCGCTGCGGTCGTCGTACCGAGTGCAAACCCGAGAGCGGGTCGCGCATGCGCGTGGGGGGCGGTGGGGTCACCGCGGTGGCGCGCGGCCGTGCCGTAGCCGAACGGGCACGAGTCACCGCCGTGATGGCCGTGCGCCGCCAGCCAACCTCGAATCGGCGGCACGTGGATCACGAGCCCGAGCAACACCACGGCACTCGCCGCGGCGAGCCCCCAGCGCGCAGCGCGCTTCATGTCACTTCCCCACGATCGACGCTTTGAACGTCGGGTCGGTGACGATCGGCGCGAAGCAGCTGGCGACGTCGTCGGGGTCGGCGCTGCCGCCCATCCCGTGAGCGACTCCGTTGCCGGTGAGTGCCGGCACGACGATGTTTCCGATGAAGTAGTCGTACTGCGAGCTCGTGATGCCGAGCCCGGTGTGCGCGATCGTCATGTCCTGCTCGCCCTGGTACGTGAGACCGTCGGTGTACGTGATCTCGGTCGGGCCGCCGTACGCGTAGACGAGGAACGCGGCGAGCTTGCCTTCGAACGTGGGCGCGGGATCGCGGGTCGCGGGTGGGTTGCCGGTGCCGATCAGCGCGAACGACCCGCCGACGTTCGAGTCGCCATTGGCGCCGAGCTCGGTGCCGACCGCATTGAAGATCGATTTGTTGACGGCGACGAACGCGTCCGCGCCGTAGGTTTCCCAGGCGTTCTTGCCGCTGCTATCGCAGCGGAGCGACGCGCCGGGGCCGGTGCCCATCTGCGGCGCGGCCTTCATGTCGTCGGTGCCGCAGCCGGCGGCTGCGCAAAGCCCCGTGATGAACACGATGCGATCCGAGATCAGATGCATGCGATCCTCCTTGCGGAGACCTACGCGCGAGGTGCGCGAGCGGATCACATGCTCATCGCGACGCGCACACCACGCGCGCGGACGCGTCGAGATAGGCGTAGGTGCACGCACCGCATGCGATCGAGAACACCAGGGCCGCCGCGAGCGCGAGCTTGATCCGGATCGGCATGCGGGACAGCTCCATGCCGCTGGTACGCCCGCCGAGCCCTCGTGGATCGTTTGTGCAAGCAGCGAACCGTGCTCAAAGCGCTCGCCGGCGGACTCACTAGCCGCGAGGCGCATCCGCGCGCAATTTCTGGTGCGCAAGGCGAGACTCGAACTCGCACGGTTTTACCCACTAGCCCCTCAACATAGACGACCACGAGGGATGTCAGCAGCTTCCGCGCGAACCAGTTACCCGGTCGCGCCGATTCCAACGAAAGCTGCTGACGGACCGTGGTAACTGACCGATCCGGGGCGAGCGGTCAGCCTGGCCCGTCGACTCTCTCGACGACGATGCGGCCCTCGGCCGAGCGGATCTCGTAGTTGAGCTGCCTGAGGAACGACAGCCCGAGAAGGCCATCGATGCCGATGCCTTCGGGCAGATCGTGCGCGTGGATCTGGAAGTCGCTGGACGTGAATCCGAGCGCGGCGAACCGCGCGACGCGGATCGTGTAGCCGGCTTCGGCACCGATCGCGGAGCGCACGACCGTGACCTTCTCGCCATCGCGAACGCTGTAGCCGAGCTCGTCGAGGACGTCCGGAACGAGCAGCGTCTGAGTTGCGGCGGTATCGAGTGCGAGCGAGACCCGCTTCTGACCGAATTGCCCCCATACGCGGGCGGCGACGATGATCAGGTCATCGTTCGTGTCGAACCGCGTGATCTTCACAGAAAGATCAGCGGGACGACCGGCGCGCGGATTCGCCCCGTGAAGAAGTGGCCCATGCTCTCGTACTTGTCGCGCAATGGCCGCGCCTGGATCAACGGCTCCTTGCGCGTCTTGCCGTGTCCGGCGACGCGCGCGGACTGAAACTCGAAGTCCGTGTCGTTGACCCAGTCGACTTCGACGAGCACGACCCATTCGTCGGGGTACCGCTCGCAGATCTGCTGCCACGTCATCGGCTCCGAGACGTGCGCCGCTTCGCTGCTCATCTCGCGATCGTGGGCGGCTTACTCCCGCTGTCAAGTTTTCCGCAAGTGGCTTCCGGGTCGTGCCGAGCTGTGATCGGCGCGGCGCACGTTCGCGATCGAGTCGTGATGGTCGATTCGACGAGGCTCGAGCGCACGAAGTGCAGGAGCACCGTGGCCACCCGCAAGCGCTGCGCGTGCTCGCGCTCGATCGCGACGCGCGCCGCGTGGCACGTCACGTGCTCTGGCCAATGCTGTGCGTTCGATCGTGTCCGCGATCGTCATCGTAGCCTTCGGCTGCGAAGAGTACGAGGCGCCGCCTCCCGCGCCGACGACACCGCGCGAATCGGAGCAAGCGGCGCGCGACAAGATGCACGTGCGCTTCCGGGCGGCCGATGCCATGGAGCTCGCGATCGCGCAGGCCGATCTCGAGACCGGGCGGCGCGAAGCACGTGCTCTCGACACGCTCGAAGAGCCGGACGTGCTCGCGTCGTCGCAGCCATTTCTCGACGACGTCCGCACCGCCGCGCATCGAGTCGCGGTCGCGATCAGCCTCGACGACGCCGCGGACGGCGTGGCCCTCGTCGGCCGCGCCTGTGCGCGCTGTCACGAGGCCACGCACGCGGCCGTCCGCTTCGAATCGGCTCCACGCGTGGAGCCGAAGCTCGCGGTGGACATGGCCGGCCACCAGGTGGCTGCACGGCAGATGTGGGAAGGACTGATCGGGCCGTCCGATCAACGCTGGCAGGCCGGCGCACGTTCGCTCGCCGCGTTCCCCCCGGACATCCGCTCCGAGCTCGTGACGCCAACCTGGGCTAATGACCTCGATGACGTATCGCGCATCCGCCTGTACGCGGCGAACGCGGCGGAGACCGCGGCCCACGACGAACGCGCCGCGCTGTTCGGGCGCATCCTCGCTGGGTGCGCGCACTGTCACACGACGGTCATGCGCACACGTTGACCGGTTTGCTGACGGTCGTGCGCGAAAATCAGGGCGACTCGCCCCGATGAAGCTGCTCGCTGGACTCGAGCTCGCGTGCGGCGCGACGATGGAGCTCGTCCACGAGCTTCGAGTCTCGCACCACGATCGACAGCGTGATGCCGTGCTCGTCGCCGCGCGCGTCGACGACGATTCCCGGCAAGTCGAGCGGACAATCGTCCATGCCAGTAGGCGCGAGCATCATCCAGGCGCGATGGCACGCGATGTCGGCAAGCAGCCGATCGGGCGGCCCTGCGTCGGGCGCGAGATACAGGATCACTCCGGTCTGCGTGGGCCAACCGCCGACCGCGTAGCGATGCAGCGGCGAGATCGCGCTCTCGTCGTGCGATCGCGAGCCGCAGGCCTGTTCGTAGGCAGCTTGGATCGCAGCAGCCTCGCTGCGGTGCACCTGGGCGATGCGTTCGTCCTCACTGGTTGCATCCCAAGCACGCAGCCACGGCACGTTCGGATTGTCGGGCGAGACGGCAATCGCCGGCCAGACGAGGTTCTGGCGCGCGGACTCTTCGTGCTCGCGCGCGACTTCGAGGTGCTCGCTGGCGCGTAGACCGCGGGGCCCACCCGTCGGTTCAGGCGGTGGAGCGGTCGCGCACGCGCCGAGGCACACCGCGGCGAGTACGGTCTTCGTCGAGCTCTGCACGAGACAAAGCGGTGCAGCCCGCGCGCCAGCGATACGAGCCACGATTCGCGCACGGCTTGCGCTGGGAGCCGGCATGCGGTGCACCGCAGCGACCGGTGACTGCTGGCACGCACGCTGCAACCCGCCGTCGTCATGCAAACGTCGATCGTTCGCCTCCTCGCTGCCCTCGTCGTGGTCGCGTCCACGAGCGGTTGCGTCGCTACCGAGACGCGCTCCCCCGAATGGGTTGCCACGGGCAACTGGACGCGGCCCGGCCGAGTCGAATCGATCCGCGAGATCGATCGTCGCGTCGAAGGCAATCCGGCGGGCGGCGCGCTCGTCGGGGCGTTGATCGGCGGCATCCTGTTTCACGGACGAGGCCCCGCGTCGCTGTTCGGCGCCGCGACAGGCGCGACGATCGGCGCCGCTGCCAGCTCGGGCGGCGTCGAGTCGCGGTCGTTTCAGGTGCTCGTGCGATTCGACGACGGCGACTACGGCATGTTCGTGTTCGGCGGCGCCTCGCCGTTCGGTCCGGGCGACCTGGTGGTACTAACCCCGCAAGGACTGATGAGGCGCGGACAGGACAGCCCGTGAGCGGGGCGCGTGCATGAGCGAACAGCCATCCTCGTGCTGGTGGGTCTCGCGGCCTGCGGGCACCGGCCGATCGCGAACCGACCGCACGAGGACTACGTGGCGAGCGTCGTCGTCCACGGCAATCACGCCATCGACGACCACACGTTGATCGCCGGCTTGGCCACGCATCGCGCGGCGACGATGGCCGCCGCGTTCGACCCGTACGAGGTCGAGCTCGATGCCGAGCGATTACGTGGCGTGTATCTTCGCCGCGGATACTTCGATGTCGCCGTCGAGCCCACGGCGATCCGCGACGGTAACGCGACCCGCGTGGTGTTCACGATCCGCGAAGGCGCGCGCGCTCGTCTCGCGCGCGTCGAGCTCGTCGGGTTGCCCCAGGCACCGGGGGTATCGCCTGCGGTTCTTCGCGCCGCGATCACGACGCGCGACGGCGAGGCGTTCGACTACGACAGCTACGACCGCGCCAAGGCGACGCTGCTGAAGGCCGTGCAAGACGCGGGATATGCACGTGCGACTCTCGACTCGACGGCGATCGCCGACCGCGACCGTCACCAGGCGGTGATCCGCTTCGTGTTCGCCCCCGGTCCGCGCTGCACGTTCGGCGACATCACCCTGGTCGGCGCCGACGGCGAGCTCGGCGATGCGGTGCGTGCGCGCGTCGCGTTCCGCCCGGGCGAGCACTACTCGGCCGCGGCGCTGGCCGCGACCCAGACGGCCGTGTACGAGCTCGGTCGGTTCTCGATCGTCCGCGTCGAGCCCACGCTCGATCGCGATGACACCGTCGTTCCGGTCCGGATCACCGTGTCGCCGGCGCCGCGCCACGAGGTCCGCTTCGGCGGCGGGCTCGGCCTCGATCAGCTGACCTGGCAGGTTCGCGGTCGCGCCGGCTACACGCAGGCGGGCGCGCTCGGCCCGCTGACCAGGCTCAACCTCGAGTTTCGCCCGGCCGTCACCGTGCCGCAGGTCGAGTACGTACCGCACTTCGATCAGCCCGAGCCCCGCATCGAGGGCGAGGCGTCGCTCGAGCGCATGGATCTGTTCGTGCCGCGGCTCACCGGCTCGCTCGGCGTGACCGTGGAGTACCTCCAGCTCGAGGCGTACACGGTCTACGGTCCGCGGCTGCGCGCGGGGCTGTCGACGAGGCTCCACGGCCACGACGTCCTGCTCGCCGCCGGCGCGGAGCTGTGGGTGCTCGGGTTCACCGCGCCGAACGCGGCGCTGGATCCCGCGACGATCTCGCAGCTCGGGCTCGATCACGCCGAGGACGTGACCGCGCTCGATCAGAGCGCGGTGCTCGACCTTCGCGACAACGCGCTCGATCCGACGCACGGCATGTACGGCGAGCTCCGCCTGCGCGAAGGCATTCCCGGGCTGGTCGGCCCGTATCAGTTCCTGCAGGTGACGCCCGATCTCCGCGGCTACTACCCGCTCGGCCGGCTCGTGATCTCGGCGCGCGCCAAGATGGGAGCGATCGTCGGCGACGTACCGGTCACCGAGCGTTATTACGCCGGCGGTGCCGCGAGCAACCGGGGATTTGCCGAGCGGCAACTGTCGCCGCACGCCACCGCGCTCGTGAACGGCACCACAGACTCGGTGGTGATCGGTGGCGCCGGCCTGATCGATACGAGCCTCGAGGTCCGGACGCTGATCGGCCGCTGGATCGGCTTGCCGTGGAGCGGTGCGGTGTTTGTCGACGGCGGTGACGTCACCAACACCGCGAGCGAGCTGTCGCTGGGCGACCTGTACTGGGCGGTCGGTAGCGGCGTGCGCGCCGTGATCGGGCCGATCCCGGTGCGGGTCGACCTCGGTTATCGAATCAATCGCACCGGCCCGACCGATCCGCTACCGGCGCCGACGGCCTGGGATCGCCTCGAGCTCCATCTCGGGATCGGAGAGGCGTTTTGAGCGCGCGGCCGGCATCGCGGACGCGAAGAATCGTGCGGCGGATCGTTCGCGTCGCGGCGGCGATGGTCGGCCTCGCCATCATCACGACCGCGGTGATGCTGGTCGCGCTTCACACCGATTGGGGGCGCGACCACCTGCGCCGCGAGCTCGAAACCAGGCTCGACGGGGCGCTCGGCGGGCCGGTGCACATCGGGCGGCTCGACGGTAGCGTGCTCGGTGAGCTGATCGCGCACGACGTCGAGCTGGACGGGCCCGATCAACAGCCGATCATGACGATCGCGACCGTCCACGTCGAGCTGGCGTTGCGCCCGCTCCTCCGCCACGTCGCGCGGATCGATCGGCTCGGCGCGGACGACGTCACCGTGACCGTGCCGGCCGGCTGGCGCCCGCCGCCACGCTCGGAGACACCCTCGACCTCGCGATGGGACCTCGACGTGCGCGATCTCGAAGTCACCGGCGGCCACGTGATCGTCACGGCTGCGACCCCGGATCGGACGATCGAGCTGATCGACGTCGAGGCCTCCGGGCAGGTGCGAGCTCCGGCGGGTGAAGCGGCTGCGAGCTGGCAGCTCGCGGTGCGCTCCACGTGGCGCGGATTGCCGGGGCTCGCCGGCGGCCCCGCGAGCGTGTCGGCCGAACAGAGCGCGGACGGGCCGGTGATCGCGTGGCTCACCGCGACCATCGCCGGGGCGCAGGTGCATGCGGGCGTGATCGGCGACCTCCACACGCCGCACGTCGTCGGCGCGGTCATCGCGCCGGCGATCGATCTCGACTCGGCGACCGCTGGACGGTTCGCCGGCCGCGTCGCCGCGATGGCCGCGGTCGACATCACCGATGGCAACGCACACGTCGACGCGCGGCTGGCCGGCGAGAGTGCGCGAGTGACGACCACCGCCGACGTCGCGTTCACGAACACGACCGCGACGCTGACGCGCGCGCACGTCGCGATCGCGGCGGATCCGGCGGCGCTGAGCGGTGACCGCGTGTCGACCGAGATCCCGGTGAGCGCGGAGATCGACGCTCACGGTGCGCTCGCACCGTCGGCGAGCCTGGTGCTGTCCGGATCGGTCGACGCGCGACGACCGCGCGCGGCCGAGCTCGCTGCAACGCGGGTCCACGCGGACTTCGATCTGCACGATGTTCCGGGTCAGCCCGGCGGCCAGCTCGAGATCACCGCGACCGATGTGCGGCGCGGCCTCGATCGGTTCGGTGACGTCGTGATTCGCGCGACCCCCGCCGGCGATCGCCGGTCCGCGATCACGGTGCACTCGCGACCGCCGAAGCCCGGATGGACGATCGACGCCGCCGCCGACCTCGTGCTCGGCGAAGACGTTCGCATCGAGCTCGGCACCCATCGCATCGCGGGCGCCGGTCATACGTGGGCCGGCCGTGGCGGCGTCGTCGCGATCTCTCGCGATCGCGTCGTCGCGCGCGGGTTGCGGACGTCGGGCCCGAGCGGTTCGCTCGCGGTCGACCTCGCGAGCGCGCAGCTCGCAGGCCCCGGTGCCGGCGACCTCGAGCTCGCCGGTTCGGCCGGCGGCGTGGATCTCGCCAGCGCGGCCGAGCTCGCCGGCATCCCCGTGACGTGGCGCGGTGTGATCGACGCGCGCGGCGCCATCCGCCGTCACGCCGGGCGATGGACCGCGGACGTGACCGCGACCGGCCGCCGCTTGGTTCGCGACGCGGGCGCACCGCCGATCGCTGCCAGCGCGCGCGTCACGCTGGCAAGCTCGAAGCTGTCGGTCGCGGCAGCTGCGAACGCCGTCGGGCTCGGCCGGGTGGCGTTCGCGGTCGAGGTCGTGCCGCCCGCGAACCTCACCGACGGCGCGGCCTGGCGGCGGACGACACGCGCGGCGCTCCGATCGGTTCACGGCGAGGTCGCCGGGCTCGACCTCGCCGCGGTCGGTCGCGTCGCACACGTCGACCTCGCGCCCGGTCACGTCGACGGCGAGATCGCAGTGACGAAAGACGACGCCCGCGGTGCGGTGCACGTTCGCGGCATCGAAGTGACCGTGCGCGGTCGACGCGCATCGCTCGACGGCGACCTCGCGCTCGTGCCGGGTGACCACGGCGCGGTCGTCGCGACCATCGGCGCGACCGCGCTAGACGTCACCGTGCGCGGCGGCGGCACGTTCACACCGCCCGAGCGGCTCTTCGATCCGATGGCGTGGCGACAGCTCCGCGCTACGGCCGTGCACGACGCCTCGCTTGCCATCGCCGACACACCGATCGAGACCGCGCTCGCCGCGCTCGCGATCTCGTCGCCGGTGACCGGGCGGTTCGCCGCCTCGATCGAGCTGGCCGATCTGGCGTCGGGCCCGCGGCTCGCAGTCCAGCTCCACGGCGTGCGCGGCGGTCGGATCGTGCACGCGCTCGACGCGACGCTCGACGGTGCGAGCGACGACCAGGGCATCACGGTGGATCTGACCGTGCGCGACGCCCGGCACCGGCTGGTCGCGTCGCGTGCGCGCGCGCCGATCGATCTATCGGCGCTGGCGGCGCGGGGAGCTGCCGCGCTGCGCGCCGCAGCCCTCACCGGCTGCGTGACCATCGACGCGACCGAGGCGCCGCCCGACTGCCGCGCCGTCACACCGGTTCCGCTCGGCGCGTTGCTCGACGTGATCGGGCGCGACGACGTGACCGGCACGATCGACGCGTCGATCACGCTGGGTGGCACGCTCGGCGCGCCGACCGCCAGCGGCCGGCTCAGCGCGCACGACGTCCGCGCGAAGCCCTCCGTCGGTGGCCCGGCCCCGGTGATGCACGAGCTCGCGGTGGAAGGCAGCTCGCACGGCCGCACGATCGACCTGGTCGCGAGCGCGTCGGAGGGTGCGGGGCACACGCTGCGCGCGTCGGCCCGCGGCGAGCTCGGCCCGATCGCGGGCGGCCTGCTCGACCAGCTCGAGCTCGGAATCGAAGCACGTCAGTTCGACATCGCTCCGCTCGTGGTGCTCGCACCGGGCCCGCTCGCCGGCGCGGCGGGCGTGATCGATGGCAAGCTCGAGCAGCGCGGCGTCGATCCCGAACGTAGCGGGATCCACGGCAAGCTCCGGTTGGTGAACGCGCGCATGCCGATCTCGCCGTCGGTGGGGACGCTGCAGCACGCCGAGGCGAACATCGCGGTCGAGCACGATCGGGTATCGGTCGAGCTCGACGGCCGAGTCGGCGCCGGAACCGTTCGAGTCGTCGGAGCGGCGAGCCTGTCGCGCGCCGACGACACGAGAGCGGATGCCACCATCACGCTCCATCACGTCTCGCTGATCAGCGCGGCCCAGCCCGTGGTCGATGCCAAGATCCAGGCAGGCCTGCATCGGGTCGCGGGCAGGTGGCGGGCCGAGGTCGACGTGGCCGGCGGCTCGATCACCATTCCCACCCGGCGCGGCGCGGACTTGCACGCGGTCGGCGCACCGCGCGATCTCGTCTTCGGCGACTCGTCGGCGCCGGCGCCGAAGCCACTTCCGAAGTCGCCACCGCGTGCTCGCCAGCCGGATCTGGTCGCCGTCGTGCAGTTCCGGTCGATGCACGTCACGTCGAACGAGTTTCGCGGCGACATCAGCGGATCGCTGAACGTGTCGGTCGGCGATCGCGTCTCGTTCGATGGCTCGGTGAACGCGTCGAAGGCGGACGTCGACGTGCTCGGCAGGCGCTACGTCGTCGAGCACGCCGCGCTGCACTTCGACGGCACGGACGATCCGATGCTCGACATCGCGCTCAGCTACGACTTTCCCGACGTCACGCTGTACGCGAAGATCGGCGGGCGTGCGAGCAAGCCTACCGTCGCGCTGACGAGCAGCTCCTCGTCGTACACGCAGGATCAGTTATTCGGGTTCTTCCTCGGCGGCGCTCCGGGAAACACTCCTACCACCGGCGTGCGCGAAGCCGCGTCCGGTGCAGCCGCCGGCGCGGCCTCGACGATGGTGAGCGCCGTCGTCGATCGCCTGTTGCCGCTCAAGGCCGGCGAGCTCCAGGTCCGCTACGAGCCCGCGACCGCGACCAGCAGTGCCGCGGTCGTGGTCGGCCTCTGGCTGTCGCGGCGCGTGTACGTGGCCGGGCGCTCGCGCAGCGATCCGCTTCCGGTCATCGAGAACGGCGAGGAGGGCGTGCTCGAGTGGTGGCTGGCCGGCAACTGGATGCTGCAGAGCGTGTTCGGAAATCGCTCGGTCGGGAGCTCCGACCTGGTGTGGCGGCATCGCTGGTGAGCTTCGCGGCGCGCGCTCACCACCAGTGCGCGCGGCGGTCGGCGATCGGCGTGAACGCGGCCGACACGGTCACGCTGCCGTCGATCGACGCGCCCAGGTAGGCGTCGAACAGAAACTGGCTGTCGCTGTGCACCTCGAGCCCGGGGCCCATCCCGACGCGGAAACCGTCGAACGTGAGATCGTCGAGCGACGAATACACGCGCCCGGCGTCGACGAACAGGTAGACATCGGCGTAGGTCGAGACATCCCAGTAATACTGGACGGTCGCGAGCGCGGCGACGCGATCGCGGAAGCGGTCGTAGACGTAGCCGCGCAGGAAGTCGCCGCCGAGGTGCGGC
>DATJXL010000005.1:0-3407 GCA_035500135.1 Kofleriaceae bacterium
CGAACAGCTCCTCGTGGCGGCTGCGGTAGTGCACCGCGAGCGACCGCTCGGGCCAGCCGGCCGCGAGCGCGCGCTCGAACAGGCCGTCCCGCGCGGCGCCGGGCGCGGGCTGGCGCGCGTCGCCGACGACGATCGCGGCGCGCGCGCGGGCGAGCGCGCCGAGCGCGTGCGCGGCGGGCAGCCGCGAGGCCTCGTCGAACACGACCACGTCGAACGCGAGCTCCGGATCGAGATAGCGCGCGACCGCTTGCGGCGTCGCGAGCACGCACGGCGCGAGCCGCGCGAACAGCTCGGGCATCGCCGCGAGCACGTCGCGCAGCGGCGCGCCCGGCGACGCCGCACAGGCTTCGCGCAGCGCGACGATCTGCGGATCGCAACCGCCGGCTTCGGGGCGCGCCGCATCGCGCAGCGATGCCGAGTATCGACCGACGTCGGCGATGCGCATCGTGCGCGGCACGCGGTCGGCGAGCCGCGCGAGCGCGCGCGACTTCGCGACCTGCAGCGCGCGCCGATCGAGATCGGCGAGCTCGGACGCGCGCGCGTGATGCGCGGCGCCGCCGGCGACCGCGACGACGCGCAGCTCGGCCTCGCCCCACGCGACCAGCGTCGCGCGCTCCCACGCCGCGGCGAGATCGCACGCCGCGAGGTCACCGCGCTCGATCGCGATGACCGCGGGTCCGACACCCGCGACCTCGGCGGCACGCCGCGCGAGGTGATAGCGCGCCCAGTCGGCGAGTGCGCCGACCGCGGCGGTCAACAGCGCGACCTGGTCGCGCAGCGCCGGCAGGTGATCGCGACCGGCACCGAGCCGCGCGGCGGCGATGCCGGTGGCGGCGGCGAGCTCGGCGAGGGCCGGCTCCCAGCGCGCGACGGCGTCGGCAAGCCGCGCGAACGGCGCGAGCTCGGACGCGGCGCTGTCGTCGAGCAGCGTCGGATGCGCCGACACGATGCCGACCAGCGCGCGCCACGCGGTCTGGCGGCCGGTGTCGCCGCCGGCGACGGTCGCGCGGTCGAACGCGCGGCGCAGCTCGGTCGCCCACGCCGCCGCGGCTTCGATCCGCGGCAGCGGCAGCGCGAGCGGATGATCACCGGCGAGCTCGCCGAGCCAGCGCCGCGACGGCGCGTCGACCGCGACGAGCGCGGCGCGACACGCGCGCTCCGCGATCACGGCTTCGAGCGCGGTCGCGATCGCGTCGTCGGTCATCGGCGCGCGCGCGACGCGATGGACCTCGGCGCGCGCCGCGCGCAGGGCCATGTAGCGCATCGGCGCCGGCCGCTGCGCCCACCGCTTGAGCTGCGCCCACAGCTCGGGCGCCGGCAGGTCGTCGACGCCGTCGCCGAACGCTTCGGCGACCTCGGCCGCGAGCGCGCGATGACGCGTCGCGAGCGCGATCAGCTCGCCCGGATCGCGCGGCGGCTCGATCGATGCTCCGCAACGGTCCGCGTCGCTGCGCGGCCCGGCCGAGCCGGGCCGTTCGCCCACGCCACCGCCGCGTGCGCGCACGAGCGCGACGCATTCGCCCACCGCGTCGGCACGCGAGCTGCGCGTCGCGACGAGCAGCTCGGCCCCGGGCCGCGGCGAGGCGGACGCGAGGTCGGCGAGCGCGCCGAGCGCGCGCAGCTGATCGGGCGTGCGCGCGACGAAGCCGGGAACGAGCGCCTCGACGTCGGCGAGCGCGGCGGTCACCGCGTCGACGGCGCGGGCGGCCGCGGCGAGCGCCTGCGCGGCACGTTCGGTGGCGCCGTCGGGCCACGCAGCGGGCGCAGCCGCGCGCCACGGATGCTCGGCGACCGGCTCGACCGAGCGCGCGGCGTCGGCAAGCACGACGACCGCGGCACGCCGACGCGAGAAGCTGGCGCGATCGAGCAGCGCGGCGTCGCGCTCGGCGAGCGGCGCGCACGGCACCGTGCGCAGCTCGACGAGGCGAGCCAGCACTTCGTGCAGCGACATCCCGAGCGCGCCCGGCGCGTGCAGCGCGGCGGCGTGGCCGTCGAGTGCGGCCGCGAGCTCGGCGAGGCGCGAGCCTTGCGCGCTCGGTCCGGACCCCGGACGAAACGCGCGCTCGAGCGTGCGCGCGAGCGAATCGAGGACGCGCGCGCGACCCGGATCGCCGTGAAGCCCGAGGCAGAAGTCGGCGAGCCCGATCGCGGCGAGCCGACGCTGCACGACGTCGAGCGCCGCCGCGCGATCGCTGACGACGAGCACGGTCTTGCCGCGGCTCGTGCAGTCGGCGACCACGTTCGCGATCGTCTGCGACTTGCCGGTGCCGGGCGCGCCGCGCAGCACGAAGCTGCCGCCGGCGGCCGCCGCGGCGATCGCAGCGAGCTGGCTGGCATCGGCGTCGAGCGGCGCGAGCACGTCGGCGATCGGCGCGGCGGGCAACGCCGGCGGCCGCACATCTCCGGCGAGCCACGCGACCGGCGCGCGCGCGGCGAGGTCGTCGCCGAGCGTCTCGAGGTCACGCCATAGATCGAACCGCGCGAACGACCACGCCGCGAGCCGCGCAGCGCGCGTCACGCGCCAGCCCGCGCGATCGCGTGCGGCCTCCGCCGCGGAGTCGAGGAGCGCGGCGAGATCGAGCGCGGCCCCACTCGCGAGTGCGAGCCCGTGCTCGGCCTGCAGCCGCTCGAGCAGCGCGTCGTTCGTGCGCGGCGCGCAGCCGGACGCCGCGACGAGCCGCGTGCCGCCCTCGCCGTGCACGAGCTCGACCGGCCACAGCGCGAGCGGCGACGTGCGTGGCGCCCCACCGTCGGTCCACGCCAGCTCACCGAGCGCGAGCCACAGCACGTGCTCGCCATCGGCGGCGGCGGTCTGGGCGGCACGCTCGAGCTGCGCGAGCTCGCGCGCCAGCGTCTCGGGTGCGAGCGCGACCCGCAGCCGGCCATGGTCGAGCCCGGCGACGCCGGAATCGAGCACGAGCGCGGAGCCGGCGGCGAGCGCGAACGCGAGGCGCACCGGATCGACGCCGATCGCGATCCCGTCGTCGCGAAGGTCGAGCAGGCGGTCGTTCGGATCGAGGAGCGATTGCTTCCAGTCGACGAGGCGGTCCATCACCAGGCCAGTCGATCACGATCCGCGCGAACGTCCAAAAAAACGGCAAGTTGCCGGGATCACTTCCCTGGAAGCCAAGAAGAAAGCGCCACGGCCTGAGGCGCAAAGGCGCCGAGTCGAGGTTGGGAGCGCTCCGCGCCATTGCGCCTTGGCGCTATCGTCTCCTGGTGAACGTCGCCGACTGGGCGCTCGATCCCGCCGTGGTGCACCTCAACCACGGCGGCTACGGCGGCATCCCGCGTGCCGTGCTCGATGCCGCGACCGCGCTGCGCGCGCGGCTCGAGGCCGCGCCGATGAAGTTCTTCGTGCTCGACTGGCAGGGCGAGCTCGATCGCGCGCGCGTCGCGCTCGCCGC
>DATJXL010000006.1:0-19715 GCA_035500135.1 Kofleriaceae bacterium
GATCGATCGATCCGACGAGAACTTGCCGGCGCGGGCGACGTTCAGGATCGACGATCGCGTCCACGCCGCGCGATCACGCCACGCCGCCTCGACCGCGCGCTGCGCGTCGCAGTACGCGCGGAAGTCGGCGCACACGAGGAACGGATCGCGCTCGCGCAGATCGTGCACGAGCGGCGCGTAGATCTCGCCGAGATCGCCCATCGTCGCGATCGCGCGCGCGAGCTCGGTGTCTCGCACGTCGCGCGGGTGGTAGCCGGCTGCCTGCTTCGCGGCGACCTGCTCGGCGGTGAGGCCGAACAGGAAGAAGTGATCGGCGCCGACGGCCTCGCGGATCTCGACGTTCGCGCCGTCGAGCGTGCCGATCGTGAGCGCGCCGTTGAGCGTGAACTTCATGTTGCCGGTGCCCGAGGCCTCGAGCCCGGCCGTCGAGATCTGCTCGCTGAGATCGGCCGCCGGGTAGATGCGCTGCGCGACCTTCACGCTGAAGTCCGGTACGAACACGACGCGCAGCTGGTCGCGCGCGCGCGGATCGGCGGCGACAGCGTCGGCGATGCCGTGCGCGAGCCGGATGATCAGCTTCGCGGCGCGATACGCGGGCGCCGCCTTGCCCGCGAACAGGATCGTGCGCGGCGCGCCGATGTCCTCGCCGTCGCGTAGCCGGTTCCACAGCGCGATCACGTGCAACAGGTTCAGGTGCTGCCGCTTGTACTCGTGGATGCGCTTGCACTGCGCGTCGAGCAGCGCCGACGGATCGAACCGGAACCGCTCGGCGAGCTCGGCCTTGTTCGCGCGCTTGACCGCGCGCCACTTCTCGCCGAACGCGGCGTCGCCGGCGAACCGCTCGAGCTCGCGCAGGCGATCGAGATCGCGCACCCAGCCGTCGCCGATCGCGTCGGTGACGAGGCTCGCCAGCTTCGGGTTCGCGAGCGCGATGAACCGCCGCGGCGTCACGCCGTTCGTGACGTTCGTGAACTTCTCGGGCCACAGCTCCGCGAAGTCGCGCAGCACGGTCTCGCGCAAGAGGCGCGAGTGCAGCGCCGCGACGCCGTTGATGCGATGGCTCGCGACCGTCGCGAGGTGCGCCATCCGCACCTGCTTGTCGCCGTCCTCGCCGATCACCGACATCCGTCGCACGCGCGCGTCGTCGCCCGGGAACTTCGCGCGCACCTCGTCGAGGAAGCGCCGGTTGATCTCGTAGATGATCTCGAGATGGCGCGGCAAGAGGCGCGCGACGAGCGGCAGCGGCCAGGTCTCGAGCGCCTCCGGCAGCAGCGTGTGGTTCGTGTACGCGATCGACTTCTGTACGATCGCCCACGCCGCGTCCCATCCGAGACCGTGGACGTCCATCAAGAGGCGCATCAGTTCCGGAATCGCGAGCGTCGGGTGGGTGTCGTTGAGCTGCACCGCGAGCGTGTCGCCGAACTTCTCGATCGGCGCGCCGCCGTGCAGGAGCAGGCGAATGCAGTCTTGCAGCGCGCAGCTGACGAAGAAGTACTGCTGCTCGAGCCGCAGCTGCTTGCCGGCCGGGCTCGAATCGTTGGGGTACAGGACCTTCGTCAGGTTCTCGCTGCGGATCTTCGCGTCGACCGCGCGCCAGTACTCGCCGACCTGGAACGCGTCGAGGTCGAACTCCTCGGCGGCCTGCGCGCTCCACAGCCGCAGGAAGTTCGTCGTCTCGGTGCCGAAGCCAGCGACCGGGACGTCGTACGGCACGCCGTTGACGACGCGCTCGGGGATCCAGCGCGCGCGACCGCCGCGCCATTCGACGTGGCCGCCGAAGCCGACCGGGTGCTCGATCTCGTAGCGGCGGACCTCCCACGGGTTGCCGGCGCGCAGCCAGCGATCGGTGCGCTCGACCTGCCAGCCGTCGCGGATCTCCTGATCGAAGATGCCGAACTCGTAGCGCAGGCCGTGGCCGACCGCCGCGATATCGAGCGTCGCGAGCGAGTCCATGAAGCACGCGGCGAGCCGGCCGAGGCCGCCGTTGCCGAGCCCGGGCTCTTCTTCGTGCGCGATCAGCTCGTCGAGCGAGACCCCGAGCTCGGTCATCGCGGCGCGCGCGACGTCGGTCATGCCGAGCGCCTGCAAGTTCGCGCCGAGCTGCGGGCCGATCAGATACTCGGCCGACAGGTACACGACCGTGCGCTGCTTGCGCTCGAGGATCGCGCGCGCCGATGCGACCCAGCGGTGCAGCAGGCGGTCGCGCACCGCGTACGACAGCGCGAGGTAATGATCGTTCTTCGTCGCGACGCCGGGGAACTTCGCGAGCTCGGTGTAGAGCTTGTCGAGCACGTCGCGCGATAGCTGCTTCGGATCGTCCGCCACGCGCGCAGCTTAGACTAGGATGGCGCGATCGCGGGCGAGTACGACTGCGTGATCGTGGGCGCGCGGTGCGCGGGTGCCCCACTCGCGACGTTTTTGGGCGCGATGGCGCCTGCGTGCTGCTGATCGACGCCAGCGCGTGCCTCGGCTCAGCGCTGCGCGCGCAGACGCTTGAGCGTGGTCATCAGCTGCTCGCGCGTGATCAGATCGAGCACGTCGAGCGCGCCGTCTTCGCCGCGGAACAGCAAACGATGGTGGATGCCGACGCGCGCCATCAGGACCTGACGGGTCATGTCCTTCGCCTGCTTGACGTTGCGCCACGCGAACGCGTCGCCGGCGGCGAGCGCGCCGACCGTGCGCATCGCCTCGGCGGCGACCGTCGCGGGCACGTCGGCGAGCGCGTCGGCGAACCGGCGATCGAAGCGCGGCAGCACGGTCGCGCGTGCGCCCGGCGCGATCGCCTCGGTCTCGCCGTCGTCGGTCTCGCTGCCGCCTTCGGGCGCCGCGCGCCGGCTGCGGTGGTCCTCGCTGCCGCGCTTGACCTGCTGCTCCTCGGCGCTCTGCAGCTTCTGGCGCAGGTCGCGTCGCTCGGCGTTGCCCTCGCGGATCAGCGCCTCGAGCTCGCGCACGCGCGCTTCGAGCCCGCTCGGCCGCTCGGAGTCGGTCGCTCGTGCGAGCGCCGCGGCCGGCAGCGTGCGCGCGGCGTCGAGCTCGCCGCGCACCGCCGAGAGCGTGCGCTCGAGCTGATCCGCGCGCGCCGACGAATGCTGCAGCTCGGCGCGCAGCTCGGTCGCCTCGTCGCGCTTGCCTTGCTTCGCGCGATCGGTGAGCTCGTCGAGCACGTCCCACGCCGGATCGTTCGGCGGCAGATCGAGCTCGTCGCGGGCATCCTCGACCGCTTGCAGCAGCGCGTCCGCGTCATCGACGTGCAGCGTGCCGATGCACGCGCGCGCGAAGTAGATGCCGACCTCGGGCTGCGCGCGCAGGAGCGTGTACGCGAGCTCGACATCGGCGAGCTTGTCTCCGCCGCGCAGCGCCCGCGCCACGTCGTCGACGAGCGCCGGCCACGCCGTGGTCGCGCCGTCGGCGACCGCGAGCTCGAGCGCGTGCATGCGCGCGGAATCGGCCTGCATGCGCGCGATGTGCGGGCGCGCCCGAGGTAGCTCGCGCGCGGCGAGCAGCTCCATCACCAGCTCGTCGCGCCACTCGTCGACCTTGTCGGGCTGACGCCGCACGATCTCGTCGAGCGCGCGCTCGGCGTGGTCCCACGCGTTCGCGCGCGCGAACCGGCGAAACGCCGCGGCGAGCGCGTCGTCGGCGAGCTTCGCGGGATCGACGCGCGCGAGATCGCGCAGCGCGAGATCGGCCACGTGCTCGCTCGTCATCTGCCCCGCACTCGCGCCGAGAAAGTCTTCCCACGCGAGCCCCGGAATCGGCGACGGCGTCGCGACCGGCTTGTCGGCGCAGCACTTCTTGTACTTGAGGCCGCTGCCGCACGGGCACGGATCGTTGCGGCCGACCTGCTTGCCCGCGCGCACCGTGAAGCCGCCGATGCTGGTTTCGACTTCGGCCGGCAATGCGGCGATCACGTCGTCGAGCTTCGCGGACATCGCGCGCTCGTCGGACGCGACCTGCTTCGCGTATTCCTTCGCGAACGTCGCGATGTGCTTGGTCGCGGCGCGCACGTTCGCGTCGTCGATCCCTCCGGCGACGGTCGCGACCAGCGCGAACCCCTCCGCCGACAGCGAGCGCACGGACAGCCTGCGCACCTCCGGAATCACGCGCGCCTTCGGCGCGCCGGCACGCCACGCCGCGTACAGCGCGAGCGCTTCGACCTCGGCCGCATCTTTCGTGATCGGAAACTTGCGCCGTGCGAGCGGCTCGAGCAGCTGCGTGCGGTCGCCGTCCGCGATCGCGATCAGCGCGCACGCGATCTGCGGAAACTCGATCCCGACGAGGATCTCGGTCACGAGCGCGAGCGGCACGGCTGCCGTCTTCGCGCGCGCGATCGCGAGCAGGGCCGCGCGTTCGTGATCGAGCGCGGCGAGCGCGGCGCGGATCGCAGGCTCCGACGCGTCGGTCACGGCCTGGAGCTGCGCGCGAGAGATCCGCTCGCCGGCGAGCACTCGATTGCGTTCGGCCTCGGCCACCGAAGGTTATTTACCGCCAAGGCGCCGGAGACGCCAAGACGCCTGAAGACGTGGATCGGGACCGATCCTGTTTTGCTGGCGCCTCTTGTTCACTGGCGCCTCGGCGGTAATCACTTCGTCAGCACGAGATACGCGAGCACGACGATCGCGGCGACGAGCACGCCGACGAGTGTGAACACGAGCGCGTTCCCCGTGCGCGGCTGCGCCATCGCGCGGTCGCCGTAGCCGGCCTGCTGCATGCGCAGCGACATCGCGGCGGCGAGCTGCGGGCTCGACGGTGGCTTGCTGCCAGATCGGCCGGGCGGCGGCTGGCTCGGCGGCTTGCTGCTCGACTTCGCGGGCGGCCGGCTGCCCGGCTTGTTGCTCGGCGTCTTCTGGGGGCCGCTCTGCGCGTTGCTCGCGGGCTGCGTGCTCGTGCGCTGGATCGACGGGAGCGACGGCACGCTCGGCTTGCTGCCGGGCTGGCCGAGGTTCGGCTGGCTCGCGCGCGACTTGACCTTGCCCTTGCCCGACGGCGTGTTGCCGGACAGATCCTTCACCGCGCCGTTGATCTTGTCGGGCTCGGCGAGCTTCTTCTGGTTCGACAGGAACGCGAAGTACGAGTCCGGCATGTCGTCGAAGTCCATGACCAGATCGCACTCGTCGCAGCGACACGTCGGTGGCTCGTGCGGCGGCGGGCCCATGTCGCTCGTCTCGACGAGCAGCACCTTCTCTTCGTCGCACTCGGGGCAGAAGTACGGCACGTAGAAGCTCTTCACCACGCCCGAGCCGGTGAAGTTGTTGACGAGGTTGATCTGCGCGACGATCGCGGGCGAGCACTCGACGAGCACCGACCGCGTGCCGTTGCCCTCGAGCTTCGTCAGCCAGTTGACCCAGTCGCGCACGCCGCACGAGTTGATGCGTTCGATCTCGCCGAGATCGATCACGGCGGTGCCGGCGGGAATCTTCTCGACGAGCTCGCCGAGCTCGTTGTCCTCGTCGATGACGCCCGCGAGCTTGACGTAGCTCACGTCACCGCGGTGCTGGATCGCCGACTGGAACTTTTGGCTCATTCGAGGCCCGCTGACGTAACAGCAGTATGGCTGATTACAGCACACCCGAATCGCGGGGATCCAGTGCGTTTACGTGGTCATACCTACCACATCAGCCTGGCTGCGCCAGCAAGTCTCGAACGAGCTGGTAGTTGTCGCTCAAGTAGAAGCGGACGAGATCGGGACCGCCGAGCACGGCGCCGAGCGCGACAGTCTGATCGTGACTCTCGAGCTTCTCGCCCGAGAGCCGCGCGACCATCCAGATCGCGGCGGCGAAGTCGTCGCACGCGACCAGCCCGGCGCGCTTCGCGCTCGCGAGCATGCCGTCGATCCACGCGCCAGGATCGAGGTGCGGCGCGCCCATGTGGCGCTCGATCACCTTCTGCGCGCGAGGCGACGCGGCCTCGAACAGCTCGGCCGCGGGGCCGGTCATCTCGCCGCCCGCGAGCAGCGCGCGGAGCAGCTGCGCGAGCTCGCGACGCTGGCGCGCACCGAGCTGGAGCAGCGCCGCGTAGCCGCCGCGGATCGCCTCGAACGCGTAGCCGAACAAGAAGCGCAGCGCGAGCTCGGGCTCGCCGAGCAGCGAGCGATCGAGCACGAGCAGCTGGCGCGGGAACGCGGTGACCGCGGCGAGACCGGGCACCTTGTCGCCGACGAACACCTCGGCCTGGACGTGAAACAGCGCGCCGACCTCTGCCGCGAGCTGGAGCAGGCGGACGTCCCCGGCGGTCTCGGCGGGCACGAGGTTCTCTCCGAACGACGGCGGCGGCACGCGCTCGCTGAGCTCCGCGGCCATCGCGCTCCACAATTCGCCGAACGGTTCCTTCGCGGCGGCGCCGAGCAGCAGGCGCTCGCGGTTCGCGTCCTCGAGGCTGCGCCGGAGCTGGATCGAATGGCGCGTCGCGCGCACGTGCTCGGCCATTCGGTAGTCGGTGTCCTGCGAGAACCCGAGCAGGTCGAGCGCGGTGAGCACGCGGTGCGCGCGCTCGGAGTCGCCGGTGCGGTTGTAGAACGACGCGAGCAGGCGATACGCCGGCGCGTGGTGGATGTCGCGATCGAGCACCTTGCGCAGCTCGGCGATCGCGCGCTGCGGATCGTCGACCGCGTAGATCTCGGCGAGCGCGACGCGATCACTCGCGCCGTCGGGCTCGACCGCGAGGATGCCGCGATAGGCCTCGATCGCCGCCGGGCGATCGCCGGATGCGAGCAGGATGCGCGCGAGCCCGCGCTGCAGCGGCACCGCGGCGCGCTGGCCGCCCTGCGCCATCGCGGCGTGCGCGGCCTCGAGCAGGAGTGCTTCCGCCTGGCGCTGATCGCCGGATTCGGCGGCGCGGCGCGCGAGCACGAGCGCCGGCGGTGCGTACCCCGGGTCGTATTCGATCGCGCGCCGATACTGCGGCGCCGCGGCACGCGTGTCTCCCGCGGCGTCGAGCGTGCGGCCCTTGTAGTAGTAGTAGCGGGCGAGCGCCTCGGGGATGAGCGGCTGGCCGTGCTGAGTCGCGAGCTCGATCACGCGATCGATCGCGGCGCGGGCTTCGGAGTAGCGGCCGGTCAGGAAGTGCTCCTGCGCGAGCAGGTAGTACGCGTCCTGGTGCTGCGGCTCGTTCTCGATCACGTGGCGCAAGACCGCGATCGCGCGCGCGGGCTCCATCTCGCCGTCGGCGTGTAGCGCGGCCTGGCGCATCAGCGCGGCGAGCTTGTCCTGCGGCGACGCGCCGCCTTCGACGAAGCGCTGGATCGCGGCGATCGCGGCGCCCCACCGCCGCATGTCGGCGTGAAAATCGACGAGCGCCGACAGGATCGTGAAGTCGGTCGGCGCGAGCTCGAGCGCTTGCTGGTACAGCGTCGCCGCCGCGTCGAGGTCGCCTTCGCGCTCGACCGTCGCGGCGCGGCCGACGTGCACGCGTGCGAGCAGCGCGCCCGCGTCGTCGCGTTTCTTGTAGACCTTCTCGAGCTCGCGATACGTCGACTCGAAGTCCCACACGTCGGGCTGGGCGCGGGCGAGCGCGCCGAGATCATCGAGCGCGGCCGTGTTCGTCGGCTTGATCTCGAGCGCGACGACGAAGCTGTCGGCCGCGGCCTTCGGATCGCCGGTGACGCGCGCGACCACGCCGCGCTTGCGATAGAAGTCGCTGCGCGTCGTCGGATCGCCTTCGCGCATCGCCTTCTGCGCGAGCGCGCTAGCGAGCGGCTGCGCCTTGTCCCACTCGGCGCGCTCGAAGTAGTGGTCGAACAGCGACTGGTTCGCGGGCAGGCAGTCGGGATCGACGGTGAGCGCGCTCTCGTAGTACTGCAGCGCGCGCTCGGGATCGTTGAGCTGCGCCTCGTAGATGCGCCCGATCTGCGCGAACACGCCGGCGCGCTCCTTGTCGTCGGCCCACAGCTTGACCTCGAGCTCGAGCGTCTCGATCACGCGCGGCCACTCTTCGCGCCGGCGATACAGATCGCGCAGGCCGTGCACGGCGGGCAGGCACTGCGGCGTCGTCTTGATCGCGGCGTCGTAGTAGCGAATCGCGTCCTGCTCGCGGCCGAACTTCGCCTCCATCACCGAGCCGCACTTGAAGTACAGGAGCGCCTTCGTGTTGCGATCGTTCGTGAGCTTGATCTGGCGGCGCGTCACGTCGATCAGCTCGGCCCACTGCTCGGTCGACTCGTAGATGCGCCCGAGCGCGTCGAGCGCCTCGCGATTCTCGGGCTGCAGCTCGAGAACCTTCTGGTAGTGCTCGACCGCGGTGTCGACGTCGCGCGCGCCCTCTTCCGAGACCCGCGCGATGCGCTTGAGCAGCTCGACCGTATCGGACGGGTCCTGCGCGTTCTGCAGCCGCACCTTGAGCACGTCGATGAGACCGGAGTTGTCCGACTGCTCGCCGTAGTAGCGCTCGAGCGCGGTCGCGGCGGTGATGTCGCCGGGCTCGAGCTGGAGCAGCTTGCGGTTGAAGCGCATCGACGCGCGCGCGTCGCCGGTGCGCTCCGACGCGAGCTTCGCGGCGGCGCGCAGCGCGTCGGCGCGGCGCTGCGGATCGCGCTGTACTTCGGAGCGACGCTCCCACGCGGTGATCAGCGGCGTCCAGTCCTTGCGCTGGGCGCACAGCTCCTCGAGCACTTTCACGGCCTGTGCCGGCTGCGAGTCGACCTCGACCACCTTTCGATAGGATTCGATCGCGGCATCGACCTGGCCGAGAAAGCTGAGCTGCACGTTGCCGCGGCGCGCGTAGAGGTCGCCGAGACGATACGCGCGGTTGTCGCCGCCCTCGACGTGCTTGATCGCGATGTCGTACAGCTCCATCGCGACGGCCCAGCGCTCGGCCTTGTAGCAGACGCGCTCCATCGCGGTGAACACGTCGCGGTTCGTCGGATCGGCGGTGAACGCGCCGGTGAACGCGATGATCGCGCCTTCGACGTCGCCGCGGTTGGAGCGCAGCGAGCCGACCCGAGCGAGCAGCGCCGCACGCGTCGGCGCGTCGGTGACGAGCTCGGCGCGCGCCTCGAGGATGCGCGCGAGATCGCGCTCGCGGCCGAGCTTCTCGTACAGCTTCTCGAGTCGTTCGATCGCGAGCGGATTCTTCGCGTCGCGTTCGAGCACGGCTTCGTACGCGGTCGCGGCATCGGCCGCGCGCTCGAGCTTGTCGGCGCGCAGCTCGCCGAGCTCGAGCAGGATGTCGACCTCGCGGGCAAGCCGGAGCCTCGCCCGCTCCGCTTCGGGCTGGCGTGCGGTCGCGTCGGCCGGCGTCGTCGCCAGCTCGCGCTCGAGCACCTGCACCATCTCGGCCCAGCGGTTCGAGCCGCGCAGCAGGCGCAAGAGGTCCTTGTGGCGTTGCTCGTCGGCGGCGTTCGCCTGCGCGATGACGAGCATCCGGATCGCGCCGTCGACGTCGCCGAGCTCGTGCTCGTAGAGGCGCGCGAGCTCGCCCGCGCGGTGCGCCTTGTCGGCCGGCGAGCCCGCGAGCTCGAGCTGGCGGCGGCGGACCTCGGCGAGCTCGGGCCATTCGGCGATCTTCGCGAGTGCTTCGGCGAGGACCTCGAGGTTGCGCGCGGTCTGCGGCGCGCCGCGAAACGCGCGCGCGAGCTCGTCCCACAGGCCGAGCTCGCGGGCCGGCGCCTCGATGCCGGCGAGGGCCTCGGTCTGATCGGGCTCGATCGACAGCACGTCGAGATACGCGGCGACGACGGCTTCGGGCTCGCGGCCGACCGTGACGAGCAGCTGCGCGAGCTGCGACTGGAGCTGCATGCGCCGCGCGACCGGCGGATCGAGCGCGAGCTCGGCGCGCACGAGCTCGAGCGCCTTGTCGTAATCGCCGGCCTGGCGATGGATGCGCGCTTGCTCGCGCAAGACGTCCGGGCGCCGGACGTCCTGCGCTCGCGCGAGATCGAGCGCGGCGAGCGCCGCGTCGCGGTCGCCGCGGCGCTCCTCGCGCAGCGCGATCTCGATCCAGATGTCGGCCTTGCGCTCGGGCGTTGACGCGAATGCGACCGCGCGCTTGCGCAGCTCGATCGAGCGCTCCCATTGCTGGTCGCGGTCGTGCAGCTTCGCGAGCACGAGCATCGCGTCGTCGTCCTCGGGGCGATCCGCGATCATCCGCTCGAGCGCGGCGCGCGCGCCGGCCGGATCGTTCAGGTGCTCGTCGAGCAGCTCGGCGTGCTCGCGTGCGGCGGCGGCGCGCGCATCGCGGCTCGTCAGCGACGTCGAGAGCTCGGCGAGCACGTTCGCGAGCTGGTCGTAGCGCCTGCCGGCGCGATACACGGCGGCGAGCGCGGCGCGGCAGAACGGATCTTTCGGATCGGCCGTGGCGGCGCGCTGCAGCGATTCTTCCGCTTGCACGAAGTCGCCGCCGACGAGATCGACGATGCCGCGCGCACACTGCAGCGCAGCGCTGCTGCGCGGGTCGGCTTCGGCTCGCGCCCAAGCGTCGTAGGCGGCGGCCAGCGGCTCGTCGGCTTCACGCGCGCGGAGCAAGCGCACGAGATGATCGTGCTCGGTGCCGACGCGAACCGGCAGCTCGGCGGCGCGCCGCCACAGTTCGATCCCGCGCGGCGGGTTGCCGAGCCGCTCCGCGAGCGCGGCGGCCCAGCGCAGCGCGAGGTGGCCGCGCGCTTCGAGCCGCGCGATCGTGCCGGCGCTCGGTGCGGCATAGTCGATCAGATCGAGCCAGCGTTCGGCGACCCCGCCGTCGCTCGCATCGGCGACGACGGTCGCGAGCTCGCGCGGCGGTGCACCGGCCGCGGCGCCGAGCTCGAGCGCGCGCCACGCGTGCGTGATCGCGACACCGGCGCACTCGCCCTCGACGAGCCGGCGCCGCGCGGCGAGCTCGGCTGCGGCATCGCCCGCCGCCGCCGCGGCGTGCACGGCGGCGACCTGCGCGATCCGCCGCGCCGCATTCGGCGCGGTGGCGGCCGGTGCGTCGGCGAGCTCGGTCCACAGCGCACGTGCGGCGGCGTGCTGGCCGTCGTGCGCGAGCGCGTTCGCGACGAGATGGCGAAACGCGAGCGCGTCGAGCGCGCCGCCGGGCAGCGCCGCGACGAGCTCGGCGCGGCGATCGAGCAGCTCGAGCAGCTTGCCGTCGCCGAGCCGCGCCGCCGCCGCGATCGCGATGTCGTGCACGCGCAGCCACCCGAGCGTGGCCGGCGTCGCGTCTTGCTCGGTTCTCGCGAGCGCCGACCAGCACAGCGCGAGCGCGCCGGCCGCGTCGCCGCCGCGATCGATCGCGAGTGCCGCGGTGGCCGCGATCTCGTCGGGCGCGCCGCCCGGATCGTGCGCGGCGCGGCGCAATTCGAGCACGCGCGCCCAGTTGCCGGCGGCGGCGTGCGCGAACACCGCGAGCTCGATCGCGTGGGCGCGCAGCTCGGCCGACAGCTCGCCGGCTAGCGCGAGATCGGCAAGCTGCGCCGAGACCTCGGCGCGCGCGTGGCGAAATAGCCATGCCTCGGCGAGCTCGATCGCGAGCATCGGCGGGATCGCCGCGCCGAGTCGCGTCTGCGTCGCGGCGAGCGGGGCGCTATCGCGATAGCCGAGCGCGGCCGACAGCCGGAGGCGTGGCGCGAGCGGATGACGCTCGGCGAGCTCGAGGTGACGCAGCGCTTGCTCGGGCTGGTTGAGCCCGTCCCAGGTCGCCAGCGCGATCCGCGTGTTGAGATCGGCGAGCCGGCCATCGGCGTCGTCGCCGACGAGCAACGCCTCGGCTTCGCTCGCGATCAGCTCGAGCATGTGCTCGACGAGCTTGAGCGCGTCGGGCACCTCGAGGTTGCGCGTGTCGTCGGGGGGAAGGTCGGCCTCGCCGGTGTCGTCGCCGGTGTCGTCGCTCTGCGACGAGATGACGTCGGTCTTCGACGCGGGGGGCGCAACCGGTGCGCGTGCAGGCGGAATCGGCGGCGGCTTGGTCGGCACGCGCCGCGTCGAGGGAGGATCCGCCATTCGCGCGATCGTACCGGGTCGCCCGAAAGGGCGCCACCTGCTGACTTTTCGATGGTAGCCTGCGAAGCGATGGCCGCTTCGCGGCACTTCCTCGGCCCAAGGTAGCTCGTGCTTCGCACTCGCAATCCCGCCACGCCTCGGTCGCCGGGCGATCTCCGCGCCCTCTGTGTCTGCGCCGACGCCGAGGTCCGGGGCATCGTCGAACCCGCGCTGGCGGCCGCCGGGCTCGTCGTCGAGCACCGCGCGAAGGTCGAGGGCTCGCTCGCGGGATTCGCGGTCATCGTCGTCGATCGCGATGCGCGGTGCGCCGCCGGCGACGCGCTGCGCACGGCCGCCGCGCCGGTCGTCGTCGTCGGTGACGACCTCGCCGACGACGGCCTCATCGCGCTCATGCTCGACGCGCCGGTCAGCCATCACGTCGGCGAACCCGACGACCGCGACCTCGGGATCACGTCGGAGAAGCTCGTGACCGGCGACCTGTTCGGGCTCGAGAAGTACGTCGTGCGCGGCACCGCGGTGCACGAGCGCGCGGTCGCGGGCGACGCCGACAAGCGCGCCGCGATCGACGAGGTCTGCGTGTGGGCCGAGGGCGTCGGCGCGCGCCGGCCGGTGCTGCACCGCCTGGCCAGCGTGGTCGACGAGCTACTCATGAACGCGTTGCTCGACGCGCCGCGCGCGCACGATTCCGCCGCACGCGGCACGGCGCTGCTGCGCTGGGCCGCCGACGATCGCGTGCTCGCGGTGTCGGTCGGCGACGCGTACGGCGCGCTTCGCCAGCGCGACGTCATCGATCACGTGCGGCGCGCGCGCCACGAGCGCGGCCGCCCGATGCCCGAGGCTGCGCCCGGCGCCGGCCTCGGGCTCTACCTCGTGCTCGCGAACGTCGCGTCGCTCGTCGTCAACGTCGAGCCCGGCCAGCGCACCGAGGTCGTGTGCTTGTTCGATCTCGCGCACCGCGAGCGCCGCGCCGTTGCGAGCGGCGTTCGGTCGCTGCATGTGTTCGCGGCGCCTGCGTAATAGTTCGTCACAAACCGCCGCCCGACGCCGCGCGTTGAAACGGGCATGATGACGAAGACTGTCCTGCTCGCCGCGCTCGCGGCCACCGCGCTCGCGATTCCCGCCCAGGCCGCGCCCCAGCCGATCTTCTCGATCGAGAAGAACGATCGCAAGGCGATGCAGCCGAAGCGCACCGTCACGCTGTTCGACGACGGCAGCTGGATGTACGACGAGGTGCCGATCGACACCGGCGCGACGATCCATCGCAGCGGCACGCTCGCGGCAGACACGACGAAGACGCTGCGCGCCGAGCTCGCGGCCGCGACGTGGACGCCCGAGCCGATCGGCATCACGTGTCACGCGATCACGAGCGCCTATACGTCGTATCGCGCAGCTGGAAAGGAAGTGCTGCGCGTACAGGGCTGCCCGAGCTACAAGCTCGACGAGCACAGCGCGAAGGCGCTCGCCGACGTCGACGCGGCGCTCGCGGCGGCGTGGGTCACGCCGAAGTGACGAGCGCGATCGCGCCGGGCACGACGACGAACACGGCGAGCCACACCGCGAGCCACGCGATCTTCGCGCGCGAGCGCGCCTCGGGTGTGATCGGCAGCGTCGCCGACAACCGCGGCAGCTCGATCGGCGGCGTCCGCAAGCGGCCGGCGAGGGCGAGCGCGTAGACCGCGGCGCCAGCGAGCGTCGCGCCGATCCACGGCGCCGGATCGCTCGGGCGGGCGAGCGCGACGATCACGAGCACGACGAACGCGAGCGCGCCGAGCGCGAACGCCATCGGATAGCGCCGGCGCATCAGCCGCGCGTCCTTGCGGTAGGGCAGGCCGGCATCGCCGAGCAGCGCCGCGACCGCGCGCTCGAGCGCGGTCGGCGCGCGAATCTCGAGCGCGGCGAGGCGCTGGCGATCGAGCGCCGAGACGTCGCGCAGGATCGTGCCCATGAGGCGAGCGCACGTCAGGCGCGTGACGACGAGGGCGAGCGCGCTCGCCGCGGCGAGCCCGCCGAGCTCGGGCGCGGCGGCGGCGAGATCCGACGTGCCCGCGAGGTAGGGCGGTGCGGCCATCCAGGCGAGCACGAACACGACGACCGACGCGAAGCCGGGCAACGCACCGAGCACGGCGCCTCCCGATGCACGCGCGCGGGGATCGAGCGCGACCGCGGCGGCCGCCCACGTCGCGACCGCCGGCACGAGCCCGGCCGCGACGACGCCGAGCACGCCGGCGACGACCACGTAGCGCGCGAACATCTCGACATCGTGGCTCGCCATCGGCAACACCGCGAGCACGCACGCGAGCGTGGTCGCGGCCGCCGCGCGCGCGCACCGCACGAGCGCGACGTCGAGCAGCGCGCCGCCCGCGATCGGCAGCTGGCCGAGCAGGGCGGCATCGCTGCGCCACACGAGATGAAACGGCACGCGGATGAATGCGAGCCCGAACGCGACGAACGCGATCGCGATCCACAGATGCATCGCGCTTTCGTAGCCGCCGGCGTGCAGCCGGCTGATCACGGGTACGTGGAGCACGACTCCGATGACGATCGCGATCGTCCACGGCGAGCGCCACCAGCGCCCGGCGCGGCGCTCGTGCAGGCGCTGCCAGCGCAGGAGCTCGCGAGAGCGCATCTCAGCAATCCTCGCGCGGCGAGAGCGCGCGCCGCGAGGCGCAGCGCGGATGCGCTCCAGTCATCACGTGGGGCCTCGGTCTTCGATCAGCGAGACGTACAGCTCCTCGAGCGCGTGCGGACCGGTCGCGAGCAGCGCCGTCAGCTCGTCGCCGCGGCGATCGGCGACGAGCTTGCCGCGATCCATCACGAGCACGCGATCGCACAGCCGCTCGGCGACGCCGAGCAGGTGCGTCGACATCACGATCGCCGCGCCGGCGTCGGCGATCGCGCGCAGCGTCGTGCGCGCGTGGCGCGACGCGTGCGGGTCGAGGCCGTTGAGCGTCTCGTCGAGCAGCACGAGCTTCGTGTCACCGACGAGCGCGGCCGCCAGGCCGACGCGCTGGCGCATGCCGAACGACAGCTCGCGGCACGGTCGCTTGCCGATCGCGGCGAGGCCGAGCTTGTCGAGCGCTCCCGCGGCCGCGCCGGCCGCCGCGCCGCGCGCCTCGGCGACGAACTCGACGTGCTCGAGCGCGGTGAAGAAATCGTAGAGCTGCGGCGGCTGATCCGCGAAGCCGATCTTGCCGCGCAGCTCGCGCGGTGCGGTCGCGAGGTCCGTGCCGTCGAGCTCGATCGTGCCGGCGCTCGGCAACAGCACGCCGGCCATCGCCGCCAGCGTCGTCGACTTGCCGGCGCCGTTCGGGCCGAGCAGGAGCGCGATCTCGCCGGCCGCGAGCTCGATCGACAGGCCGTCGACGGCAACGCGCGAGCCGTAGCGGATGGTCAGGTCGCGGACGCGCGCGATCACGGCTCCCACGAATACACCACGACGTAGAGGATGCGCTGCTCGGAATTCGCGGGAACGAGCGTGCGCAGCGCGATCTGCTGCGGACCTTCCTTCGTCGCCGATCGCGTCGAGTCGTAGACGAGGCTCCACGTCAGCCCGCGATACATGTGCTCGCGCAGCACCATGTCGACGGGAGTCGCGCGCGAGTTGGCGATCGAGAGCTCGATCTCCTCGACGACGCGGCGGCGTTCGTCGTCGATCGAGAGCTCGCGACGCACGCGGTGCGCGATCACGCCGGTCGCCGTGCCGATGCCGATCGTGTCGGCGTCGGCGACGCGCGTCGCGTCGTCGAACAGCCGCGCTTCGCCGAGCACCGCGAGCGTGCCGTCGTCGCGCAGCTCGACGAGCCGCACCGGGCCCGCCGGCAAGCCGGCTGCAGCGCGCTCGTCGCGCTCGATCTCGTAGCTCTCGGTGACCGCGCTCGGCGCGGGCTGCGATCCGATCGCGCGATCGTGCAGCGGCATGCCGCTCGCGTTGTTCCATTTCGGGCCGATCGGATCGTAGACGAGCACGCGGCGCAGCGCGCGCGGCGGCGAGTCGGCGAGGAGCTCGATGCGTGTCTCGCCCGGCGCGAGATGCAGCCGCCCGAGCTCGCGCGGGTCGGCGGCGAGCGCGCTCGACGCCGCGAACGCGGCATCGACGACACGTACGCTCGCGTCGAGCGCGAGCCCGGTCGTGTTGCGGATCGCGATCGCGCCGCGCACGGTGGCGCGTGCGCGCCCGGGCGCCGTCGTCACGGTGTAGGCCGCGTCCCAGTGCAGGCGATCGGTCACGTACGCGAGCACGAGCGCGTGATGCCCGGGGCGCGCGGCGACGTCGACGTGCAGCGCGCCGGCGGCGGTCTCGTCGGCGTTCGCGTGCAGGCCGCGCAGCGCGACGCCGTCGCGCTCGACGACGATGACCTGCTGCGGCGCGATTCCGGCTGCGAGCGTGATCCGCGCGCTCGCGATTCCGGCAGCGCCGACCTCGATCGCGACGTGCTGGCGAACGAGTGCGGCGTCGCGATACAACGTCACGTCGTCCTCGGGCGGCGCGGCGTTGGAGACTGGCCGCGTACCGGGCGCGTGCGCGGCGCAAGCAGCGAGCGCGAGCGCGAGCGCGAGCGACGGTCTCACCATGTGTAGATGACGGTGTACGTCACGATCTTCTTCCCGCCCGCAGGCAGGCTCACGCGGTACTCCTGCGTCTGCGCGTCGGCGCGCACGCCGTGCGGGCTCTCGTCGGTCGGATCGACGTGCCAGGCCGGCCATCGCCACATCAGCTCGCGCACGACGACCTCGGCGGCCTGCTTGCCCCTGTTCTCGACATGGACCTCGATCTTTTCGCGGATCGTGCGCGCGTGCTCGTCGCCGGTGCACGCGATCGTGCGCCGATCGCCGACGATGTCGGGATCCGGCGCGACGCGGATGCGCGCGATGCCGGGGCTCGCGTGCAGCTGATCCTCGCTGAGCACGTCGAGGCGACCGCGTCTGCGGTCGAACAGCCGCACCCGGCCGTCGGGCAAGGTCGCGCCCGCCGGCAGATCGAGCTCGACCGCGGCATCGGCATGCCCGGCGCCCGCGCCCGCCCACGCGAGCTGACTGCAATCGATCGCCGGAAAGCTGCCGTAGACGTTCTGCGCGTCGGTCATCGCCTCGAAGGTCACGACCGGGCGCGCCTTCGCGCCGAGCCGGGGCGGCGCGAGCTCGACCTGAAGCGACTCGCCGTTGCCGAGGTGCACGGGCGCCGCGATCGGAAACCGCGCGGCCGGCACCGCGGGCCGTGCGGGGCCGGCGCCCGCGACGAGCGTGCCGCCGCCGGTCGCGAGCACGAGGTCGGCGCCGTCGAACGTCGCGCCGCTCTGGTTCTTCACCGTCGCGAGCGCGGAGAAGTCGATCGTCTTCGCGGCGTCGTCGAGGATCGCGACGTAGTCGGGAGTCCACGCGAGTCCTTCGGCGCGGTACGTCACCTCGATCGCGTGCTTGCCCGGCTTCTTGGTCGCGAGCCGCCACGCGAGGCTCGGCCGATCGGCGCCGGCGCCCGGCGGGAGCTTGACCTCGTGTACGTAGCCGTCGCGGCGCAGCACGCGCAGGCGGCGCTGATCGCCGGTGCCGACCTCGAGCACGAGCGATTGCGCATCGACCGCGCGCAGCACGCCGGCGAGCTCGCCGGCGGTGGTCACGACGGTGACCGCATCACCGACGTGGCGCGCGAGGATCTCGTCGGGCGTGGTCGCGCCCGGCATGTAACGCTGCTCGGCCACGGTCGTGCCGGCGTCGGTCAGATCGTGGAGCTGCACCGACGCCGGATCGATCGTCGTCGCGATTCCCGCGATGCGCACCTCGGTGCCCGCGCTGTCGACGTCGACGTCGCGCTTCTCCGTGATCATCGCACCGGTCGGCGCGACGTAGCCGCCGTACGTGTCGCCACCGGCCGCGCTGCCCGCGGGCGGCGCCGGCCACACGACGACCGTCGTGTGCGCGCCCGGAGTGCCCGCGATCGCGAGCGTCGCGAGCACCGCGAGCGCGACGACGACGACCGGCAAGGCCGCGCGAGCCATGCCTCGAGCATACGATGTATAGTGCGGGCCGTGGCGGTCGCGACCTACCCGGGCACGGTGTCGCCGTTGCGCGGGCTCGATCCATTCGGCGAGGCGGAACGGGATGTGTGGCAGGGTCGCGAGACCGAGCGCGACGAGCTCGCGCGCATGATCACGGCCGACGGGTTTCGCGCCGGCCTGCTGTTCGGCGAGCCCGGCGTGGGCAAGACCTCGCTCGTGCGCGCGGGTCTGATCCCGCACCTGCGCGATCACGGCATCGTCGCGCTCGCGTGCGAGGATCTCGCGCAGCCCGCCGCGAGCTTCGCGGCCGGCCTGTCGGCGTTCGGGATCCAACCCAACGCAGGCGAGGCGCCGACCGCGTTCCTGTCGCGCGCGGTGTCGAACGCGGTCGCGGGACAGCAGTTCGTGTTCGTCATCGACGACGTCGACCTCGCGTGCGGCGACGATCGGATCACCGCCGAGCTCGCCGAGATCTTCGCGAAGGTGGTCAGCCGCTCGGGCGGCCGCGCGCGCTTCTTGTTCGTCGCCGCGAGCGATCGCATGCACGTGCTCGGCGCGCTCGAGCGCCGCACCGGTTCGCTGTTTCCGCCGTCGACGCGGTTCGAGCTCGCGCGGATCCCGGCGCCGGCCGCGAGCTCGATCCTCGATCGCGTGCTCACGCTGTCGGGCGTGGCCGCCGACCCGGCGCTCGCCGAGGCGGTCGCGCAGGCCCTCGCGCGCGGCGGCGGCTTGCTCGCGGCGGATCTGCAGATCGCGGCGATGGCGATGCGCGACCTGCACGTGACATCGGCTTCGGCGCTTCAGAAGATGGGCGGTGCGACCGAGCTCGAATCGGTATGGCTGCACGACGCGTGTCGCGCGACCGGCAACGAGCGCTCGGCGCTGCGGCTGTGCGCCGAGCTCGCGCAGGGCTCGCCCGGCCCGCGCCCGGGCGACGCCGTGATCCGCCGCATCAACCTCGACGCCGATTTCGCGAATTCCGCGTTCGGCGTGCTCGAGCAGCGCGGCGTGATCCTGCGCGCCGACGCGAACGGCACGTCGTGGATGCTGCGCCACGAGGTGCTGCAGACGCGCGTCCGCGAGCTGACGGCGCCGGCGCGCGCGGCGGCGCGGCGCGCGTTCGATCTGCTCGGCAGCAAGACCAACGCGAAGACGCGGCTGACGCTGCGCGAGCTGCGCGCGCTGCGCAGCGAAGGCATCGCGCCGGTCACGCCCGCCGAGCTCGAGGTCGTCAAGCGCAGCAAGCGCTACTACACGCTGATCGCGGCCGGGATCGCCGCAGTTCCGGTCGTGCTGATCATCCTGATCTTGATCTCGATGCGCGGCCACGTGTTCTTCGATCTCGAGGCGGCGCCCGGCGGCGATCACGTGCTCGTGCGCGGCGGCCGCTCCGGGCTGTCGCCGTTCGGCTGGCTCCCGGGCAGCCGCTACGGCAAGGTCGTCGCCGATACCGGGCTCACGCGCGCGATGGTCGCGCCCGAGGTGTGGAAGAAGATCGAGTCGCGCGATCTCGGCGCGCCGCGCACCGACTGGGCCGACGAGGTGCCGCAGATGATGGCGCCCGAGCTCGCCGGCCTCGTCGACTACGCGACGACCGGTAACGACAAGACGCTCGAGCAGCTGCACAAGGCGGCGAAGGATCCCGAGGATCTCGCCGAGCTGCTCGCCGAGCTCCGGCCGATCGCGCGGGGTACACCGGCCGAGGTCCAGGTCGTCGAGCAGGCGCTCGGCACGGCGTCACCGGCGGTGCAGCGCGCGGCGGTCGCGGTCGCCGGCGCGGCGGCGCAGCGCCGCGACGTCTACACCGAGA
>DATJXL010000007.1:0-12649 GCA_035500135.1 Kofleriaceae bacterium
CGAGCCGGCGGCGACGCGCGCCCAGCACGCGTCGACGTGCGCGTCGTCGCATGCCGGCATGGCCTCGATCGCAGCCTTCACCGCGTCCATCACCTCGGGCGGCAACGACTTCTCGTCGTAGCTCGTCAAGTCTGCGACCACGCACGCGAACGCATCGCGCCGACTCGTGCACGTCTTCGTCGCGAGCCGGCTCGTCGCGTAGCGATCGCTATCCGCGCCGCGGCCCGTCATCGCGGCGCGGATGTATGCACCGCACGCCGAAATATCGCCGCGGCCGTCGTCGCACGCCTGGCGGTAGATCTCGGCAGCAGCCCGGTAATCGCGCCGCACGCCCGCGCCTCGCTCGTAAGCGTGCGCGCGCTCGAACGGGCTCGCAGCCGGCGCGCGCTTCGGCGACGGAGCGATGACCGGAGCCGTGGCCTGCGGCCCGCACGCCACGAGCGCGATCGAAACGACGAGGTGCCGGCGCATCGCCGGACTGTACGACAGGAAGCGCGGTCAGCGCTGGATGCGACCGTGCAGCTTGAACGGCACCGCGAACGTGCGCCCCGCGTCGCCTGCGAAGCGCGCGTCGGCGAGCCCGTCGCCGAGGCAATCGGCGAAGGCCTTGCCGCGCTGGTCGGTGGAGATCTCCGTGAAGCGCCCGGCCGGGTCGATCGTCGCGTGGATCGTGACGACCGCGGAGACGCCGAGCTGACCCGCACAGTCCACCGCCGCGCGATAGACGGTGACCAGCGCTTCATCGCGACGTCGAGCCGGACGAGGCGGCGGCACCGGAACCGGCGGCGGCGGCACGGGAACCGGCGGCGACACCGGAACCGGCGGCGGCTCCGAAACCGGCGCCGAAGCTGAACGCTCCGGCCCGTCGGCTTCATCGGCGAGCGGGTCCCGCGCATCGAGCACGATGCTCGGCTCGGCGCGCACCACGACGTCGCCGCGATCTTCGCCGCGCGGCAGCACGACGACGAGCTCGCCGCGAGCGTCGGTCATGCCGTCGATCTCGCGGCCCGACGGCAGCCGTACGTGCAGCGTGGTCGCGCGCGCCGGGATCGGGCACGGCAACGTGAAGCTGCCGATGGTGCTCGCGCTCGATTCGACGTGCGTACCCTTCGCGATCACCGCGATACCGGCGAGCAGGAAGTCTGCGATGCCCGCGGGGTATGCGATGAGGAGCACCGGCACGAGCAAGTAGCCCCACGTCGCGCCCTCGTCCGTGCCGACGAGATCCATGTGCGTGGTGTGCTTGGTCTCGATCGTGTCGAACACGTCGCGCCGGCAGTAGCGCGCCCACTGCGCCGTCACGACCAGGGCGCCGTCGACGAAGTCGGCGCGGGTCTGGAGCTTGCCGGGCTCGCCGGCGACCGGCGCCGACAGCTCGCGATTCACGCGCCGCGTGGTCGTGGTCGTGGCGGGGATGCACGCACCGATCGCCACCAGCGCGAGCACCTTCATGGCGCCTCGGCCGGTTCCGCGGCGCGCACCGTGAACTCGAAGTCGCTCGGGAACGTGTCGCCGTGCAGCGCCTGCACGATGCAGCCCGCGATCGCCGGATCGGCCGGCGCGATCCGCGCACCGATCGCCTGGCCCCAGTGATCGAGCTGGAGCTCGACGTGGGCATCGGTGCCATGCGCGCACGCGACCAGCGCGTCGCGTGCCGCCGCGAGCTCGCGATAGCCGGCGAGCCGGGCTTGCGCTTCACGGCTCGGCCCGCGCGTGACGACCACCGGCAGCGGCACGCGCTCGGTCGTGCAGCCCGCGCCGGAGGTCGAGCATTTCTCGACGACGAGATCGTAGCCGTCGATCTTGACGTCGTGCACGAATGCGGTCGCGTAGCCGCAACCGGTCGCGACGACGATGGCCTGGACCGCGAGTCTCACGGCGCGACCTCGTCGCCGGGCACGACCATCGGCGTGACCTGGGACCGCTGCTCGTCGCACGACTCGTCGGCCGTGTGCTGCGCGTTCGAGGGGTACCCGGACGGCTGCTCGAGCGGGCACGAGATCGTCACGAGCTCCGTGCCCGAGAACTTGATGTCGGTCACGAAGCGGTGCGTTGGCCCGCTCCAGCAGCCCTGCGCGAGCGCGAGCGCGACCGCAAGCACGATTCGGTTCGACATGCCGTCACGGTACGAGGGCGCGGCGGAGGTCCCCATGATCCGCGCGTGAGCTCCGCGTGAAGCGTCGGGCCGGTCACCCCAACCGGGTCACGAGCAGCCAGAACAGCACGCCCAGCGCCAGAGCGATCACGGCGGCGAGCCGGCGCGGCGATGGCGCGAGGTCTCTCGCGCGCTCCGGCGCCGAGGCCGTGAGCAGCTCGTGCAGCCTCGCCCGCGAGATCAGAGCGGTTCGCGAGTCGTCGCTGGGCTCGGTCATGAACGAGCGTACGGCCTGCGCGACGAAGTGCCAGTGCGTGCATCGCTCCCGCCGCGTTCCGTGCAGTTGCGCTATGGTCCGCGCCATGACCGAACCGATCCGCCGCGTCGCCGTGCTCGGAGCAGGCGTGATGGGCGCCGGCATCGCGGCGCACTGCGCCAATGCCGGGCTGCCCGTGCTGCTGCTCGATCTCAAGACCGAGCTCGTCACCGGCGCGCTCGACAAGCTCAAGAAGGCCAAACCGGCTGCGTTCATGCACGCACGCAACGCGATCCTCGTCGAGGTCGGCAACTTCGACGCCGATCTCGCGCGCGTCGCGGATTGCGACCTGATCGTCGAAGCGGTCGTCGAGCGGCTCGACATCAAGCGCGCGCTGTTCGAGAAGCTCGAGAAGCTCGCGCCGCACGCGGTCGTCGCGTCCAACACGTCCGGCCTGCGCATCGCCGACATGCTCGTCGGGCGCGGCGAGGCGTTCCGGCGCAACTTCATGGTCACGCACTTCTTCAACCCGCCGCGCTACATGAAGCTGCTCGAGCTCGTTGCCGGGCCCGACACGTCGGCCGAGGCGAAGGCGCGCGTCGAGGCGTGGGGCCGCGAGGTGCTCGGCAAGGGCCTGGTGTGGGCGAAGGACACGCCGAACTTCATCGGCAATCGCATCGGCCTGCAGTCGATGATGACGACGATCCACCTGATGCTCGAGCGCGGGCTGACTCCCGAGGATGTCGACGCGATCACCGGCATCCCGATGGCGCACCCGAAGAGCGCGACGTTCCGCACCGCAGATGTCGTCGGGCTCGACACCGTCGGTCACGTCGCCGAGAACTGCTACAAGACGCTCGTCGACGACGAGGATCGCGCGGTGTTCGCGACGCCGCCCTACATCGCGAAGATGATCGAGAACGGCCAGCTCGGCGACAAGACGAAGGGCGGCTTCTACAAGAAGGTCGGCGATTCGCTGCAGACCTTGGATCCGAAGACCGGCGAGTACCGCCCGAAAGGCGGCGACGAGGCGATCGCGAAGGCTTGCAAGGCGCTCGCGAAGATCGAGGATCCGCGCGCACGCGTGAAGGCGCTCGTCGCGACCCCCGGCCCGGTCGGAGACTTCGCGTGGACCGTGCTGTCGCGCTCGCTCGCGTACGCGGCGCGCCGGATCTCGGAGATCACCGACTCGATCGCAGCGATCGACGACGCGATGAAGTGGGGCTACGGCTGGGAGCTCGGCCCGTTCGAGACGTGGGACGCGCTCGGCTTCCGCGAGACCGTCGACCGCATGAAGAGCGACAAAGGCGGCCCCGCGCTGCCGGCATGGATCGAGAAGATGCGCGCGGCCGACGCGCCGAGCTTCTACAAGATCGACGGCTACAACACGCGGAGCTGGGGGATCTGGGAGCCGCAGCGCGGCAGCTACGGCGTGCGCACGACCGATCCGCGCGAGCTGCGGTTCGAGAACATGCGCCAGGGCAGCGCGCCGGTCTTGAAGAACGCGGGCGCCGAGGCGTGGGATCTCGGCGACGGCGTGCTCGGCCTGACGTTCAAGACCAAGGCGAACTCGCTCGACCCCGACGTGATCAACATGATCTACCAGTCGGTCTCGAAAGCCGAGAGCGACTTCCGCGCGCTCGTCTTGTGGAACCAGGGCGAGTTCTTCTGCGTCGGCGCGAACCTCCTGCTCGTCGTGATGGCGGCCGCACAGAAGCAGTGGGACCAGATCCACAAGATCGTCGGCACGATGCAGGGCGCGGTGCAGCGCATGAAGTACGCGCGCGTGCCCGTGGTCGCGGCGCCGTACAACATGACGCTCGGCGGCGGGCTCGAGCTCTGCTTCGGCTGCGCCGGTGTGCAGGCCGCGGCCGAGACCTACGCCGGTCTGGTCGAGGTCGGTGTCGGCATCATCCCCGGCGGCGGCGGCACGCTGAACATGCTGTGGCGCGCGCTCGAGGGTGTGCCCGAAGGCGTCGATCCCGACGTCTACGGCTTCGTGACGCAGGTGTTCAAGAACATCGCGCTCGCGAAGGTCGCGACCAGCGCCGAGGAGGCGAAGGCGTTCGGCTATTTCCGCGCGACCGACGGCATGTCGTTCGATCGCGCGCGCCAGCTGTGGGAGGCGAAGCAACGCGCGCTCGGGCTCGCGCAGGCCGGTTATCACCCGCCGGTGCCGCGCGCGTACAAGCTGCCCGGCGACAGCGGGATCGCGACGCTGCAGATGCTCGTCAACACGCTCGTGCACGGCAAGTACGCGAGCGAGCACGACGCGAAGATCGCGATGAAGCTCGCGAACGTGCTGTGCGGCGGCGCGAGCGGCGCGACCCATCCCGTGACCGAGCACGAGATCCTCGAGCTCGAGCGCGAGGCGTTCGTGTCGTTGTGCGGCGAGCCGCTCAGCCAGGCCCGCATGCAGTACATGCTCCAGCACAACAAGCCGCTGAGGAACTGAGGAGATATGTCGAAGGAAATTGTCATCGCCGAAGCCGTTCGCTCCGCGGTCGGCCGCGGCTACAAAGGCACGCTGTCGACGAAGCGCCCCGACGAGCTCGCCGCCGACGTGATCCGCGGCCTGCTCGCGCGAGTGCCGGCGGCGCGCGGCAAGATCGACGACGTCGTGCTCGGCTGCGCGATGCCGGAGGGCGAGCAAGGTTTGAACGTCGCGCGCCTCGTCGCGCTCGCCGCCGATCTCGGCATCGAGGTCCCGGCGCAGACGATCAACCGGTTCTGCTCGAGCGGCCTGCAGGCGATCGCGATCGCCGCCGGCTCGATCGCGATCGGCACGAACGACGTCGTGATCGCGGGCGGTGTCGAGTCGATGAGCTACGTGCCGATGACCGGCTTCCACCTGTCGGCGTCGCCCGAGCTGATGGACCACATGCCGGGCGCGAACACGCCGATGGGCATCACGGCCGAGAACGTCGCGAACCGGTTCCAGATCACGCGCGCGATGCAGGACCAGTTCGCGCTCGCGTCGCAGCACAAGGCGAAGGCGGCGCTCGAGCGCGGCGCGTTCAAGGACGAGATCGTCGCGGTGCGCGCGGTCGGCTACGAGGCTGGCCATCGCGTCTACAAGGACTTCACCGTCGACGAGCTGCCGCGACCCGACACCACGCTCGAAGGCCTCGGCAAGCTGCCCCCTGCGTTCGCGCAAGGCGGCAGCGTCACGGCCGGAAACAGCTCGCCGATCTCCGACGGCGCGGCGGCCGCGCTCGTGACGACGCGCGACAAGCTCGCCGAGCTCGGCGTCAAGCAGCCGCTCGGCGTGTTCCGCGCGTTCGTCACCGTCGGCGTCGATCCCGAGATCATGGGCATCGGCCCGGTGCCGGCGGTCAAGAAGCTGCTCGCGAAGACCGGGCTCGCCGTGAAGGACATCGATCTGTTCGAGCTCAACGAGGCGTTCGCGTCGCAGTCGGTGTACTGCCAGCGCGAGCTCGGCATCCCCGACGATCGCGTGAACGTGAACGGCGGCGCGATCGCGCTCGGCCACCCGCTCGGCTGCACGGGCGCGAAGCTGACCGCGACCGCGCTCTACGAGCTGCGCCGGCGCAACGGCCGCTACGCGGTCGTCACGATGTGTATCGGCGGCGGCCAGGGCGCCGCGGCTCTCTTCGAACGCGCCTGATGTGGGAAGCCATCGCGCTGTCGTTCGGCCTCGCGATGGACGCGACCGCGGTCTCGGCCGCGCGCGGGCTCGCCGGCCATCACCGGCGCGAGCTCGTGATCCTGCCGCTCGTGTTCGGCGGCTTCCAGTCGGGCCTGTCGGCGCTCGGCTGGTTCGGCGGCGACTGGGCGAGCGCGCACCTCGGCAGCTGGGGGAACTGGATCGCGTTCGGCCTGCTGCTGGCGATCGGCGCGAAGATGATCGTCGACGCCTGGCGCGGCGACGGCGACGCCGAGCACGTGCCCGGAACGATCGCCGTGTACTTCGGGCTCGCCGTCGCGACGAGCATCGACGCCGTGGTCGCCGGCCTCACCCTGCCGCTCGTGCCGGTCGCGCCGTCGCTGTCGATCATCTTGATCGGCGCGATCACCGCCGCGTGCTCGGCGGCGGGTTACGCAGCCGGCCGCGCGCTCGGCGGTAAGCTCGGCCCGCAGCTGGGCTATCTCGGCGGGCTCGCGCTGATCGCGATCGGCGTCAGCATGTTGATCCGCTAACGCGTGATCGCGATCTTCTTCGGCTTGGTCTCGGTCTTCTTGCCGATCGTCAGCGTCAGCACGCCAGCGTCGAGCTTGGCCTCGACCTTCTCGGCGTCGGCGACCTCGGGCAGCGCGAAGCTGCGCGAGAACGAGCCGAACCGACGCTCGTAGATCGAGTAGCTCTCGCCGTCCTTGCGCGCCTCGGCGCTGCGGCTGCCGCGTACGGTCAAGACGCCGTCGTCGATCGCGACATCGAGATCCTTGTCCGCGACGCCGGGTACGTCGGCCTTGAGCACGAACGCGTCGGCGGTCTCCTTGACCTCGAACGACGGGGCGAACGCCGAGGCCGAGCGATCGGAGACAAACGGATGCCAATCGAACAGGTCGCGGGCAAACGAGAATGGATCGCGCGCGAGCGCGTTCTTGCGAAGTACCAGAGACATCGGAATCCTCCTGTGCAGGGAAGAAGTGGTTGGTAACTCCTCCGTAAGCACGCACAGCGCACTGGCAACCTCCCCGGCTCGCCAGGAGTCAAGGGGCGCGGGCGCAACGAACACCGAGATCGCCATCCCGATCCGTCGGGGTCCCGGCATAGTAGTTCAGGCGCTCGGCGGCTCGTTCCCGCGTCTCGTCGACGTAGAAGCTGCCTCCGCGCATGACCCGCGCAGATGTGACCGTCAGATCCGCGCAGTCGTTGCACGGCGTCATGTACGGTGTTGCGTACCAGTCGAGCACCCACTCGTAGACGTTGCCGGCCAGATCCGACTGGCCCCAGTCGCCGTCACCATCGGGCCAGCTCCCGACATCGCTCGGACCGGCAGCCGAGCATAGCGTCTGCGGTGCGTTCGCACCGCCGTAGTTGGTCTCGCTGCAACTGATCGCGAGCGAGCTCGCCGGGCTCGACCACGGGTACGCGCGCTGCTCGCTGCCTCCGCTCGCGGCGTAGTGCCACTCGGCCTCGGTCGGGAGAAACCCGCCGTCCCAGACGCAGAACGCCATCGCTTCGTACCAGGTGACACACGTGATCGGTCGATTCTCGTTGCTGCCCGCCACCGGGGTCCACGTGCCGTAGTTCGCACCGCCGCATGCGATCGCGGTCTCGAGCGCGGCGCTGTTCGGTTCGAGATTCGAATTCCACGACGAATCCCAGCCGCCCGCGACGGCCAATCCATTCAGCGAGCGAGCGCCGGCGCCCGAGGCCGGTGGGCTCGATTGGATGCCCTGCCCCGCAGCGACAAACGCTCGAAAGCGACCGACGGTGACCTCGTACTTGTCGAGCCGGAACGTGCTGACCGTCGCTGCGTGCGTCATGTCCGTGAACATGCCGTCGGTCGACGCGTCGTCACCGCGATAGAACGTGCCGCCCGGGATCATCGGGCTGTCACAGCACGAGTCGGATGCCGAGGCACCGCAGGTCGCCGGCAGCGCCACGCAGCTCGGCGTCGAGCTCGACCCGCCGTCCGCACTTCCGCCGTCACCCGTCGCGCGACCGCCGTCGCCCGGGCTGCCAGTCGGATCGAAGCCGAAGTGCCCGCACGCCGCGACCCATGCCAGCAAGATGCGTCCCGATCCGCTCAATCCACGCCATTGTATCCTAAGCGCCGACGAGCCCGCGCACGTAACAGCGCGGCTTGCCGTCGTCGCCGACGATGTGGCCGGCCGCGCCGATGCCGCGTTCGTGCTCGAACAAGCGCACGTGCGCCCGCGCCCGGTCGCCGGCGAAGCTCGGCTTGCGATACGCGATGTCGATCGCGCGACTGCGCACGCGCAGCGGCCGCCCCGCCGCCGCGAGCCGGCGATTGACCGCATCGAGAAAGATCCGCACGTAGACGAGCGAGTTGACGTGTTGGTTCGAATCGGTCTGATCGAGCGTGAACGCGTACTCGGCCGGATCGGGCGCGAGCTCGTCGAGCCAGTGCGCGCCATCGGGGAGGTCACCCGCGGTGCGCGGCGCCGGCGCGTCGTAGTGCACCTCCGGAATCTCCGGATAGCCCTCGACGTGCAACCGCGCGACGCGACGCTGATCGGGCGGCGCCATCGGCCGCGTGAACGTGTGCTCCGCGAACAGCGTGCCGGCCGCGACGAGCTCGCCGGCCTCGGCGTGACGCGATAGCTTGCCGCCCGCGGCGCGCACCTCGGCCCACGCGTTGAAGTACAGGCGGCGATCGTCGTCGCTCTCGCCGTGATGGGCGAGCACGAAGCCGGCGTACACTTGCCCCGGGCGATCCGCGCGCACGCGATGCTCGTGCGCGACCATCGTCATGCGCGTGAGGATCGGCAGGATGCCGGTCGCGAGCGCGTTGCGTACGCCGGCATGCGGTGCGACGACCTCGCGCCACAGTGGGCCGAGCGCCGGCGGGATCGCGAGCGGGATGAGCCGGCCATCCATCGTGACGTCCTCGAAGCGGAGCGGCATGACGGCAGTGGTCGACTGGCCGGCGGGAAACGTCGGAAACGGCGGGGCCGGGAACATCGCGCGTACTATATGTCGCGCGTGGGCGCCCCGCTGCCGCCATTACCGATCGACGACGTGTTACCGCAGGTCGTGGCCGCGGTGCGCGATCGGCGCGTATGCGTGCTGGTCGCGGCGCCGGGCGCCGGCAAGACGACGCGCGTGCCCGGTGCGCTGCTCGATGCGGGCGCCGTCGCCGGCCGCATCGTCGTGCTGCAGCCGCGGCGGATCGCGGCGCGGCTCGCGGCGGCCCGGATCGCCGCCGAGCGCGGCGGCGAGGTCGGCGGCGAGGTCGGCTATCAGGTGCGGTTCGAGCGCCGCGTCGGGCCCGACACGCGCATCGAGCTCGTGACCGAGGGCGTGCTGACGCGGCGGATCCTCGACGACCGCGAGCTGCGCGGGGTCGGCTGCGTGATCGTCGACGAGTTTCACGAGCGGCATCTCGAGGGCGACCTGGCGCTCGCGCTCGTCGCGCGCTTGCGCGAGCGGCGGCCCGAGCTCGCGCTCGTCGTGATGTCGGCGACCCTCGACGCCGAGCCGGTCGCCGCATTCTTGCAGGACGCGCCGATCATCCGGTCCGAAGGCCGGACGTTCCCGCTGTCGATCGAGCACGCCGCGCAGCCCGACGATCGCCCGCTGCCGAAGCAGGTCGCCTCGGCGGTGCGACGCGTCCTGCGCGAAGAAGCAGATGGCGACGTGCTCGTGTTCCTGCCCGGCGCCGGCGAGATCCGGCGCTGCGCCGACGAGCTCGCCGACATCGCCGCCGACGTGCGGCCGCTGCACGGCGAGCTGTCGTCCGAGGAGCAAGACGCCGCGGTGCGCCGCTCGGCACGCCGCAAGGTGATCCTCGCGACGAACGTCGCCGAGACGTCGGTGACGATCGACGGCGTGACGTGCGTGATCGACAGCGGGCTCGCGCGCATCGCGCGCCATTCGCCGTGGTCGGGCATCCCGAGCCTCGAGATCGAGCCGGTCAGCCGCGCGAGCTGCGCGCAGCGCGCCGGCCGCGCTGGCCGCACGCGGCCCGGGCGCGTCGTCCGCCTGTACACGAAGCACGATCACGACACGCGGCGCGCGTTCGAGCCGCCCGAGATCGCGCGCGCGGATCTGGCCGGCGCCGCGCTCGAGCTGTACGGCGCCCGCCTCGCCGGCGTGCGCGACCTGCGCTGGTTCGAGGCGCCGCCCGCGGCTGCCGCCGAGGCCGCCGATGCCGTGCTCGCCCGGCTCGGCGCGATCGCGGCAGGTGCGATCACCGAGCTCGGCCGGCGCATGCTGCGCTTTCCGGTGCATCCGCGGCTCGCGCGCCTGCTGTGCGAGGCCGAAGGCCGCGGCGTCGCGCGCGAGGCGTGTGCGATCGCGGCGCTGCTCGGCGCGCGCGAGCTGCGCAAGGGCCGGCGCACCGCACGCGTGTCCTCGCCGTCCGACGTGATCGACGACTTCGACGCGCTGCACGCGCGCGACGACATCGATCGCGCTGTCGCGTACCAGGTCGAGCGCGCCGCGAAGCAGCTCGAGCGCATCGTCGACACGCGCGCACGCCCGCCGTCGTCCGACGACGCCGTCGATCGCGAGCTGCAGGTGTGCATCCTGACCGCGTATCCCGATCGCGTCGGCAAGCGGCGCGCGCCGCGCAGCGCCGAGATCGCGTTCGCGGGCGGCGGTGCGGGCACGCTCGCGCCGACCTCGGCCGTGATCGACGCCGAGCTGCTCGTCGCGGTCGATGTCGCCGAGACCGGCGCGCGCGGCCAGGCCACGCGCGTCCAGATTCGCCGGGCGAGCGCGATCGATCCGGCGTGGCTGCTCGACCTCTATCTCGACAACGTCCGCGAATCGGACGAGCTCGTCTGGAATTCGGACAAGGAGCGCGTCGAGCGCGTGCAGCGCATGAGCTACGACGGCCTCGCGGGCGAAAGCCCCGGCTCGGCCGGGGTGCGCAGCGACACCGAGCGTCGCGGAGTCACGATCGACGAGAGTCGTACGCCGGCGCCCGCCGACCGCGCCGCGGCCGAGCTGCTCGCGAAGCAAGCGCTCGCCGTCGGCATCGATCGCTTCGTCGACGCCGACGAGCTCGCGCAGTGGCGTGCCCGCGTCGCGCTCGCCGCTCGACTCGCGCCCGACTCCGGGCTGGAGGCGCCGACCGACGACGCGCTCACCGGCGTGCTCGCTCGCGCGTGCGAAGGCGCGACGTCGTTCGCCGAGCTCCGCCAGCTCGGCCTGCTCGCCCTGCTCGATGCACAGCTCGGCGAGCACCGCACGCTCGTCGATCGGCTCGCACCGACGCACCTCACGCTGCCGCGCCGCCGCCGCGCGCCGATCCACTACTCGCTCGACCAGCCGCCGTGGCTCGCGTCGCGCATGCAGGACTTCTTCGGTCTCGCGCGCGCGCCGACCGTCGGCGACGGCCGCGTCCCGCTCGTGTTGCACCTTCTCGCCCCGAACCAGCGCCCGGTGCAGGTCACGACCGACCTCCCCGGATTCTGGGTGAAACACTACCCGGCCCTTCGCAAGCAGCTCGCACGCCGTTACCCTCGCCACGCGTGGCCGGAGGACCCGACGCAGCTGGTGGACGAATGACCGACTCGAAGTCTCGGACCTAGACGTGCCGTTCAGCTCGCTCCTGTTCCTTCACCTGTTTCTGCCGAGCTTCCTCGCGGCGTACTGGCTCGCGCCCAGACCCGCAAAGAACTACACGGCGATCGCGGCGAGCCTCGTGTTCTACGCGTGGGGGGCACCGCGGTTCCTGCCCGTCGTCGTCGCGCTCGGTGTGATCGACTACTTCGTGAGCCACCAGATCGGTCGCCTTCGCGTGATCGCTCGCAGCCGCGCGAAGCTCTTGCTCGGCCTCGGCGTCACGATGCACCTGTGCGTCCTCGCTTACTTCAAGTACACGAACTTCTTCCTCGGCGAGATCGATCACCTCGTCGAGCGCTTCGGTCTGGCGCCGTTCCAGTGGACCCGGGTCGTGCTGCCGATCGGCGTCTCGTTCATCACGTTCGAGGAGATCTCGTATCTCAACGACGTCTACCGCGGCGACGCGCGACCCGCACGGCGGCTCTCGCACTACCTGCTGTTCCTGACGCTGTTTCCGCATTCCATCGCCGGACCGATCTTCCGCTGGAAGGATCTCGAGCCTCAGCTGTCCGAACGCGAGCACACGTGGACGCTGGCACGCGAAGGCTTCGAGCGGTTCGCGATCGGGCTCGGCAAGAAGGTCCTGATCGCCGACTCGGTCGCGATTCCGGTCGACGTGATCTTCGGGTTGCCGCGCGATCAGCTTTCGCCTGGCCTCGCGTGGCTCGCCGCCGCCGGCTACGCGCTGCAGATCTACTTCGACTTCTCCGGCTACTCGGACATGGCGATCGGGCTCGGCAAGCTGATCGGCTTCCGGTTCAAGGAGAACTTCGATCGGCCGTACATCTCGGCGAGCATCACGGAGTTCTGGACGCGCTGGCACATCAGCTTGTCGACCTGGCTGCGCGACTATCTGTACATCCCGCTCGGCGGCAATCGGCTCGGTCGCCGGCGTGCGCTGGTCAACGTCATGCTCGTGTTCGCGCTGTCCGGACTGTGGCACGGCGCGGCGTGGACGTTCGTGTTGTGGGGAATGTTCCACGGTGCGTTCGTGACGATCGAGCGGCTGGTCGGCGGGCGACGAAACCGCGTCCCGCTCGTCGCCCAGCACGCGACCACGCTCGCGATCGTG
>DATJXL010000008.1:0-46252 GCA_035500135.1 Kofleriaceae bacterium
CCACCAGCGCTCGCGCCGCTTCCTGGCCGCGCAGCTGCCAATCCTCTGGGTTTCCGAGCAATACCGAGACGACGATCTGCGGGTGGTCGGCGGGCGCGTATCCCACGAACCACGAGTGCTCCATGTAGAACGGCTCCGTGCGGGCGAGCGTGCCGGTCTTGCCGGCGACCGCGGTGGCGTGGCGGCCGAAGCTCTTCGCGGCGCTGCCATCGCGGCAGGTGCCGACCATCATGCGGGCGACCGCGCGCGCGACCGCATCGGGCAGCACGCGATGCAGGCCCGGATCGGCGGCCTCGGCGACGAGCCGCGCGGCCGGGCGCGCGCCCGCGTTCGCGAACGTCGCGGCGAGCAGCGCGCCGCCCAGGACCGACAGCTTCGAGCCCGAGAATCCGGCGGCGGCCTGGGCGAGCGCGAGGTCGTGCGTGTCGGGCAGCTCGAGCTCGCCGAAGCGCGCGGGCATCGGCAGCGCGATCTCGCCGAACAGATCGCGCGCGGTGCCGGCGAGCGTCGCGGGCTGGAGGTGCTGGAACGCGAGCTTGCCGACGATCGCGTTGTTCGAGTGAGCGACGCCCCACGCGAGGCTCTTGCAGTCGTTGTCGCGCTTGTCGTCGCGCAGGTTCGACTCGAGCACCGAGCGGATGCCGCCGTGGTAGCAGACCGGCGCGTCGGGATCGACGCCGGCGGCGACGAGCGCGCTCGCGGTCACGAGCTTGAACACCGAAGCCGCCGGAGCCCACGCCTCGGTCGCGAGGCGCCAGTCGGGCTTGCCGTCGTGGACACCCTTGGGGTCGTCGCTGCGGCGGCCGGCGAGCGCGAGGATCTTGCCGTCGGGCGTCATCGCGACGATCGCGCCGCGCGGCGCGTGGGCCTTGTCGAGCAGCTGCTCGGCGAGCTGCTGGAGCTCGGGGTCGAGCGTCAGCGCGACCGGCTTGGCGCCGAGCGGCGCTTCGTAGTGGTCGCCGACGAGCTGGAGCTTGTCGAGATCGAGGTGGGCCTCGGGCTTCGGGCTTGGCGGTTCGGGCCGAGGCGGCGGCGTGGCCCGAGGCCCGAGGTCCGCGGCCCGAGGCCCCTCGATCGACATCGTGGGCTGATCCGACTCGGGACCGGAGCGCACGATCGCGCCGGCGCCGGCGAGCACGACGCCCACCGCGAGCACGACGACCCGCTTCATTGCTCTCCGATGTATCCGTATCCGCGCGCCGGCACAAGATTGTTTGCTACGTTCGGCGCGTGGCGGCGCTCGAGCTCGATACGACCGCGCTCGGCGAGCCTGCGCGTGGTGACCATGCGGCCGCGCTCGCCGCGCTCGCCGCGATCGTCGGCCGCCGCGCCGCGCTGGGAGTTCTCGCCCTGCCCGACGATCGCGCCCCCGCGCGCGCGGGCCTGGACTCCGCGCGCGCGCTCGATCGCGAGATCGACCCGGGCGTCGTGCTCGGCATCGGCGGCTCGAGCCTGCCCGCGCGCGCGCTCTACGCCGCGCTCGCCCCCGCGTACGACGCGCTCGCGCCGCGCAGCGCGGGCATGCCGCGACGGATCCTGTTCGCCGACAACATCGACCCCGCGTCGTTCGGCGCGCTGCTCGAGCGGGTCGATCCACGGCGCACGCTGTGGAACGTGATCAGCAAGTCGGGCGGCACCGCGGAGACCTGCGCGCAGCTGTGCGTGGTCGCCGATCGCCTCGGCGCCGAGCGCGCGCGCGCGCACATCGCGTGCACGACCGATCCCGAGCGCGGCGCGCTGCGCGAGGTCGCGCGCGTGCGGGGCTGGGCCACGTTCGACATTCCACCGGCGGTGTCGGGGCGATTGTCCACACTGACGCCGGTCGGTCTCTTGCCGGCAGCGCTCGCCGGGCTCGATGTCGCCGGCCTGCTCGACGGCGCGACCCGCATGCGCGAGCGCGTGCTCGCGCACGACCACAACCCCGCGCTGCAGCTTGCCGCCGCGCTCCACGCGCACCACGCCGTGCACGGCCGCCCGATGGTCGTCGCGATCGCGTACGCTGATGGTCTGTCCGCGATGCTCGAGTGGCTCGGCCAGCTCTGGGCCGAGAGCCTCGGCAAGCAGGGCCGCGGATCGACGCCGATCGCCGCGCGCGGCGCGCCCGACCAGCACGCGCAGCTGCAGCTATGGGCGGACGGCCCCGACGACAAGGTCTACGTGTTCTTGACCGTCGCGGCGCGCGGCCCCGACGTCGCGATCCCCGCCGCGCTTCACCCCGACTGGCAATACCTCGCCGGCCACGGCCTCGGCGAGCTGCTCGATATCGAGCTCGGAGCGACGATCGATTCGCTGGTCGCGCGCGGCCGGCCGGTCGCGCGCATCGTGCTGCCGAGGCTGTCGGCGGAGGCCGTCGGCGAGCTCGTCATGCTGCTCGAGATGACCTCGCTCGTCGCCGCGCCGCTCTACGGCGTCGATCCGGCCGGCGAGCCCGGCGTCGAGGATGGCAAGCGGCGGGCGCTCGCGGCGCTCGGGCGGGGCCATGCGTAGGCTCGCGGTGCTGGCGCTCGCCGCGTGCACGCACGCCGCCCACGCACCGACCACCCCCGTGCGGCCCGAGCCGGCGCTCGCGGTCGGGGCATGCGGCGACCCCGGTCGCGACGGCGTGATGTCCAGCTCGCCGCGCCTCGACCACGCCGACCGCGACCTCGACGGCGACGGCCGCCCGGAGGCGATCGTCGTCGATCGCGCGCTGTGCACGAGCGAGGGCAACTGCTACTGGAACGTGTTCGCGCGGGGCGGCTCGTGCGCCCGCTACGTCGGGACGTTCGAGGGCGCCGCGCTCGAGGCGCTGCCGAGCCGCGGCGACGAGGGCATGGCCGACGTGCGCACCTACTGGAACGACCACGGCGGGCGCTTGCATCTCCAAACATATCGCTTCATCCGCGGCGCCTACCGTATCGACGACGTGCTCCAGTGTATGCACGTCGCCGGCGATCGCCTGGAGTGCGCCGAAGCGGACCGTTGACGCCGGATTCTGTTAGGATCATCGGTAGGTGACCGATACCGGCCGGAACAAGACCGTCGTCACGGCGATCTCGAAGATCAGCGATCGGCCGGTCGCCAAAGAGGCCTGCCTGGTCGTGATCTACGGCCTCGAGCTCGGCAAGAAGTTCAACCTCAACCGCCCGCAGATCATCATCGGCCGCTCGTCGAAGGCCGACATCCAGATCGATCAGGAAGCGGTCTCGCGCAATCACTGCAAGATCATCAACACCGGCAACGCGATCATGCTGCGCGACATGGGGTCGACGAACGGCACCTACGTCAACGACGAGATGATCGACGAGTACGTGCTGCGCGACGGCGACTTCATCAAGGTCGGCCGTTGCATCTTCAAGTTCCTCAGCGGCAACAACATCGAGAACGCGTACCACGAGGAGATCTACCGGCTCACCACGGTCGACGGGCTCACGCAGGTGTTCAACCGCCGCTACTTCGTCGAGACGCTCGAGCGCGAGATCGGGCGCGCGCTGCGCTACCGCCGCGACCTGTCGCTGATCATGTTCGACATCGACCGGTTCAAGGGCGTCAACGACAGCTTCGGCCACCTCGCCGGCGATCACGTGCTCAAGCACCTCGCGAGCGTGATCAAGACGCGGATCCGGCGCGAAGACGTGCTCGCGCGCTACGGCGGCGAGGAGTTCGCGATCGTGTTGCCCGAGATCGATCACTACAACGCGATGCAGTTCGCCGAGAAGATCCGCAACCTCATCGAGAAGGCCGAGTTCAAGTTCGAAGACGCCGTGATCCCGGTGACCGTCTCGATCGGCGTGTCGGCGCTGCGCGGCGAGATCGAAGATGCGCTCGAGTTCATCAAGCAGGCCGACCAGCAGCTGTTCGCTGCGAAGGAGGCCGGGCGCAATCAGGTGAAGGGCTGAGTTGAGGGCAGACAGCGAGGCGGGACTATCCGACGACAGCGCGCGCGAGCTCCGCGACAAGAAGCGAGCGCTCGCCGCGCTCGTCGTCCACGACTTGCGCAGCCCGATCTCGGCCGTGCACGGCTACCTGTCGCTGCTGCGCGACGAGCTCGGCGCCGAGCAGCTCACGCCCGCGGTGAAGCAGTATCTCGACGACGCCGAGACGCTCGTGCAGAAGGCGCTCGGCCTGGTCGCGACGATCCTCGACGTCGACGAGCTCGAGGACGGCATGCTGCGCGCGCAGCTCGCGCCGGTGCGGCTCGTCGAGCTGATCGAGAAAGCCCGCGCCGGCAACCGCGCCCACTTCGAGGTGCGCCAGCTGCGGTGCGATGTCGACGTCGATCCCGGGCTCGTCGTGAAGCTCGATCGCGATCTGTTCGGGCGCGTGATCGAGAACATGCTCGACAACGCGACCCGCTACGCGCCGCGGGGCGGCCGCTGCGGGATCAGCGCGCGACGCACCGCGACCGGCGTCGAGATCGCGATCGGCAACAGCGGGCCGCCGGTGCCGCCGGCCGATCGCGAGCAGATCTTCGGCCGCTACTTCCAGGTCGAGCGCCGGCGCGCGTCCGCGCGCGCGAACCGCGGCCTCGGCCTGTACTTCTGCAAGCTCGCGGTCGAGGCGCACGGCGGCACGATCCACGTCGAGCAGCGTGGAGATCTCGGCGCGGTGTTCGTCGTCCAGCTCCCGAACAGTTAGCCATGACGTGGGCGCCGCTCCTCTTGTCGCTCGAGATCGCGACGATCGCGATGATCGTGTCGCTCGTGGTCGGCAGCGGGCTGGCGCTCCTGCTCGGCTGGCGCAAGCTGCCCGCACGTGACCTCGTCGACGCGGTCGTGTCGGCGCCGCTCGTCTTGCCGCCGACCGTGCTCGGCTACTACCTGTTCACCGCGCTCGGCGTGTTCGGGACGACGTTCGTGTTCAACTTCCGCGGCGCGGTGATCGCCGCGACCGTCGGCTCGCTGCCGCTGGTCGTGCGCACGGTGCGAGTCGGGCTCGAATCGGTCGAGCCCAATCTGGTGGCCGCGGCGCGCACGCTCGGCGCGTCGCCCGCGCGCGTGCTCGCGACCGTGACGCTGCCGCTGGCCGGCCCGGGCATCGCGGCGGCGGCGATGCTCGGCTTCGCGCGCGCGCTCGGTGATTACGGCATCACGCAGGTGGTCGCGAGCGCGCACTTCGAGGGCATCGGGATCCCGTACACGAGCCCGGCCTCGATCTACATGTACGACCAGTTCATCGGCGGCCACGAGGATTCGGCGCGCGCGATGGCGATCGTGACGACGATCCTCGGCGTCGCGATCCTGTTCACCGCGAACCGGCTGACGCGCCGCCTGTACCACCGTGGCTGAGCTCGCTTGCGAGATCGAGCTGCACCGCGGCGACGGGTTCGCGCTCGCGGTCGAGCTGCGCTGCCCGCCCGGCATCACGTGCGTGATGGGCGCGTCGGGCTCGGGCAAGAGCACGGTGCTCGGCGTGCTCGCCGGCCTCGTCGTGCCGGATCGCGGCCGCGTCGTCGTCGGTGGAGACGTGTGGCTCGATCGCGACAAGGGCGTCGACCTGCCGGTGCATCACCGCCGGCTCGCGTACGTGTTCCAGGGCCTCGCGTTGTTCCCGCACATGTCGGCGCGGCACAACGTCGAGTACGGCATGCACGACGTGCCGCGCGCCGATCGCCCGGCGAAGGCGCGGGCGCTGCTCGCGCGGCTCGGCGTCGGTCACCTCGCAGAGCGCCGGCCGCGCACGTTCTCGGGCGGCGAGGCTCAGCGCGTCGCGCTCGCCCGCGCGCTCGCGCGCTCGCCGAAGCTCGTGCTGCTCGACGAGCCGTTCTCCGCGCTCGATCGCGATCTGCGCGCGCAGCTCGTCGCGCTCGTGCGCGAGCTCGCGACCGAGCTCGCCGTGCCGGTCGTGCACGTCACGCACTCGGTCGCCGAAGCCCGCGCGCTCGCCGATCGCGTCGTCCGCCTCGATCGCGGCAAGGTCGTCGCGGCCGGCGCACCCGACGAGGTGCTGCGAGTCGGCGAGGACTGAGCGGCTTCGCGCGCCCGGCGCGATCGGTCCGGTTCCGCTAATCGTTCGGATCGGTGCACGCCGGTTGGACCGGCCAGCCGAGGCACGGCGAGATGTCGTCGCGCTCGCACTGGGTTTCGAGCTCGGGCCGCACGCTGCACTGGCCGCTGGTGTCGCCGGCGAAGCAGCGCGCGAGCAGGCGGCCGTTCGTCGGGTAGTCGACGTCGAGCTCGAAGTGCGCGAGCGCGTTCGCGCCGAGGATCCCGTCGACCTGCGGCTGTGCGGGCGAGAGCTCTTCGCTGAGGGCCTGGATCGTCGGGTCGTCGTCGCCGACGATCAGGAAGTCGATCGCGGTCGGCAGCTCGACGACCGCGGGCACCGGGCAGAAGTCGTTGCACTCGGTCGCGGTGCTGTTGATCGTCCCGCACGGGCAGGGCGGGCCGACCTTCGATATGTTGTTCGGCACGAGCAGGTGCGACAGATACGTCTGCGTGCACGGCGCGCGCGGGTTCGACGCCGAGCTCGCGACCAGCGCGACGCTCGGGATGGTCACGTGCTTGCCCGAGACCAGACCCGACGACAACAGCACGCTGTCGTCGGGCAACGTCGACGGATCGGGCGCGGTCGGATGGCCGAGCTGGTAGCGCGCGTAGGCCGACGTGCGGACGAGCGAGATGCCGACGCCGGTCGAGGCCACGAGCAGCGCGTCGGTGCCGCGCAGGCTCGCGACCGGATTCGTCGGATCCGGCGCGAGGCACGTGTCGAGCGCGATCCGCCACGCCGAGAACTGCACCTCGGTACCGCCGATCAGGAGCGTGCCGCCGCCCTGGAAGGGCGACGGAAATACGCCGTCGCACAGCTTGCTGCGATGGTTCGAATCGCCGGCGATCGGAGCGAGCACGAAGATCTGCGGCGCGGCGGGATCGAGGTGGAGGCGCAGCGAGTCGCTGGCGAACGTCGGCATGCCGACGATCGCGCCGAACGCGCGCGGCGACGTCGGCGAGCCGACCTCGCACGGCTCCATCATCGGATCGCACGGATGGAGCGCGACCACCTGGGTCTCGTCGAAGCTGGCGCGCGGCAGGTCGAACGCGCCTCCCGGCATCGATTCGCCGAGCAACGTCAGGTCGGGCGTCGTGATCGACGGCTCCGCGGCCGAGCCGCGGTCGACGATCGTCAGCGGCGACAGCACGTCGAGCACGGCATCGCGCTCGTTGTCGCCGGGCAGCTGCATGCCGACCATGATCGCGCCGCTGGCGGTCGTCGTATCGACGTCGATCGGAAACGGATCGCCCGAGAATCGGTTCGGGGTGAAGCTGTCGGTGAAGTCCGAAACCAGGCTGCAGCCGGCCAGCGCGACCGCGGCCGCGAGCGCGTGGCGGGCGGCTACCATGGCAGCTCGTGCACGGTCGCGTGCCGGCCGTCGATCTCGACCGTGCCGCCGGGGTCCCAGCACGAGCGATGCAGGTAGCCGAGCGCGAGCGTGGTGCCGTCGCCGGCGTCGATCGCGGACGTCACGGTGCCGGCCTGCGGCTTGGCGGGGTGCGCGATCACCGCGCCGCGCGCGACGGGCGCGGCGCCCGCGATCGCGAGCCCGCGCAGCGCGCGCGCCGCGTTGCCCTGCGCGTGCACGCGGAACACCGGCTCCTGGCCGACGTAGCAGCCCTTGCCGTAGTCGAGGAACTTCGCGAGCGGCAGCTCGAACGGAAAATGATCGTCGTCGACGTCGATGCCGTAGCGCGGGAAGCCGGCGCGCACGCGCAGGCGCTCGGCGGCCGGCGCGTCCTCGGGCGTGTCGCCAGCCCCGGGGACGACCGGCGCCGTCCACATGCTCGCGGCATCGTCGGCCTGCACGTGCTGGTGCGCCGGACCGGTCAGCGGCTCGAACGCGACGTCGTCCATCACCGCGTAGCGCTCGAGCAGCGCGCGCGTCGGCTCGGCGAGCGCGGCCTCGCATGCGACGACGAACGCGGCTTCCGGTTCGGGCGCGCGCGTGATGTCGATGACGCTGAGCACGCGCCCCTTCGGGCTCAGGATCGCGCCCCAGCCGTGCGCGCCGGGCGCGAGCGCGGTGACGTTGACGGTCGTGAGCCCTTGCAGGAAGCGCTCGCGATCGCCGCCGGTCACGCGCAACCGCCCCCACGCCGATCGATCGATCCGGATCACGGGCGCCGTCCCGCGGCGCGCAGCCGCTCGGTGCGGCGGCGGTCGGCGTCGCCGTGGCGCCGGCGGTCCTCGTCGCTCGCGAGCTCGAGCTCGGGAATCGGCCGCGGCCGGCCGTGCGCGTCGGTCGCGACGAACGTGAGGTACGCCTTGGTGACGTAGCGCCGCGTGCGCGTGCGCATGTCCTCGGTCTCGACCCGGCAGCCGACCTCCATCGAGGTGCGCGCGACCGAGTTGACCTGCGCCTGCAGGACGACGATCTCGCCGACCTGCACCGGCGACATGAAGTCGAGGCGATCGATCGACGCGGTCACGACTGCGCCGCCGGCGTGGCGCATCGCCGCGACGCCGGCACACACGTCGATCCACTGCATCATGATGCCGCCGAACATGACGCCGGCCACACCGTTGGTGTGCATCGGCATCACGATCTGCGTCATCACGCAGCGGGTCTGCTCTGGCGTCACGCCGAGAGCTTACTTCTTCTTCGCCGGCGCGGTCGCCTTCTTGGCCGACTTGGCCGCGTCGATCGCGCGCTTGGTGCGCGCCTTGAGCTTGCGCTGGCGCTTCTTGCGCCGCATCTTCCAGGTTCGTCTGTTGTCTCCGCGTCCCATTGCGGGGCTTATACACCAAAAGGCCCGCTAGAACGTCGCGCGCGCGGCGAAGTAGAGGTGGTATCGGCCGCGCGGGTCGTCGCCGAGGTGCGGGTTGATCGGCACCGCGTACTCGAATGCCGCGATCCCGAACGGCGACAGCGCGCGCAGGCCCATGCCGACCGACGGCCGGATGTCGTCGCTCGTGACCAGGCGCCAGTCGTTCGCGATCATGCCGGCATCGGTGAAGGCCGACGCCGCGAAGATCCACCAGATCCGATACTGGGCGTCGATGCTCGACATCACGCGGATGTTGCCGCCGGCCGGCAGGACGCGGATCTGGGTCAAGCCGCCGCCGATCGGCGGGACCGGCATGCGGATCACCTCGGTCGCGAGCCGGTCGTCCTCGTAGCCGCGCACGGTGTTGTCGCCGCCCGCGAAGAACTGCTCGACGTCGGGCAGGAGCGCAGCGCCGCCGAGCGGCAGGCCCTCGTCGAAGTGGAAGTCGCCGCGCAGGATGAGGTTCTCGCCGAACAGGTGGAAGTACGAGCCGGCCGCCGCGAACTTGATGAACGTGTCCTGACCGCCGATCAGCGGCACGGAATTCGACATCGCGTACGCGACGTTGCTGTACAGGTGGTAGCCGTTCTCGGGGGCGAGCGGCGACAGCTGGCCGTGGCGATCGACGCGGCCATCGATCTCGCACGTGCCGCCGATCGAGCCGATCACGGTCGTGACCGGGACCTGAGTCGAGTCGTTGTCGGCGCCGATCGGGCGGAGCGCGTCGAGCTGGCGCGTGCGCTTGCGGTAGTCGTAGTGGAGGCCGCAGCTGCGCGTGCGCGCCGGAGTCGAGCCATTCTGCTGCCGCACGTCGATACGGTTCGTGGCGAGCGTGATCGCGGTGGTCTCGAGCGGACCGAAGTTCGGCGTGTCCTGATCGTTCAACTGGCCCGTGACGTCGATCTGCGCGCCCCACAGGTGAGCGAGCCACTTCGGCACGCGCAGCGTTCCTTCGATGTCCTTCAGCTTGTCGCCGTACGTGCCCGTCACGCGCACCGACATCCCGTTGCCGAGTGGGTTCGCGAACAGCAGCGAGCCCGTGGCGAACCAGCCGTTGTAGCTCGAGTACCCGCCGCCGACGTCGATCTGCCCGATCACGTCGTAGCGCTCCTCGATGCGCACGACCACATCGACCTGCTCGTCGGGGCCGTTCAGATCGACGAGGTCGAGGTTGACCGCGCTGAACAGGCCGGTCTGGCGCAAGCGCCGGGCGGCGTCGGCGAGCGCATCCGAGGTGAGCAGCTGGCCCTCGTGAAGCGCGAGGACGTCGCGGATGACGCTGGTCTCGGTCTTGAAGTTGCCGCGCACGACGAGCTTGCCGAGCGTGCGCGTCCGCGCGTGGTGGACGACGTACCGCGCCTGCACGAGGTATGGCCCGACCACGTGTGCCTCGTAGTCGACCTCGGCGCGCGGCCGGCCCTGCTTGAACAGGAAGTCGCGCAGGTGATCTTTCATGCTCGAGACGTCGTCCTCGCGAAACGGCAGGTTCGTCGCGGCCGCCGTGCAGCGCGTGCGGTCGGTGCGCTGCGCGAGCATCCGCGCGGGATCGGGCTGGTCGTCGGGCTGCGGCGTCGAAAGGTCGCTCGCGAGCTCCTTGAGCAGCGGCTCGCACAGCTGCGCGAGCTGCGGCGCGTCCGCGGGATCGTCGGGCACGAGCTCGACCGCCGTCAGCAGCGTCGGACGCCCCTGGTCGATCTCGAACGTGACCGCGAGGCTGTCGCCGGCCCCCGCTTCGACGAGCGCGGCGCGGATCGCGGCGCTGTCGGGGGCGAGCGCTCGATCGTCATCGGCCGGGCTGACGCTGACGCTGACCTCGGCCTCGCGGTAACCGGCCTTGCGGTATTCGTTGCGGAGCTGCTGGATGTCGCCGGCGAGCAGGCTCGAGGTCGGTGCCGTGCCGGTGCCGAGCAGGTCGCTCTTGAAGTCGATCTTCTTGGTCGAGACGAGGCTCGCGAGCGCGGAGCTGTCGAACGGGCGATCCTTCTGGCACGTCCCGCCGTTGCACTTGAAGTCCACGACCGACACCTGCCGCGTCCGCCCCGGGACGATGTGGAACGGAATGCGGTCGAGCTCGGGCAGGCGTTCGCGCGGTCCCCAGGTGACGCGCGCGTCGAAGTAGCCGCGGGTCTGGAGATAGGTCTGCAGCGCGTCCGCCGAGTTCTGGGCCTCGACGTCGTCGATCGCGCCGGTCTGGTCGAACGTGACGTGCGAGCGCAGATCCTGGTCGCTCACCGCGTCGTGATCGATGCCCTCGAACACCAGATCGAGCTGGCGGCGAGGGTCGATCGTGATCGTCACGCGCACGGTCTTGGTGTCGCGGTGGAACGACTCCTTCGGATCGAAGTCACTCTGCACGCGCGCGGCCGGATACTCGCGCTTGTGAAACAGGTCCCGGACGCGCTGGACGTCTTCGAGGAACCGCGAGCGCGTGAACGTGTCGCGGCTGCGCTCGAACTGGCTCTCGATCTCCGCCTTCGTCACGTTCGTGAACCCGGCGGGCAGCTCGATCTTCGGCTTCTCGAGGCGGTAGGCGATGCGCAGCTTCACGTCGACGCCGATCACGGCGGCGATCGGATCCTCGTTGTCGTGGATGGTCACCAGGGCGTCGGAGTAACCCTGCTCGGTGAGGTAGCTCTGCACGCGGTCCTGTTCCTCGAGCAACGCGCAGCGCCGGCGCACGCGATCGGACGGCAGCGGAGCGCCGACGCGAACCTGCATGCGACTCCGGATCTCGTCGTCGAGCGGCTCCTGCCACAGCTGCTGGTGGGTGTTGACGTTCACCTTGCGGACGATCGGCAGCGGCACGACGCGCAGCACGAGCAGCGTGCCGCGCATCGTGTGCGACACGAGCTGGTAGCCGAAGCGCGCGGTCGTCTTGGCGATCGTGGTGAAGTTGCGGTCGGTGAGCGTCGTGCGGTAGCTCGCCAGCGTCGGCTCGAGCAGCGCGTGCACCGTCACCGGCGTGTCGGACTCGAGCAGCTTGCCCGCGCTCTCGACGGCGAATTCGGTCCACGGGATCGGCGTGACCACGACATCGGGCGCCGGTGGTGGCTCGAGTGGCGCGCCCGGCGTGGTGTCGACGTCCACGCAATCGCTGACCTGCTGCGGCAACGGTTTCGCCGGCTGCGCGCCTGCCACCGCAGCCCACGCGAGGATCGCGAAGAAGCAGAGGCGGCTCATGGGATGAACAGGCGGTACACGAGCTTGAGCTGCGCATCCTGGATGTTCTGGGCCTGGTCGGCGGGGTCGCTGTACAGCTTCTCGAGGACCGTGCCCTCGACCCGGAGGCGATCGTCCGGCGAGAACGAGATCCACGGCAGCCGATACGGTGTACGCAGCACGAGGCTCGCGTTGTAGTTCTGGCCGCGGACGGTCTCCTCGCCGTCGCCGATGATGCTCAGGTTCTTGCGCGCCTTGAACTCGGCGTGCACGCCGACCGTGCCGAACCCGACCTCGGGTCGCAGCACGAGGTCGTACTGCTGGAGCCTGCGCGCGATCGACGGGCCGAGCAGGCTCGTGATCCAGTCGCCGGCGAGGTCCTTCACGAGCTCGTCGCCGAAACCGGTCGATGGATTGGTCGATGGATCGGCCGCGGTCGGGTTGCCACCGACGACCTGGTCGCCGAGCGAGCGCCGGAGCTGGTCCGCGCTGCGACCGAGGACGAGGAGACTGAGCGTCTGCGACTTGTCGAGACCGGTGTTCGTGCTCAGGTCCCACAGCGGCTGCTCGAGCGTGCCCGTGATCGTCGCCTTGATCTGGTGCTGCTGGCCGGAGAGATCGGTGTAGCTCGGGACCTCGGCGGCGATCTCGAGACGCGGATTGGTCGCGCGCTCGTTGGCCGCGAAGTCGATCGAGCCGCTGAGGTTCGTGAACTTCGCGCGAGTCAGCGGGATCTGGAAGAAGCCCGGCCCCTGCACGACGACGATCGAGCCCGAGATCCGCGGATCGCGCGGGCTGCCCGCGATCTCGATGCCGTGGCCGATGAAGTCGATGTTCGCGATGTTGCCGGCGAACGCGAACCGGCGCACGTCGAGCGTGAGGTTCAGGCGGGCATCGCCGAGCGCCGGGAACTTCTCCCACAGCGACGTCGTCGGCAACGACGTGGCGGCAGCGGCCTTGATGTTCTGCGTGAGGTCGAAATTGCGAACGTACTTGCCGGCGACGATCGCGACATCGCCGTTCACGATCCACGTGCCGTCGTTGCGGAGCCGGACGTCGACGTCGTCCGCGGCCATCGTGAGGTCGAGCGTGCGGTCGGGGTTGTGATACGGCACGTTCTGCGCGTCGAAGCCGAGCTCGGCTTCGGTCGTCGTGCCGTCCTCGCGCACGGTCAGGCGGCCGTGGATGTGATCGACGAGGCCCTCGCTGTCGATCGTCATGCGCACCTCGTCCCGGTCGGTATCCGCGATCGTCAACGTGTACGAGCGACGCGACAGCTGATTGTTCGTCGCGATCTCGAGCCGGCCGTTGACCAGCGCGAGCTCGTGGCGGACGTCGCGCGGGACGATCGCGAACGGCGTCTGCGAGTCGAACGCGATCGCGCCGTTGACGGTCGGGAGCTTGCCGGTGCCGGTCAGCGCGATCGCGCCGTCGATGTGCGCGGCGCCGCTCGCCTGCGAGACCTTCGACGTCAGCGTGAGCAGCTTCGCGGGCACGTCGCCGTCGATCTTCACGTTCCACGTCGCCGGCTGCAGGCCGTCGAGGCCGATCGAGCCGCGCACGTTGAGCGCGCCGCCCGCGGCCTTCTGCTCGTCGGGCACGCGCAGCGCGAGCTGATCGAACGACAGCGTGCCGTTCGCGAGCGAGAGCTTCGCGCCGGGCACGACCTCGAGGTCGGTGTCGCTGCCGGCCGGCCGCACGGCGACGCCGTCCTTGACCGCGAGCTCGAGCGACCACGACGGCTTGCTGACGGTCCCGGTGACCTCGCCGTCGAGCGCGAGCGTGCCGTGGATGTCGTCGAGCTGGTTCTCGAGCAACGGGGCGAGCTTCGACAGGTCGAGCTCGCCCTTCGCGGTCAGGTTCATCTGCGTCGCGGTCGCGTGGCCCTCGATCGACACGATGCCGGCCGGCGTCGCGAGCTGTGCCGGGCACGCCTTGCGGCCGCCGGGCGACCCGGGATCGCGGCACGCGAGCTCGATCGTCGTCGGCGTCACGCGCAGCGACATCGCGTACTGGCCGGGCGCGCCTTCGACCAGCGCGACCCGCAGCGGCACGCGCCGGCCGTCGCGCGACGTGTGATCGAAGATGCCCTCGAGCTCGGTGATCTCGACCCACGCCTCGGGCGTCGCCGGCTTGCCCGACAGCGGCTGCAGCTCGGTGTGCAGCGACACCGTGCCCGACGCCCACGCCTGCAGCGGCTCGGTCACGTGCAGCGCCTTCGAGAGGTCGACGAACTGGTCGACCTCGAGGCGGTGCGCGGTGACCTGCACGTCGACCGGGTAGGGCGCCTCGGTGCCGAGCGACGCGAAGATCTCGACGCGCCCCGACATCAGCGTGCCGCGCACCTGGATGCCGGGCATGCGCGTGCCGATCGTGATCGGATCGACGCGCAGCTGCGAGTCGCCGACGAACGCGCGCTCGACCCAGCTGCGCAGCAGTGAAATCGTGCCGCTCGCCTGCGGCGCGAACGTCGGCGCGACCTGGCCGGACAGATCGAGGTTCGCCGACAGCAGCCCGCCCATGGTGCCGGCGCCGACCCACGGGTCGAGCACCGCCATCGGGACGTCGTCGATCAGGAGGTTGCCGCCGAGGTGTGCGGGCACCGTGCCCCGACCGGTGCGCACCGCCGGCACGTTCGCGATCGTCGCGTCGAGCTCGCCGCCGGCATCGCGGGTCGCGGTCGCGACGACGCAGGCGCCGCCAGTCCTGGCGTACGTGCAATCGGCGGCCGCCGCGGGACTGGGCGTGCGCTTGCTGCACCTCGGGTCGGTGCGGTTCAGGCACACGTTGAGGTCCGACAGCGCCTCGCCTTTGACGGATACGTGCTGGGCGTTCGCGTAGATCTTCGCGAGCGATGCCCAGTCGATCGCGGAGCGCGCGGGGTTGATCGATCCACTCACGAACGCATCGACGCTATCGATCGTGCCCTGGACGATCCCGTTCGTGCCACACAGCTTCGAGCCGTCGAGCTTCGCTCCGTTGAGCTGGAGGCTCCGGATCACGCTCGGTTTGCTGTTGGTGTCGATCGAGCCCTTGCCGTCCAACGTGCCGCCGAGGCCGGTCGACGTGACGTGAAAGTTGACGATGCCAGCTGCGATCGTCGCGTTGACGACCTCGAGATTGTCGAGGCAGGGCACACCAGTCAGGGTGGTCGTCACGCTGACGACCGGACCGGGACCGGTAAGTGGGCCGGTGACCGAGATCTTTCCGGGGCCACCGGCACGCTGCGCGAACAACGGCAGACCGAGGCGCTTGAGCCAATAATCGAGGTCGCCGGACACGGGGTAGATGTCGATCGGTTTCGCGACGTAGCCGAGCTTCTTGTCGTAGACAATGCGGCCTACGATCGTGGCCGTCGTCTTGTTGGCCTCGAAGTAGATCGAGTGCAGCTCGATGTAGTCGAAGTCATTCTTCGCGAAGATGTCGCCGCGGCTGATCTTCGCCACCCGATCTCGCGCGGTCGGCCCGAGCGCGAGCTCGAAGTTGTGGATCGAGACCCCGTCCTCCACGTCGCCACTGACCTTCAGGTTGCCGGTAAGGAGGGTCCCCACTGCACCCGCGACTTGCTTCGGCAAGAACCGCCCGACATCGATCGGCTTCGTGATGTCGAGCTCGGCTTGCGCGTTCAGCGTGGGAAGGATCTGGAACGTCGCCGACACCAGCGCTTCGCCGGGCTCGCCTCCGTTCGGGTTCGGAACGACCGCCTTGGTCTGATCGATCGCGCCCTGGTCGTTCACCAGATCGATCCAGCCCTGGACCTTCGCGAGCGTGAGCCGGATCGGGTCCTCGGTCGCCGACAGCGGGATGTCGACGTCGAGGTCGTGCATGTCGAGCGCGATGCGCGGCAGCGCGACGAACGGGCCCGACACCGTGATCGTGCCGCCGAGGTTGTCGCCGCCGACCGTCTTCTTGATGCACGTGCGCACCGTCGCGCCGAGGTGATCGGCCGCGACCTGGATGCTCCATTGGCCGTCGTACGGGCGATCCCAGTAATCGATCAGGCCGCCGCCGATGTGGATCGTCGCGCCGTCCTCGGGCTTGCCGCCGTCGCACGGGATCGTGTGGATCGTGCCGTCGAGCTCGAGCGAGTTCGCGATGAAGTTGTAGTGCGCCCAGTCGGTCGGCACCTGCGCGAGCCGACGCAGATCGACGTCGCGGACCTCGAGGTCGTAGTAATCGTCGCGGCCGGCGCCCCACACGAAGTGGGTCTCGTCCGGCCGCGCGATGCGAAACGCCGAGCGCGGCCCCTTGTCGAGCAGCCGCACGTGACCGACCGCGGCGTGCACCCCGAGGTGGAAGTAGAACTTCTGGACGAGCGGATCGCGGCCGTCGAGATACACGTACGCGCTGGTGTCGTCGGGATCCGGCGCGACGTCGACGTGCTCGAGCCGCGCGGCCATGCCGTACGTCACGGTGCCGTCGTCGTGCGCGGTGGGGTTGACGTGCACCGTGAGGTTGACGTCGACGATGTGGATGTCGCGCAGGTCGACGATCGGCGGCGGCGTCTCGGCGTAGATGCCGGCGCGAAAACCGGCCTTCATGCGCGAATAGATCGCGCTCATGATCGTGACGCTGGTCCGGTTGTACGCGGTGAGCGGGTAGGGCTCGCGCGTCTGCTCGATCAGCGCCTCGCCGCCGTGCAGCGTGACGTGCCGCAACACGACCTCGTGCGAGCCGAACAGCAGCGCGTGGATGTCGAGCTGCGCCGTGATCTCGGGCGTCCACAGCAAGAGCTTGCGCGGCTTCTTCTTGGAGCCCGGGATCGGATCCGGGTTGTCATCCGGCGTACACTCTTCGTTGGGGTTGCCGAGCCGGAGCGCCTCGGGATCCTCGGTGCCGAGTGCGCAGTCGTCCCACACCCTCACGTCCCGCACCGTGATGTCGATCCAGCCGCCCGTGACCACCTTCGCGAGGTCGCCCGACCGCCACTCGACCGAGCCGAGCTCCATGCGCCCGCGCATGCGCCCGTTCTGGTACGACGCGATTAGGTCCGCGAGGTTAGCCCCGTTGAACTCGATGCGGGCGAACGCGAACGCGCCGCCCACGAGGACGAACAACACCAGGCCGATGCCCACGAGCCATCGGCGTCGTCGTGTGCGGCGCACCTCCTCGTCTGAAGACCGCCCCAACGTGCTCCGGACCCTATCACGGCCGTCGCTGGTCACCGCTTTTGCGTCTGCGGGGTTTTCGCAAGCAGCGTCGGCCCGGCCTTGCCGGCGCGCAGCAACGCGGAGCGTTGCGCAGTTGCGATCAACTTCGCTCACTTCTCGATAGCATTCGCGAGGTCGCTGCCTATACTGGGAGTAAGGACCTAAAGCGAGGGAATCGAGATGTCCGCCGATACGCCGCCCGAGCCCGAAGCCCCACCCGTTCTCCGCCGCGAAGCACTGCTGCCCAACGAGCGCAGTCGCGGGCTCGGCACGATCGCCGTCGTGTGCACGATGGCGGGCGTCGCGTCGGGCCTCGCGCTCGCGACCACGTTGATGGCGATGCAGGTCGCCGACTCGATGTCGGTGCGCCAGTGTCCGTATCACGTGACGATGCCGGAGCCGACCGAGGTCAGCGTACGTCCGGATCACGCGTTCCTCGGCATTCGCTACGTCTTCCACGACGGCGCGGCCGACATCGATCGCGTGCTTCCGAACACGCCGGCCGAAGCGATCGATCTGCACCCGGGTGACAAGGTGCTCTCGATCGACGGCTACGCGATCAAGTCGTCGAACGATCTGCAGGCGCGCATCTACAACTCGGCGCCCGGCTCGCAGATCTCGGTCGTGGTCGAGCGCGGCGATGCCCGCCTGACGCTCCACCCGACGCTCGTCGCCTGGCCCGTCATCTCTTACTAGACCGGTTTCGCCTAGCACTTCGCTACTGGCAGTACTGGTTCGGGTCCTGATGGCCGACCTGCAGCACGACGCACGTCGATGCAGTCTGCTGCTCGAGCTGCACGGTGACGTCGACGTTGTCGCCCAGCATCGCCGGGAACTGCATCGTCGGCCCGATCGATCCGTCGGCCTTCGCCTGCTGGATCACGCCCTGGCCTTCGTTGATGTCGAAGATGTACGCGGTGCCGTTCGCATACAGCGAGGTCGCCGGATACGTGAACGTCCACTGATACGTCGTGCCCGGCTCCGGTGGCGGGATCGGGATCGTGGGATCGATCTCCATCATCGTCGGATCGGGCGGCGGGATCGGAATCGTCGGGGTGATGCACCCCGCGAGTCCGACGGCGAGCACGATCGCGGCGAGAAGACGCATGGATCCAGGCCCTCCAAACAGCAAACCACGATCCAGACCCGCGTCAAACAATCTCGGACGCTTACCAGGGCGCCCCGCCAACCGTGTTGGCAGGGCGTCAACGCCAGACCCTGGCTACGGCGTGCGCTTGACCGTCGCCGGCAGCATGATCGACAGGCCCGCGCCGAAGAACAGGTGGTGCAGGAACCGGTTGTCGTCGCCGAGGTTCTTGTTGTTGCCGACGTAGAGGTCGGCGTTGTAGTCGGCGCCGGACGGGTTGTCCGAGAACGCGTAGTCGCGCACGGTGAGGTCGAGCGCGAGGAAGTCGCTCAGGAACACGTGGATGCCGCCGCCGAGGTACAGGCCGGGCTTGGTGCCGCTGTTGAGCGGCGGATCGTATTTCGGGTTCAGGATCGGCGGCCCGCCGTTCTCCATGCCGCCCGGGTTCGTGTCGGTGCACACGTTGCTCGGGCAGCTCGAATCGAGCTGCGCGAACGAGATGCCGGCCTGGAAGTAGAAATCGAACGCGACGAACGCCGAGCTGAACGCGGCCAGCTTGCCGTACCACGGCGTGAGGCTCGCGTACGCCGCGCCGTGGAACGGGATCGAGTTCAGGTGGTCCATGAACTGCGTCTGATCCGGCGTCTTGTCGTTCATGCCGGTGTCTGCGGTCGGCAGCGTCGCCACGATCTTGTTCGTGAGCGCCGTGTTGATCGACGCCGAGGCGACGCCGATCACGCCGATCGAGAACATGTCGGACAGGTGGTACTCGAGCTTGAGGCCGCCGCCGACGGTGTGCTCGTAGTCGGCGTCGATGCTCGACTCGAACAGCGGCGTCACCTCGAAGCGGTGCGCGACGAGCAGGCGGCGGTGGCGAACCGCGACGTCTTGCTCGAGGTCGTTGACGCGCTTCTGCGCGTGAGCCTGGCCGGCGGTCGCGAGCACGATGCCCGCGAGCATGGCGCCGAGGATGATGGTCTTGTTGCTGATCATCGTCGTCATCTCCCGGGGTCCGCTCAGCGGAACGTCGTGTACTCGAACGAGGTCGGCACCCAGAAGCTGAGGCCGATCTGGAACATGATGTTGTTGATGAACGAGCTGTCCGCGTTGGCCGACGCCTCCGAGGCCGTGCAGTTGACGCACATCCCGCCCATCTCGCCGCGGTTGGTCGGCTCGAACTTGTCGATGAACATGTAGTCGCGAATCCCGAGGTTGACCGTGAGCCACTTCGCGAGGAAGAAGCGCATGTTCACCCCGACGTTGGGCTGGATGAGGAAGTTCGTGAAGCCGGGATACTTGGTGTCGCGCGGCACGACCTCGCTCTCGCCGACGCCGACGCCGGCGGTGAAGTACGACTCCCACGTGACGAGCTTGTGATCGAGCACCGCGAACTTGCCGTAGACCGGGACGTAGTGGAAGTCGAGCGCCGAGCTCCACAGGTACTCGTTGATCGTCGGCAGGCGGCGCGCCTGGCGCGCGACGAGGTCGTACGTCGACGAGAACGAGTGCGTGAAGTACTGGCCCTCGACGCCGACCGCGAGCACGTCGGTCAGCCAGTAGGCGAGCTCGCCGCCGGCCGAGTAGTGCTGGATCATGTTGTCGTTCATCGTCGTGCCGAGGAACGGCGTGAGCTCGGTGCGCCGCACCTTGAGGAACGGCTTGCGGATGACGACGACGATGTCTTGCCACGAGATCGGCGTCTTCTTCACCGGGCCGGCTGCGACGACGGGACCGGTGTCGCCTTGCGCCGCGAGATCCGCGGCGAGGTCCTTGCTGCCGGAGCCCTGATCCGGGTTGTCCATCTCGATCTCGCCACCGCCGCCCGCCGACCCCGAGCCCGAGCCGGATCCCGCACCGGTGCCGGTGTCGTTATCCATCTGGATCTCGCCCGCGTCGCCGCCACTGGAGCCGGAGCCCGAGCCGGAGCCCGAGCCCGAACCCTTGCCTGAGCCTTTGCCGCCTTTACCCTTCGTAGGTCCCGCGAGTGCGGTCCCTGCGAGGAGCGCGAGCGCGACGATCAAGAGCGACCTGGATCGGTGCCGGATGGTGCGCATTCGTATCGGCTTCATAACACGGGCTTTTTTTGGATCTCAAGCTATAGGCCTAGGTTTGGGCCCGACCTGAGACAGCTCCTGCGCCTGTCAGTTGCAGTTAAGCGGCTTCGCTGGCCTGTGCGTCGGCGTAGAGCGCGTCGACGAAGGCGGCGGGGTCGAAGGGGCGAAGGTCCCCAATTTGCTCGCCGATCCCGACGAAGCGGACCGGAACTTTGAGCTCATCGCAGATGCCGAGGACGACGCCGCCCTTGGCCGAGCCGTCGAGCTTGGTCAGCACGATGCCGGTGATCTCCATGTCGGCCTTGAACGTCTTGGCCTGCGAGATCGCGTTCTGACCGGTCGTCGCGTCGAGCACCATCCACGTCTCGTGCGGCGCGCCGGGCATCGCCTTGTCGCAGACGCGGCGCACTTTCTTGAGCTCGTCCATGAGGCCGGCGTTGGAGTGCAGGCGGCCCGCGGTATCGCAGATGACGACGTCGAGCTTCTCGTCGACGCCGCGCTTGATCGCGTCGAAGATGACCGACGACGGATCGCCGCCGGACTTGCCCTTCACGATCGGCACGTCGGCGCGCTTGGCCCACTCCTCGAGCTGCTCGGTCGCGGCCGCGCGAAACGTGTCGCCGGCGGCGAGCAGAACCGTCTTGCCGTCGCCCGCCCAGCGCGCGGCCAGCTTGCCGATCGTCGTGGTCTTGCCGACGCCGTTGACGCCGAGCACGAGCAGCACGAATGGCTTCTTCGCCGCGACATCGATCGCGGGCGCGTCGACCGAGAGAATCTCGCGCGACGTCGTGCGGATCTGATTCCAGATCTTGTCGGCGTCCTCGAGGTCGGACTTCGACAGCCCGCCCTTGACCGACTGGAAGATGCGCTCGGCCGCACGCGGGCCGATGTCGGCGGTGAACAGGACCTCCTCGAGCTCGTCGAGGGTCTGCGCGTCGATCTGCTTCTTGCCGAACAGCTTGCCGAGCCTCGCGACGAAGCCGCCGCGCGTCTTGGCGAGCCCGGCCTTGTACGCCTCGGCCGCCTGCGCGGCCTCGGAGGCCTCGAGCTTCACGCCTCGGGCTTCGGCCTCGGGGTGGGGCTCCTCCGCCGGCTTTTCCGCTGCCTTGTCTCTTCGGCCCGGAGCCTGAGGCCTGAAGCCTGCAGCCTCGGCTTCGATCCTCTCCTTGATGCTATCGGGCGCGCGCTCGCGGCTCTTCGCCGCGGCTCGCCGCAGCCCGAACAGCACGAACCCGATGCCGATCACGGCGATCGCCAGCTCGACCAGCTCGGTCTCGTTCATCGCCCGCTATATACACCGGTCAGCCGCGGGCGAGGGCGTTGGCCTCCCGCTGCGTCGATTCGATCAGCTCGGTGTACCCGCCGGTCGCCGCGAACGCGAGCCGGCCCGCGCCCTGTGCCCGCAACGTTCCGCTGCCGGTGATCGTCCCGTCCTCGTGCATCAACAGCTCGCCCATGATGCACAGCATCACGCCGTCGACCTCCGAGGTCTCCAGTACGATTCGCACTCGCTTCGCTCGCATCTCTGCACCTCCAATCACGCTCGCACGTTTCCACTAGCATTCGCATCGCGCGCTCGCGTGCGTCTATTACCCGTCCGGGTACCCGAACGTCCCGCGCGTCACCGCCAGCGAGCCCATCCGGGTCACGCCCGCCGAGCCATCGAGCCGCGGCGCCACGCGCCGCAGCTCGTTCGCGAGCTCGGGGCGATTGTGCACCGCGAGCCGCTCGTAGATGTCCTTGAGGATCTTCTTCACGGTGTTGGTCGAGATCGCGAGCTCGCCCGCGATCTCGATGGTGGTCGCGCCGCGCGCGGCGAGCCGAGCGACCTCGTGCTGGCGTGCGGTCAGCTTCGGAGCGTCGGCCGTGATCGCCGTGATTCCGAGCTGCGCGAGACGCGCCGACAGCTGCGTGGCGAGCGTCTCGAGGTCGCGGCGCTGCGCGAGCGAGAACGGTTCGTTACGGCCGCATTGGATCGAGCCGACGAGTCCCGACGGATCGAGGAGCGGCAGCACCAGCGCGTGTCCGAAGTCGCCGACGTAGCCGAGCTCGCCGAACCGCGTCGGCTCGGGTGCGTCGCCGTGGAGCGCGCGGTCGAGTGCGCTGCCGCGGTAGCGCGTCGTGTGAACGCTCGCGAGCCGGTAGGCGTCCTGACCCGCACCGAAGTTGTCGACGAGCACGATCGGCCCTCCGCCCGCACGGTGCAGCGCGACCGCGCTGCGAGGCACGTCGAACAGCTCGGCGAGCGCGCGGCACACCGTGGCGGCGAGATCGACGAAGTCGTCGGATTCGCCCAATCGCACCCCGAAGGCCGGCACCGTGATCGCCACGCCACCACCGTATCGAGCGCGTCTTCGTCTTGGGGTCGGTTTCACGAGACTGTCACGAGCTGTCGAGAATTCACCGCGTCGATGCGAACACCCACCAGCGTCGTGCCGGATAATTCCAGAGCACGTAGACCGCAGCCTGCGACGCGAGGAACGCGGCAACCGGCGGGACGTCGAACCCGTACGTCAGCGCCGACGGCAACGCGGTGTTCCCGACGAGGCTCCCTGCAAACACGACGGTCGAGCGCGCGAGCTCGCGGTGCGTGCGGCCGCTGCGGCCTGCGCCGAACACCCACAGCTTGCTCAGCGTGAACGTGAGCGCGGTGCCCTCGAACTGCACCACCGCGAACGAAACCGCCGGCGGCACCGCGATCGCGTCGAGCCCGGCGATCAGCGCGACCTCGGTGCCGAGCACGATGAGGCCCGCCATCGCGGCCTTGACGAATGTCCACAGCTCCGTCATCGCCGGAACGCCATCACCACGTTGTGGACGAACGGATAGCGCACCGCCGTGCGTGCGAGCCCGGCGCACGCGCCCAGCCGCGTCAGCTCGGCCGCCGAGATCGGGCGCGCAGACACGCCGTGCCACGCCTTCGTGAGCTGGTAAATGCGGCCCGCCAGCGTCGGGCGCGGCACCAGCACGACGAGCACGCCGTCGGGCACGAGGTGGTCGGCGAGCGCGCGCATGACCGCGCCCGGATCCGCGACGAACTCGAGCACGCCGAGGCACATCACGCGATCGAACTGGCGGCCCAGCGCGAGCTGCTCGAGATCGGCGACGCACGCGCGATGCACGTGGCTGGCCACGCGCGCGACCATCTCGGGCACGAGATCGACAGCCCACACCTCGTGGCCGCGCGACGCGAGGGGCTTCGCGTGCACGCCCGCGCCGCAACCGGCATCGAGGATCGACTCGCTGCCCGCGAGCGCGAGCAGCTCCTCGACGAGCCGCCGTTCGCGCGAGCGGATGCGCGCGAACCAGCCGTCGTCGCTCGGATCGCCGTAGGTTGCGGCCCACGCCGCGTAGTAACGCCGCAGTCGTGAGGCGCGATCGTCGGAGCGTGCAAGCGCTGGACGTGCTTGTTCGAGAGACACAGTTTGTGCATCTCGCATCCGGCGCTGGTCGGCTATTACCCGAATGGGTACGGGCGACGCCGCAGGCCGGTTCGCCCCGGCAAGCTCCGGCAACTAACGCTTCGCGCGCTCGAGGATCGCGCGATCGACGCGCTCGGCGGCGTGGGCCAGCACGGTCTCGGCCGACAGTCGCGGCGAGAAGTACACTTCCTCGACGAAATCGGTGAGCTCGGCGAGCGCCGGCGTCGGGCGCCGGGCGCGCACGTGATCGACGATCTGCCGCGGCGACCAGATGCCCCACAGGCGCGACTCGGGCAACACCGGCTCGGCCGCGCGGCGGTAGAGCTGGAACACGCGCTCGCGCACGGGCACGAGATCGATGCGCACGCCGCGGAGCTCGCCGCGGTGCGGAATCGTCACCGCGAACCGCTCGGTGACGTGGCCGGGCGCGGCGACCTCGGCGCGCCACTCGCCGACCGCGAGCTTCTCGAGCGTGAAGCTGCCGTCGGCCGCGGTCCGCAGCTCGCGCTCGGCGTCCCCGAGCACGAGGCGGACGACCGCCTGCGCGACCGGCCGGCCGCGCACGCTGTCGCGCACGACGCCGGCGAAGCCGTCGTCGGCGGCGCGGCGCAAGGTCGAGATCACGCCGGGCTTGGCGACGACGAGGCCGCCGGGCGCCGCCTCGAGCTCGCCGCCGTCGCTCGGGACCTCGGCCGGCGGCACCTGCTTGCGCAGCCGCAGCCACGGCTTGCTGCGGGCGGCGAAGAACCCGCCGGCCGCGAGCGCGGTCGCGAGGAAGGCCGCGATCGTGTACGAGACCGGCACCGGCTGCGGCGCCGCGACCGTGATCACCGCCGGCGCCGACCGGCTCGCGCGCACGAACGGCGTATCGGGATCGGCCGAGGTCTGGAGGCCGAACTGGCAGGGCGGGCGCTGGCACTCGCCGAGCAGCGCGGCCTCGATCGAGAACCGGTAGCCGCCGTCGTCGCCGGTCGCGCCCTGCGCGAGCCGGTGATCGCCGGCCGACAGCGTGACCGCGGCGCGCGCGACCGGCTTGCCGTCGTCGTCGGCGACGCGCCCGGTGACGACGAGGTCGTCTTCGTACGCGAGCTGGCTGCGCGCGACGTCGATCGTCGTCGTGGTGTCGGTGGTGAGCTCGACCGTGCCGTCGATCGTCGCGGTCTGACGGTAGGCGTCGCCGGCGAACGTCGCGCGGATGCGATACGAGCCGGGCCCGCCGGTGTCGGTGCGCGACAGCACGAACGGCGTGTCGGACGCGACCTGGCGCAGCGGCTTCCACGCGCCGGAGCCGGCGGGTGCGAGCTCGATCGCGACCGGCAGGCGCACCGGGCCGTCGTCGCCGCTCGCGTGCACGACCAGCTTCGCGCCGGCCTTGTCGTCGCCTTGCTTCGCGATCGCCAGCTCGACCTGACCCTTCGCGGGATCGGCCGTCACCGCGAGCGGCGCGGCGGGCTCGATCGCGCGGCCGCCGCCATACGCGAGCTCGACGCGCTGCTCGCCGGGATCGCCGACGAACGAGACGTGGAAGCTGCCATCGGGCGCGGTCTCGGCCGGCCGGGTCACGCCGGCGACCGTGACCCGCACGGTCTGGCCGGCCATGCCTTCGCCCGTCAGCTTGTCGACGAGGCGGCCGGTGACCTCGATCTCGCCGTCGCGCAGCCGCACGTGGGTGAGCCCGAGCTCGGTCTGCGCCTTGATCTCGACGTGCGGCGGATCGGCGAGCGCGACGCCGACGAGGGCGAGCCAGACGACGACGGTGCGAGTCACTGCGGGAGAAACTCCGTGATCTCCGAGACGATCGCGGCATTCGCGCCATCGAGTGCCGGTTGGTCGCCGCGGTTCGACGTGGCGACGAAGATCCGATCGATGCCGGGCACGACCCACGCGTCCGCCACGTTGAACGTGTTGTCGCCGGTGTGCGCGAGCGCGGGACCGTTGGTCCAGCTCTGCGTGACGACACCCCAGCCGAGCGCATACGAGCCCGCACTGCCCGGATAGGGCGTGTGGAGCTCGGTCCACGTCGCCGGCTGCAGGCCGAGCACGGTCGGCGCGCCGCGCGCGCCGTTGAGGTGCTCGCGCAGGAACGCGAGCCAGTCGACGAGGCCGCAGTGCACCGTGCCGGCCGGGCCGAGCGCCGGCGGATTGTCGAGGTTGACCGCGACGAGGGTCCCGTTTTCGAGCTCGTGGCCCCACGGCTCGTCGACCATGGTGCCGGTCGCGTTGGGGCCAAACCCGCAGCTCGTCATCTGCAAGGGCGCGAACAGCTTGGCGCGCATCAGGTCTTCCCACGCCGTATTCGTCGCGAGCTCGAGCGCGGCGCCGGCGATCATGTAGCCGGCGTTCGAGTACGTGTACGTGCCGACCGTCGCGCCGGGCGGCTGGGCGAGGATCATTTGCACGGCCTGCAGGCGCAATGCGCGCGACGTACCGGGGCCGGCGATCACCTGCTCGACCGCGGTCGGCAGATCGGCGGGCGCGCCGCCGACGTGCGCGAGTAGCATCCGCAGCGTGACGCTCTGGTAGCCGGGGTCGATCGTGGTGCCCGGAAACAGCTGCGACAACGGCTCGTCCCAGCCGAGCGTGCCGGCCTCGACGTAGCCGGCGATCAACGTCGAGGTCATCGCCTTGGTATCCGAACCGAGGTGCCAGGTGTCGTCCAACGTTGCGGGCGTCGGGTCGCCGAGCTTGCGCACGCCCGTGACGCCCTGACCGAGGATCGCCGAGTCGCTGGCCGCGATCCCGGCCATGGCCGGCAGCTGATATTGCGCGGCGATCGGCGCGAGCTGGGATGTCAGGTCGAGCCCAGCGGCGTCGGGGGCCGAGTCGGGCGCGCCGGGCGCGTCGCGAGGCGCGCTCATCGGGCTGCCGCACGCGGCCAGCGCGAGCGAGATCGCGGCTGCTCGAACCATGCGGACGTGTTAGCACGTCCGATGTCATAGGTGGCTGGCAACCTCCGACGCGGACATGCGGATCAAGCGGGTCGAAATCATCGGCTTCAAGTCGTTCTGCGACCGGGCCGTCATCCAGATCGGGGACGCGATCACGGGCGTGGTCGGGCCGAACGGCTGCGGCAAGTCGAACATCGTCGATGCCATCCGGTGGTGCATGGGCGAGCAGAGCGCGAAGCACCTGCGCGGCAAGGCGATGGAGGACGTCATCTTCGCCGGCTCGGAGTCGCGCGGGCCCGCGCCGATGGCGGAGGTGTCGCTGACGTTCGACGACGTCGGCTTCTCGCACGAGACGCTCGAGCTGGCCCGCCACAGCGACATCGCGGAGACCGAGCGCGCGCTCGACGGACTGGCGCCCGAGCCCGAGCCCGAAGCCGAGGACGCGGCCGAGCCCGGCGCGCAGGCGGTGTGGGTCGACGCCGAGGGCAAGCCCATCCCGACCCCGCAGGACGAGGTCGCGAAGGTGCTCGCCGACCAGCCGGCTGCGTTCGACTTCGCGCACTACACCGAGGTCACGATCACGCGCCGGCTCTATCGCGACGGCACGAGCCAGTACTTCATCAACAAGACGCCGTGCCGGCTGCGCGACATCACCGACTTCTTCCTCGGCACCGGCGTCGGCACGAAGGCGTACGCGATCATCGAGCAGGGCCGCATCGGCCAGATCGTGAGCAGCCGTCCGCAGGATCGGCGCGCGATCATCGAAGAGGCCGCCGGGATCACGAAGTTCAAGGTCAAGAAGAAGGCGGCCGAGAAGAAGCTCGAGCAGACGCGGCAGAACTTGATGCGCGTGTCCGACATCGTGGTCGAGCTCGACAAGCGCATGGGCACGCTGCGCCGGCAGGCGCAGAAGGCCGAGCGCTACCGCAAGTACAAGGCCGAGCTGCGCGATATCGAGCTGTGGAAGGCGGCGCATCGCTGGCTCGAGCTGGCGGGTGAAGGCCAGCTGGTCGCGCTGCGCGGCGACGAGGTGCGCGGCGAGCTCGAGGCCGCGCGCACCGAGTGGACCACCAAGGACGCGCATGTCGTCGCCGAGCGCGCCGAGCTCGCCGTCGAGGAGCGCCGGCTCGTCGGCGTGCAGGAGCGCGTGTTCGAGCTCGAGAACAAGCTGCGGCTCGGCGACGCGAAGATCGGGTTCGAGCGGCGCGAGGCCGACGAGCTCGACGCGCGGATCGCGACCGATCGCGGCGAGATCGAGGAGATCGCGGCGCAGCGCGAGCGCGGCGCGACCGAGATCGCGGCGCGGCGCGGCGAGCTGGCAACGCTCGCGGGCGAGGCCGAGCGCGAGGCCGCCGAGGTCGGTGCGCGCGAGGCCGCGACGACGGCCGCGCGCGGGGAGCTGACGGCCGCGCAGACCCAGCTCGACGAGGCGCGCGCCGAGCTCGCGGCGCGGCGCACCGACGTCGCGACCGCCGAGGCGCAGGTCGAGGCGCTCGGGCGGCGGCGCGAAGAGGCGAGCCGGCGCCACGAGCGCGTGGTCAGCGAGGCCGACCAGCACCAGGATCGCGTGCGCGAGCTCGAGCGCGAAGGCCGCAAGGTCGAGCACGCGCTCGCCGAGCTGCGCCAGACCCGGCTCGATCTCGGCAGCCAGCGCGACGGCTTCGCGGCGCGCCGCGAGCTGCTCGCCGAGGAGGTCGCGCGCGGCGAGGCCGAGGTCGAGACGCTGCGCACCGAGCTGCACCGGCGGCGCTCGCGCCTGACCTCGCTCGAGGAGATCCAGCAGCGCTACGAGGGCTTCCAGCGCGGCACCCGCGCGGTGATGCAGCAGGCGGCCGCGATCGGCGGCGACGCGGAGATCCGCGGCGTCGTCGCCGACGTCGTGCGCCCGCCCGAGCAGCTCGAGGTCGCGGTCGAGGCGGTGCTCGGCGACCGGCTCGGCGGCGTGCTCGTCAGCGAGCCGGAGGTCGGCATCGCGGCGATCGGCTACCTGAAGCAGAGCGGCGGCGGGCGCAGCGCGTTCGTGCCGATGGAGACCAGAAGCGCGGTGCCCGAGGCGGTCGGCGGCACGGCGTCGGCGCCATTCCTGGGCGAAGGCGGCGGGTCGCCGTGGATGAGCCCGGCGTGGAGCGAGCCGGCGCGCGCCACCGCTCCGATCGAAGTGGAAGACCGCAGCGCGCTGGTGGCGGCTGGCAGCGAAGGCGTGCTCGGCCGGCTGGCCGAGCTCGTCGAGCTCGCCGACGGCTATGGCGGCCTCGGCAAGCGGCTGTTCGGATCGACGCTGGTCGTCGACGAGCTGCCGCGCGCGCTCGGCCTGCACGAGCGCGGCGTGACCGATCGGCTCGTCACGCTCGAAGGCGACATCGTCGACGAGGACGGCGTCGTCGCGGGTGGGTCGCGCGACGCGCAGGGCGCCGGCGTGCTCGCGCAGAAGCGCGAGATCCGCGAGCTCGAGGAGATCGTCGGCAAGCTCGAGCACGATCTGTCGGAGGCGATGACGCGCCTGGTGACCGCGAAGACCGAGCTCCAGCACGTCGCGAAGGCGATGGACGGCGTGCGCACGCAGGTCCACGAGGGCGAGGTCGCGATCATGGGCCACGAGAAGGACGACGCGCGCGTGCGCGGCGAGCTCGAGCGCCACCGCGAGCGCCTCGGCCACCTCGCGACCGAGCAGCTCGAGCTCGATCATCGCCTGCGCGCGATCGAGATCGACGACGCGGCGGCCCGCGAGCGGCGCGCGATCGCGATGACCAGCATCGCGCAGCTCGAGCGCGTCCAGCTCGACCTCGTGTCGTCGGTGACCGCGCTGCGCGACCGGCTCGAGGCGCTGACCGCGGCGCTCACCGAGGCGCGCGTGCGCGCCGCCCAGCTCGGCGGCCAGCGCGCCGCGGCCGAGGCCTCGGTGCTGCGCCTCGAGACCACCGACGGCGAGCTGCGCGCGCGCGGCGAGCGGCTCGCGGCCGAGAGCGAGGACGCGGCGCGCCGTGCGGCCGAGCTGCGCGCCGGCTGCGACACGCTCGCCGCCGAGCTCGAGAGCGTGCGCGGCGATCGCACGAGCCTGGTCGGCGAGCTCGACGAGGGCAGGCGCGCGTACGAGGCGCGGCTGTCGGCGCTCACCGAGGTCGAGCTCGCGGCGCGCGAGCTGCGCGGTCGCACCGACACGCTCGCGAGCGAGCTGTCGCAGCTCGAGCTGCGCGCGGGTCAGATCCAGATGACGCGGCAGGTGGTCGAGGACGCGGCGTCCGAGCGCTACCAGGTCGACGTCCCCGCGATCCTGTACGACTACCACCAGCGCGCGCCGATCGGCGAGGCCGAGGAGGCGCGCCTGACCGAGCTGCGCGAGCTGATCGAGCGCATGGGCACCGACATCAACCTGACGTCGATCGAGGAGCTCGCCGAGACCAGCCAGCGCTTCGAGTTCCTGTCGGCGCAGAAGGGCGACCTCGAGCGCGCGGTCGATCAGCTGCAGCGCGCGATCGACAAGATCAACAAGACCAGCCGCAAGCTGTTCGCCGACACGTTCGCCGCGGTCAACGCGACGTTCAAGCAGGTGTTCCCGCGCCTGTTCCGCGGCGGCCACGCCGCGCTGTCGCTGTCGCAGCCAGGAGATCGACCGCTGCGCGCCGAGGGCGCGTTGGCGGTCGCGCCGGATGGCGGGACCGGCGGCGGCGACCTGCTCGAGGCCGGCGTCGAGATCATGGCGCAGCCGCCCGGCAAGAAGAACACCACGGTCGATCAGCTGTCGGGCGGCGAGAAGGCGCTGACCGCGGTCGCGCTCGTGTTCTCGATCTTCCTCATCAAGCCGTCGCCGTTCTGCATCCTCGACGAGGTCGACGCGCCGCTCGACGAGGCGAACGTCGACCGCTACAACGAGCTCGTGCGCGAGATGACCGACCGCTCGCAGTTCGTCGTCATCACGCACAACAAGCGCACGATGGAGGCGGCCGACCACCTCTACGGCGTCACGATGCAGGAACCCGGCGTGTCCAAGCTCGTCGCCGTGCACCTCGCGCGCCTCGGCGCGGCACGAGCCGAGACCGCCGTCGCGGTGTAAGTTAGCGCGTGGCCGAACCCGGCGCGCCCGACTCCGAAACCCGCGAGCATCTGCTCGACGTGCTGGCCGAGCTCGTCGCGCGCGGCGGCGCGGCGCCGTTGCTGTTGCCGCCGGTCGCACCGGGCGATGCGGCGTTTCCGGACCGCTGGGCGCCGACCAGGCCGGGCGTCGCGCTGCTGCTGCGCCGGCTGGCCTGGCACGCCGGGCTCGAGCGCGAGATCGAGATCGAGGATCGCCGCGCCGGCGCAAAGCAGACCGAGCGCAAGCCGGCCACCAGCGTCGAGCTGATCGAGGTGCGCGAGAAGCTCGCGTTGTTCGTGCTGCACTACATCGGCGAGGACGATGTCGTCGGCACGCTCGCCCACGAGATCGGCGTCGCGTACGCGGCGCTGCATCGGCCCGACGAGGCCGACCCGTTTCGCAAGCCGGTGGCGCCGATCATCTCGATCGATCCGGATCTCGATCTCGAGCGCGGCTCGATCGCCGCGGTGTATCTCGGGCTCGGCGTGCTCGCCGCGAACGCCGCGCGCCAGCAGCACTCGGTACTCGAGCGCCAGAGCTTCAACCCGCTGTTCGTCGCGAGCGTCGGCGTGAAGCTCGAGGCCGGGCATCTGCAGCCGGAGGCGCTGGCGTTCCTGGTCGCGGTCCAGGCGGTGGTGCGCGGCGAGGCCGAGCCCCCGCCCGGTCTGGTCACGGCGCAGCGCCACGACGTCGCGGTCTGGATCGACGCGCTGCGCGGGCGCGCGCGAGAGCTGCGCGCGCGGTTGGGCATCGCGGACGACGCGCGCGGCGGCGCGCGCCCGAAGCCCGAGCCATTCGAGGTCGGATCGCTCGAAGACGAGGAACCCGCCCGGCCGAACGCGTTCCGCTGGCAGACCCATCGCGGCGGCGTCGGCCTCATCGCGGGCACGTTGCTCGGCGCGGGCATGTCGGTCGCGCTCGCGTCGCGCACGGTCGCGCCGATCGCGCTGTTCGGCGGTGCGCTCGTGGGTCACGTCGCGGGTCGGCGCGTGCGCGTGCCACGCTGCTCGGCGTGCGCGACGATCTGCACGACCGACGCGGTCGTGTGCAAGAAGTGCGGCGCGGCGCTGCGCGGCGACATCACGAGCCTGTCGGAACGGCTCGACGCCGAAGAAAAGCTCGGGAGCGACGGCTCGAAGTAAACCGAGTCACGCGCTCGCGGGTCTTACATGCGAGACGTGAATACCCACGACGCACTCGTCGTGTGTTGTCCGACATGTCGTCGAGATCGGTTGTTAGGACGGTTTTTCGACGAAAACCGTGACTCCGATCGCCAGCGTTGTTACTAATTACGTTGGGAGTCTTCTGCACACGGAGGCGAGATGAGCAACCTGACAGATATCGCCAAGCGCCACCTGAGAGACCGCTGGAGAGACGCGCTGTTTATCGCGGCCGCCGTGATACTGACCGCGCTCTCGATCGGGTCGGTCAGCTCGAAGGCGGCGGGCAGCGGACCCGAGCACCAGTGGTCGCTGTCGGTGGTCGATCCGAGCTCGGGCGCCAAGCTGTAGTCACGCAGTCACGCAGCCATTTTTCGGCCGTACAGGAGCTGGTCCAGCGAGATCAGCGGGGAGGCCTCGAGCACGGTGATGCCGTGCTTGACCAGCAGGCGCCGACCGGGCTCGGTGGCGTCGCGCAGGTCGCGTGTGACGAGCTCGCGCACACGCCGCCCGTGCGGCGTGACCGCTGCCGGCAGGAACGCCGCGGGCGACGGCACGAGCGCGACGACGTGGCCGGCCGCGCGCCGTAGCCGCGCCAGCGCCCGCTTGGTGCGCGCTTCGTCCTCGCCGAGGCCGGCGAGGTCGCTGACGATGACGACGACGTCCGGGCGGCCGCTCGCGACCGCGCGCTCGACCGCGGCCGCGAAGCCCTCGGCTCGTCGCCCGTGGTCCCACGTGGTGCGATACGGCAGCTCGATGCCGCGCATGCGGCACAGCTGACGGAGCGGCCGCAGCTGCGCGTCGTCTTCGACCACGACCGGCAGCCGGACCTTCTTCTCGTTCGCGCGTGCGCCTTGGCCGCGCCCGCCGACCAGCTCGATGAGGCGCTTGCACAGCCGGCCGGTCGCGGCGACGTCGTAGAGCTGGCCATCGGGGCCGGCCTGGATCTGGGTCCAGCGCGCATCGTCGAGCGGCGGCGGGTTCTTGACGCGCACGTCGATCGCCTCCTGATGCGCGAGGTAGCGCGCGACCAGCGCCACGAGCTCGCCCGCGGTGACGTCGGTGAGGTCGGCGTCGACGATGCTGCGCGTGTCGAGCAGGCGATCGACGATCTGCAGGTAATGGTGGTGGCCGGTGTCGGGCTTGAGCTCGCACAGCGGCCGCGTGTCGAACGCGACGAGGCCGATGCGATCGCCGCCGCCGAGCGCGGTCTTCGCGAGCGTGGCCGCGGCATCGCACGCCCAGTCGAGCGGCGTCGCGCCGAGCGCCCCCGCGCGCATGCCCGCGCCGACGTCGATCACCGCGACCTGCGTCACCACGATCTCGTTCTCGAGATCGCGGACCATCAGCTGCTGGCGGCGCGCGGTCGCCTTCCACGCGATGAACTTGAACGGATCGCCGTGGGTGTGCTCGCGCAGCTCGCGCAGCTCGCCCGACAGGCCGCGCCGCCGCACGTGGTGCATCCCGACCTGCTCGTGCAGCGCGCCGCCGAGCGCGCGCGTCGGCTGGCCGCGCAGCGCCATCGTGCGCGGGAACACCTTGACCGCGATCGGGTTCGGAAAGAACGCCTCGATCTCGAGCAGCCCGAGCCCGTCGCCGAACGTGAGCGCGGCGCCGTGCAGCACGTGGTAGCCGGCGGCGAGCGGCCGCACGCCGGTCGTGACCTCGACTTGCTGGCCGCGCTTGACGGTCGCGCTCGGTCGCTCGTCGATCGCGAGCCCGGTGGCGCCGAGGATGCGCGTCGACAGGATGCGCAGCTTGCGGCTGCCGTGGTTGCGAAACGCCAGGTGGAGCTGGAACGGACGATCGACCGCGAGGGCGCCTCCGGGCTGATCGCCGGGCGGCACCCACCACGACAGCTCGATCTTCTTGCGGCGCAAGAGGATCGCGGTCGGATAGAACGCGAGGTAGAGCGCGCACAGGACGGCGAGCACGAGCCCACCGAGCCCGACGAGCGGCGGGGTCGCGTTGTTGGCCTCGCGCGGCAGCGCGCCGACGATGAGGAAGAGCAGGGCCGTGCCGAGGACGAGCTTGCCGCGGGTGGCGAGGCGCGGGATCACGATCGGGCTTCGGGCTTCGGGCTACCGGCTACGGCCTGAGCTCGGACCTGCCTCTGGCCGCAGCCCGTAGTCCGCAGCCCGTAGTCCGTAGTCATCCGTTCCTCTTCGGCATCTTGTAGCCGACCTTGTCCAGCGCCTCGGCGACCACCGCCGTGCCCTGCGCGCCCTCGAGCTCGGCCTCGGGCGTCATCAGGATGCGGTGGCCGAGCACGAGCGGCGCGAGGTGGCGCATGTCGTCGGGCAGGACGTAGTCGCGGCCGCGCAGCAGCGCGAGCCCCTTGGACGCGTGGACGAGCGCGAGCGCGGCGCGCGGCGACGCGCCGAGGTAGACGCGCGCGTGGTTGCGCGTGAACGCGACGAGGCCGAGCACGTAGTCGAGCAGCTCCTCGGCGACGAACACTTCCTGCGACAGCGCCTGCATCTCGAGCACTTCCTTGGGGCCGACCACGGGGCGCACCGGCGGCGGCGGGCGATCGTACGTGCCGAGCATGCGCTTCTCGTCGGCGGCGACCGGGTAGCTCATGCGCAGCTTGATCAGGAAGCGATCGACCTGCGCCTCGGGCAGCGGGTACGTGCCTTCCTGCTCGATCGGATTCTGGGTCGCGAGCACGATGAACGGCTCGGCGAGCGCGCGGGTCTCGCCCTCGATCGTCACCTGCTGCTCCTGCATCGCCTCGAGCAGCGCGGATTGCGTCTTCGCGGGCGCGCGGTTGATCTCGTCGCCGAGCAGCACGTGCGTGAACACCGGGCCCTCGCGCAGCACGAACTGGTTCGTGCGCATGTCGAGGATGTACGTGCCGGTGATATCCGACGGCAACAGGTCGGGGGTGAACTGGATGCGCCGGAAGTGGCACCCGAGCGTGCCCGAGAACGCCTTCACGAGCGTCGTCTTGGCGACGCCCGGGTAGCCTTCGATCAGCACGTGGCCGCGCGCGAGCAGCGCGACGAGCAACGTCTCGGTCGTCGCCGGCGAGCCGATGTACGCGCGCCCGACCTCGTCCATGATCGCGCGTGCCAGCTGATGGACGCGCGAAAGCTTGTCGTGAGTGAGGGCGGCTTGCATGTCAGGCGGCTTCGGACAGGGGTGCGCCGAGAGTACGACACAGCTCGGCCACGTCTCGGTATAGCGTATCGAAATCGCGGCGCGCGAGGGTGGAGCTCGCGCTCCAGGGCGCGGCGGCCTGGCTGCGGCTGGGCAGGGCGCGCAGCCGGCGGTGGACCCGGGCCAGCGCGACCCCGGCCGGCGTCCCGCGCGCGTTCGAGACCAGCGCGACCAGCTCGGCCTCGGGAAGCGTGAACAGCGGTTCGGAGCGCCCGGTCACGGCCGCGAGCTGCGCCTGGACCTGATCGCGCAGCATGCACGCGATCACGAGCAGCGGGGCGGCGCCGCGCCCCCGTGTCACCGATCCGAGCGCGGTGCGCTGCGCATCGCGCCCCCGTGTCACCGCGGTGCGCTGCGCATCGCGCTCGGCACTGGCGACCAGCCCGTGCGGCTCGTCGCGGCGCGCCGGCCGGCCGAACCGGAGCCACGCGCCATCGATCTTCGGTCCGCGCCGCACCGGCAGCGCGATCATGGCGAGCACGAGCAGCGCCGCGGCGAGCGCCGCGGCGAGCGCCTTCATCGCGGTTGCGGTGAGCAGCCACTCGTGCGCGGCGAACAGCCACTGGTTCAGCTCGGCGACGTCGTGGCCGACGGCGCCGCCGTGCGGATCGTAGATGAACGGCTTCGGTTCGCCGTACATCGGGACGTCGCCGCGCAGCAGCGTGACGTGCGCGTGCTCGCCGCGGCGCAGCCAGCGCAGGATGTTGGTCGCGAGCTGGAGGTTGCCCGGCACGCGCTGCATCTGGTTGATGAAGATGCTCGGATCGCTGACCGCGACAAACCGGCCGGTGCCGCGCTCGCCCGCGACGACCACGGCGCCGTCGTCGAACCCGACGATCTCGGTGGCGCCCTGGACGTCGCGCAAGACGGCCGGATGGTTCGTGACGACATCGCCGACGCCCTCGGTGAGCGGGTGCTGCAGGCGCGGCGTCGCGATCGGCGCGAACAGGTGGTTGCCGAAGTAGCGCGACGCATGCGGTGTGCCGACGTCCGCGCGCAAGAGGCCGAGCGCGGCGAGCGCGTCCTTGCTCTCGCCGAAATCGTCGGCGATCACGACCTGGCCGCCGGCCTGCACGAACGCCGACAGCCGGCCGGGATCGACGCGCTGGAGCGGATACACCAGGAACAGGATGTCGTCGGCGCCGAGCGAGTCCCACTCGAGCGTCGATACCGCGTCGATGTCCAGCCCGTCGCCGCGCGCGAGCGAGACGAAGTCGGCCATGCCGTTCCACGCGTGGGACATCGGATCGTAATCCGACGGATCCGCCCGCGCGGACCCGCTCGCGAGCAGAACGCACGCGATCGCGAAGCCCGAAGCCCGAAGCCCGAAGCCCGAAGCCCCGCGGTTCATGCCATCTCCTTCTGCAGCGCGAACGACGCGGCGCGCAGATTGTCGAGCGCGATCGCGAGCGGTGCCGGCGGATTGCACGCGAGCAGCGCGTAGTAGCCGTCGTCGACCGCCTGGACGACGACCTCGAGCTTCTGGTGCTCGGCGATGTAGTACTCGGGGCTCCCGTAGTGCCACGTGCCGAACGCCGCGGTGAGCTGGCGCAGCAAGACACCGTAGTGCGCGGTCAGGATCGCCCACTCGATCGGATCGGTCGTCGTGAAGCTGTCGACCATCTCGCCGTCGGCGTCGGCGAACGCGCCGCCGATCGCGTTCGGCGTGAGCTCGACCGCGCGCCGCAGGATCGCGCCGAACGGCGTCATCACTGCGGGGTCGCCTCCAGCCGCTGCTCGGCGTCGGGCTCGGTCTCGACGTGCAGGTTCATCGCGCGCGCGAGCCGGTTGACCCAGGTCGCGAAGAACGCGCGCTGGACCTCGGGCAGCGCCTCGTGGACGAGCTCGTCGGTGGTCGGGTTCGTCGCCGCGACCTCCTCGGTCCACAGCACGACGTCGTAGCCCCACGACGTGCGCACCACGGGCGACGTGCGCCCGACCTCGGGAATCGCCCACAACGCGTCGGCGTAGGCGGGGTCGAGAGCGTCGTGCTGGTAGGGCGGCACGTCGCCGTGATCGAGCTCGATATCGCCGGCGGCGCGCCGTGCGATGTCGACCAGGTCGCTGCTGAACAGGCCGCGCTCGGGCGCGAGCGCCGCCGCGACGCGCTCGGCCACGGCGCGCGCGGCCGGATCCTCGGCGGGCGGCGGCGCCTTGACGGTGACGCGCACGTAGGCCGAGCCGCGGTACTCGCCGTGCTTGTAGTTGTTGAGCGCCTTGTGCCGGATCATCACATCGGTCCAGACCGGACCGAAATCGTCGGGTGTGGTGAACGCGTCCTCGTAGGCACGGGCGACGAGCTGGTTGACGAGCGCGTCGCGCGTGGCGTCGACCACCTCGGGGTCGCGCTCGAGGCCGCGCTTGGCCGCGGCCTGCGCGAGCAGCTCGAAGTCGACGCATTGCTCGAGTGCGGCGCGCGCATCGACGTGGGCGCGTGCGGCCTGCACGGCCACGCACGAGCCCCACACCGGATGACCGTCGACGCGTGCGACGATGGCATCGCCGCTGCCGGCCGACGTCGCCTCGAGCGACGCGGGCGCGCCCTTCGGGGTCGCCGGAGCCGACGCGCCGCATGCACACATGGCCAGGACCAACGCTCTCATCAGTCCCGTTGCACGAGCGCGAGTCGCGCCATCTCCTTGCCGACGCCGATCACGGCCACGCCGATCACCATCACGAGCAATGCCGCCACGTAGTCGCGGCGCGCGAGGTAGTCGAGCGTCTCCTTGAAGAAGAACATGCTGCCGAGGATGAGCAGCACGGCGAGCACCTCGAAGAAGAACATGCGGACGAGCTTGTAGAAGGCCATCGCTCCTCACAGGTGACGGGTGACGATCAAGATGCACATGGCGGCGAGCGCGATCGCGACCGCGAGGTAGAACCGGCCGCGCGGCTTGCCGGCCTTGGCGTCGACCCGCGCTTGCGCGAGCCGCGTGACGAGGTCGCGATCGCCGGTGCGGTGCGGGCGCAGCACGCCGAGGAACGCGAACTGGAAGATGCCGAGCCACAGCACGATCGCGCCGACCGTGAGCGCGGTGGTCATCAGCGCGACGCGCCCGGGGTACATCTCGCCGAGGTATGCCTGGATCGACGAGTCGTAGTTGACCCACGCGATCAGCACGGTCGGGATGAGCGCGCACATGCCGGTCAGCATCCAGTACACGCGCTCGCGGCGCAGCCAGCGGTCGGGGGTGCCGGCCTGCGCCGACGACAGCGTGCGCACCGAGCGCGGCGCGGGCGGCTCGTGAAACGTCGTGAAGAACGCGACGCCGAACAGATACGCGATCACGCCGAGCGCGACGAGCGCGAACCGGACCGGACCGTACACGTGCGGCGATGCGAGCTGCGGCTGCAGGCTCACGGGCATCAGCACCGCGGCGGGGAACAAGCCGAGCAGCACCGTCTCGGACCGGCGCGCGAGCCCCACGATCAGCACCGCGAACGGCAGCAGCGCGGCCACGATGTACCAGCCGTGCAGTGCGCCGACGAAGATCGCGGGCAAGACGACGATCGACACCCACACGTTCGTGCCGAGCGCGAACGCGACGACGTCCGCGAACGTGCGCCACCTGCGCGCGGTGTCTTCGGCCACGCCTGCAATGTACAACGCGTTCGGGCATGATGCCCGCATGCCGAATAGAGGCTTCTGGGACTTCGATGGCTACTGGTCGACGCTCACCTCGGGCTCGCTGTGGTTCGACAGCGAGTGGAAGCAGCGCCGCGACATCAACAGCCTCGAGGCGGCCGAAGAACAGACGATGTTCGACGTGTCCAAGCTCGGCGCCGCCATCGCCCAGGTGCAGAAGCAGATGCTGGAGCTGTCGATGACCGTGGTCGTGATGTCGCAGGTGCTGCACGAGGCCGGCGCGCTCGACGTGCCGAAGCTGCAGGCGCGGATCGACGCCGAGCTCGACAAGCTCAAGCCCAAGCCGCGGCCGCAGCCGCAGCCGTCCGCGACGAACGCGGCGCACCCGAGCAAGGCCAAGCCGGTCGACACCGGGGTCACGTGCGCGCGGTGCGGCGCGTCGGTGCTGTCGTCGCGCACGACCATCACCGAGCGCGGCACGGTCTGCGATGCGTGCGCGGAGAAGATGTGAAGCCGATCGTCGTCACGATCGACGGACCGGCCGGCGCCGGCAAGTCGACGGTGGCCAAGCAGCTCGCGCGCAAGCTCGGCTACCGCCTGCTCGACACCGGGGCGATCTATCGCGCGGTCGCGCTCGTCGCGCAGCGCGCCGGCACCGCGTGGACCGACGCGCGCGCGTGCGCCGAGCTCGCGCGCACGCTCGACATCCGGTTCGAGTTCGTGGCCGAGGCCGGAGCCGGAGCCAAGAACCACGTGTTCGTCGCCGGCGACGACGTCACGGCCGCGATCCGCACGCCTGAGGTCTCGCAGGGGGCGTCGCAGGTGTCGGCGCATCCGGAGGTGCGCGCGGCGCTGCTCGAGCTGCAGCGCCGGCTCGGCGCCGGCGGCGGCGTCGTCGTCGAGGGCCGCGACACCGGCACCGTCGTGTTCCCGCATGCGCAGGCGAAGTTTTTCCTGACCGCGACCGAAGAGGAGCGCGCGCGCCGCCGCGTCGCCGAGCTGCCGGCCGGCACCGACTTCGAGCAGGTCCTGCGCGAGATCCGGGAGCGCGATCGACGCGATGCGAGCCGCGACGTCGCACCGATGCGGCCCGCCGACGACGCGATCCTCGTCGACAGCTCGACGCAAACCATCGAACAGGTTGTAGATTCTCTCGCCGCGGCCGTATCTCTTCGTTCCGGTTGACAAATCGGGTCGCGGACGGTACCAAGTGCGCCCCTGCCTGGGGACCGCCTGGCGGTCAAATCTAACCCATGCAGTCGTAGGAGATCTGTTCGAATGGCCACTGATACCAGGCAAGAGGGCGAAAGCCCAGGCGACGAAGACTTCGCGGCGATGCTCGCCGAGAGCTTCGGCCAAGACACGGTGAAGGAGGGCGAGATCCTCCGCGGCACGGTGATCGCGGTGGGCAAGGACTACGCGATCGTCGATGTCGGCTACAAAAGCGAAGGCCAGGTGCCGCTGGAAGAGTTCCGCACCGCGGACGGCCAGATCGGCGTCAAGCCGGGCGACGTCGTCGACGTCCTGCTCGAGTCCCGCGAGAACGACGCCGGCATGTGCGTGCTCTCGAAGGAGAAGGCCGATCGATTCAAGGTGTGGGACGAGATCAGCGCCGCGTGCGAGCGCGACGAGCTGATCGAAGGCGTCATCACGGCGCGCGTGAAGGGTGGCCTGTCGGTCACGATCCGCGGCGGCGTGAAGGCGTTCTTGCCGGGCTCGCAGGTCGATCTGCGCCCGGTCCGCAACCTCGACGCGTTCCTCGGCCAGAGCTTCAAGTTCAAGGTCATCAAGTTCAACAAGAAGCGCGGCAACATCGTGCTGTCGCGCCGCGTGCTGCTCGAGAAGGAGCGCGCGGCCCTCAAGGAGTCGACGCTCGAGCGCCTGAAGGAAGGCCAGCTCGTCGAGGGCATCGTCAAGAACCTCACCGAGTACGGCGCGTTCATCGACCTCGGCGGCATCGACGGCCTGCTCCACATCACCGACATGAGCTGGGGCCGCGTCAATCACCCGAGCGAGCTGTTCCAGGTCGGCGATCACGTCCGCGTGAAGGTGCTGAAGTTCAACGCCGACACCGAGCGCGTCTCGCTCGGGCTCAAGCAGATCTCGGAAGATCCGTGGAGCCGCGCGGCGGAGAAGTACGTGCCGGGCACGGTCGTGCGCGGCAAGGTCGTCAGCCTCAAGGACTACGGCGCCTTCATTGAATTGGAGGAGGGAATCGAGGGCCTCGTCCACATCTCGGAGATGAGCTGGACGCGGCGCGTGAAGCACCCGAGCAAGATGGTCGCGGTCGGCGACATGGTCGAGGCGGTCGTGCTCGACGTCGACGTCAAGCAGAACCGGATCTCGCTCGGCATGAAGCAGCTCGAGCCCAACCCGTACGAGCAGCTGACCGAGAAGTACCCGCCGGGCACCGTGGTCAAGGGCCACGTTCGCAACATCGCCGACTTCGGCATCTTCGTGGAGATCGAGGAAGGCATCGACGGCCTCGTTCACATCAGCGACATGAGCTGGACCCAGCGCGTGAAGCACCCGAGCGAGCTGTTCCAGAAGGGCGACGAGGTCGAGGCGGTGCTGCTCAACATCGATACCGGCGACGGCGACAAGCCGAAGATCTCGCTCGGCATCAAGCAGCTCGTGCCCGATCCGTGGGATCGCATCCCGTACGACTACCCGGCCGGCAAGATCGTCGACGGCAAGATCCTCAAGGTCTTGGACTTCGGCGCGTTCGTCGAGCTCGAGAAGGGTGTCGAGGGCCTCGTGCACGTCAGCGAGATCAGCGACGAGCACGTCGAGGATCCCCGCACGGTGCTGCAGCCGGGCACGGCGGTGAAGGTCCAGGTGCTCCACGCCGACGCGGCCGAGCGCAAGATCGGCCTGTCGATCAAGGCCGCGAACCGCAGCAAGGAGCTCGCGGAGGCCCAGGGCTTCAACTCGCCGAACGCCGGCGGCGCGACGCTCGGCGACAAGTTCCGCGGCAAGCTCGACAAGCTGAAGCCGAAAGAGACGCACTAAGCCGAAAAGAGATGCACTCGGCCTAGGCCGCGGAACTCGACCCTTCGGCGCCAAGGCGCCGAGGGGGCAAGCTCGACAAGCTGAAGCCGAAAGAGACGCACTAGGCCTAGGCCGCGGAACGCGACCCTTCGGCGGCAAGGCGCCGAGGGGGCAAGCTCGACAAGCTGAAGCCGAAAGAGACGCACTAGGGCTAGGCCGCGGAACGCGACCCTTCGGCGCCGAGGCGCCGAGGGCCAGCTCGGCTGCGGTCAGCATCAGTGGGCTGCCAGCCAGCGCGCGACGATCGCTCGGTTGTTCGCGTCGTGAGCCTGTTCGTATGCGGCGATCGAAAGGGCCGCTTCCCGGCGTGCGCGCACACGGCTTGCGGGCGCCTCGTCGAGCGCTATTGCCAACAAGTAGTGCGCCTCGGCGAACTGGACCGGCCCGACGTGAGCGGCGGCGAAGATCTGCAAGACATGTTCGAGGAGCGGAACGGCCTCGGCGGAGCGGTGAAGCGCCACGAGCGCCTTGGCACTCCCGTACTCGCAGATCGCGAGGTTGGGATGATTCGCGCCAAGGCGCGCGGTGAAGATCGTCGCGGCGCGCTGAAAGCTCGCAAGCGCACCTCGCGGGTCGGACAGCTTGAGCTGCAAGAACCCGTAATTCCCGAGCACGATTCCCATGCGAACGTGTTCCGTGCCGTAGACCTCCGTGATCGCCGCCAGGGCGCGGTCGGTTGCTTCGCGTGCTTCGCTCAGCCGATCGGCCTCCTGGTAGGTATTCGCGATCGATCCGATGCAGTCGATCGTGCGAGGGTTGTTCGAGCCGAACGCCTTGGTCAGGATCTGTTCGGCGCGGCCGAGCAACGCGAGCGAGTCGTCGAAGCGTCGCTGCTCGCGCGCGAGCTCCCCGAGGCTGAATAGCACTTCGGCGACGCGGGGATCCTCTTTGCCGTATGCCTGTTCCAACAGCATACGCGCGTGCTCTAGAAGCGTCTGGGCGCCAGCCTGATCGCCCATCGCGGCGAGCGTCGCCGAGAGGTTCTCTTGGGCATGGGCTACGTCCATCGGGTCGGTGTGCTGGTAGATCGCGATCGCCCGATCGTAGTTCTGCTTCGCGTTGGCGTGATCGCCGATCTCCTCGTAGTAGGTGGCCAGGTTCTCGTACGCACTTCCGACATCCCGGTGATCTGGTCCGAGCGCGGCGAGCCGGATCGCAAGGGCTCGCTCGCGGAGCGGCTTTTCTTTCGTCGGCTGCCCGGCCTCACTGTACGCATTACCGAGATCTTCCATCGCGGTCGCGACGTCGGGATGATCAGGACCAGCGATGCGCTGCTCGGCCGCGAGCAGACGCTCGCCGATGCGCTGCTGCTCCGCGTACGCATGGGTTCGACCGGCGAGGATGCCGAGACCGCGCAACGTGTGCAACGCCGCCGACGAGTCGACGCCGAGCTTGGCTGTTGCGAGCGCGAGCGCCTTGTCGTACCGCGTCTTGGCGTCGTCGAACCGGCTTTCGGCCATCAGCAGCGCGCCCGCCGCCCGGTCGAGCTCGACCTGGGTCGCAGGAGTCACTCCGGCGTGCAGCGCGATCGCGTCGGCGATGCGCAAGAGCTCGTTCCCGAGCGGCAACTGGGACGGATGGGCCTCGATAATGAAGATTCGAGAGGCGGCCGCGGCGACCGCGGTATCGATGTCACCGACCTCGAGCGCCCCTGCCATCGCCTTCGCCGCCGTATCGTCATGATCCGGATCCGAGAGGTCGGCTTGCACGTCACCGAGCACGTGGAACGCTTCCGCGATCACGGGGCTGTATGTACTCCGCTGCGCCTGCGCCAATGCTCGCCGTGCGGTCTCCCTGGCATCGCGATATCGTCCGAGCCGGCGCTGCGCGCGTGCTTCGTCGAGCGTCGTCCGGACGGCTGCGACCTCCGCGGCGATGACTCCGTTCGCAGGCGGCGCCACCGTCGCGCTCAGCGCTTCGGCGCTGCCGCAGTCATCGACCGATGGCAGCACGCGCGCAGCGTCCAGCGCGTGGTCGACCGCATCGCCGCCACCGGCGGCGAGCAGCTCGATCGTCGCGTGCCCCTCCTCGAGCCTGCGCGCGAGGCAAGCCATTCGCAGATCGAGCAGATGCTCCGATTGCACGTGGCGAGCTCGCGTATCCTCGCACGCGCCGACGTATGCTTGCCGCCAGTCGGAGGTCCAGCGATCGACGACCGGCGTCACGTGGGCGAGTACCGCGCGAGCGTCGGGACGGCCGGACTCGATGAAGGCTCTGGCCATCTTGAGCTGCTGGACCGGTCCCCAGAGATCCTGCAACGGCCCGTCAGCGCCGTCGCACGCCGTATCGTTCATGCCCGAAGCAAGCAGCGTCGCCGCCAAGCCTCCGCCGGCGAGCAAGACCGCGAGCGCGGCGATGTAGACCCGACGCCGCCCGGCGTCGGCATCGAGCGCGAGCTCGGCGAGCAATGCTTTCATCGACGGGTATCGCGCGGCCGGGTCGATCGCCAGTGCGCGCGTTACGACCTGTTGCAACCGCGGCGGGACTCGCGGCTCGGTCGGCAACGGTCCGAGCTCGCGCGACGCGCCCTCGCGGAACGGCCGCGTTCCGTATAGCGCTTCGTACAGCGCGGCGCCGAAGCTGAATTGATCGCTTGCCGCATCGGCATCGCGTCCGGCGAGGACCTCGGGCGCCATGTATGCGGGAGTTCCGACGAGATCGCCGGTCGCGGTCAGATCCGCCGCGAGCGGGCTGCTCGTCGTGATCTTCAGGTCGACGTCGCGATGGGTCGCGTCGGTCTGGGCGCGGGCGAGCCCGAAGTCCATCACGCGGACCCGGCCGTCGTTACCGACCAGCACATTCGCCGGCTTGAAGTCGCGGTGGACGAGCCCTGCCGCGTGTGCAGCAGCGAGGCCTTCTCCGGCCGCGCGTAGCAGCGGCAGCACCTCGCGTGGCGGACAGCGCGCATGCTGCTTCAGCCATTCGCGGAGTGTCACCCCGGCGACGAGCTCCATCGCGACGAACACGCGGTCGTTCGGCAGCGTGCCGACGTCGTACACCGCGATCACGTTCGGGTGCGTCACGCGCGCCATCGCCTGCGCTTCACGCTGCAGCCACGCTTGCCCGGCTGTTCCGCCAATTCGAGCCTGCAGCAGCTTCACCGCGACCTTGCGGTCGAGCTCGGGATCGTACGCGGAATAGACAACTCCCATCCCGCCCTCACCGAGCACTTCGAGGACGACGTAGCGGCCGAGGAGTGTGCCGCGCTGCAAGGAGTCGTCGCGCGGATGCCGCCGCTCGCTGTTGGGGCGGTCAACCCTTGTCGCCTCCTCGTCACTCATCCACCCCCAGACTACCGCGCGCTACACGACGTTGCGCCTGTGATCGGACAATCTGAGGTCAGCCAGAACGAACACGTACGTGAAACGTTACAGTCACCTCGATGAGGTGGCTCTTGTTGGTTTCGGCGGCGTGCATCGTGGCGAAGCAGCCGCTCGTGGTGCCGCCCAACGACGAGACGACCGTCTTGCTGGTGACCGGGACGCTCGGGCACCCGCTCGACGGCATCGCGCGGCATCCGTGGTTTGCCGTGCGGCGCAAGGGCGAGCAGCGATGGGCGCTGTACGAGGTGCCGTCGGAGACGTCCGCGGACGATCCGTTCGATCGCGGCCGCGATTACTACGGCAATCCGATCCTGCACGCGGTGTGGCGGGGCGAGGAGGCCGACCGCGCCGCCGACTGCATCGACCGCGAGGCCGGGGCCATCATCCGCGACATCGACGACCACTACATCTTCTACCCGGGCCCGAACTCGAACACGTTCGGCGATCGCGTGCTGCGCAAGTGCCACCTGCACGCGAGCCTGCCGTCGACGTCGGTCGGCAAGGACTGGCGGGGCTGGATCGGCGCCGGGGTGACGAGCGAGGGCACCGGGCTTCAGCTCGAGACGCCGATCGTCGGGCTCAAGATCGGCTTGAAGGAGGGCATCGAGCTCCACGTGATCGGGCTGTCGATCGGCATCGATCTCTGGCCGCCCGCGATCATCCTGCCGCTCGGCCCGGGCCGGCTGGGGTTCGCCGATCGATGAAGGCGGTGCTGATCGTGCTCGCGCTCGCCGGCACCGCGCACGCCGACCGGTGGTCGCGCATGGCCGACGAGTTCTCCGGCGCGGCATGGCTGCACTACGAGCTGACCGGGCTCGATCGCGTGCAGGACGAGGGCATGCGCGCAGCCAGCGTGAAGCAGCTCGTGCTCGCCGGCGCGCGGCTGCACGGCATCGTCGGCCACGGCCACACGTTGGCCTATCACATCGGGCTCGATCTCGCGGCGGGCGGCACGGTCGGGCAGGGCGGGTTCGCGTACGACGTCGCGCTGCTTCCGATCGGGATCGCGGTGCGGCCGAACGAGCGCGCGTTCTTCGCGCTCGGCACCGGCGTCGGCGCGATGGGGGGCGTGCCGTCGCTCGACGGCGCGGTCACGCTGCCGATCGATCTCACGGCCGAGCTCGGCAACGGACGCGTGCGGCTGCTCGGTCGCGCTCGGGTGTCGTACGTCGCCGGCGCGCCGAGCCGCGACGGCGGCGCGCCGAGCCTGCCGACCGGCGACGAGCTCGAGGCGATGCTCGGCGTGCGGATCGGGCACGGTTACCACGAGTACGGGTTCTCGTCGGGAAACGGCTACTTCGTGGCCGCGTCCTACCGCGAGCTGGAGGGTGCGCGATTTGCCGGCGTGACGCTGGGTTACTCGATCGATCTCGCGAGCCCCACGCACCTGTAACGCG
>DATJXL010000009.1:0-14867 GCA_035500135.1 Kofleriaceae bacterium
CGACGGCGGACGAGATCGCGCTCCTCGTAGTCTCGCAGCACGTCGAGGACGCGCACTTGTGCAGCGAGGAGGCCATCGAGCTGCGCGCGGGCGCCGCAGAGGAGCCGATCCGGACGTGGATGTTGCCCGCCCCGAAGGTCCCGCGCGGCGACTGGCGCCGCACGATCGGCGAAAGGACGGCGGCGGAGTCACTGCAACTCGAGCTCGACGCGCTCGATCTCGCGCGGCAGATCCTTGCGATCGTCACCGGCGAGCTCGCCGGCGAGGCCGCCGAGGTCGCGTGGAAGCCGTCGGGCCGATCGGTTCTCGTCTACGATCGCGAGCGGGACGAGTTGCTCCGCGAAAGGCTGGCCGAGATCTGCCGACGCGATGGCGGGAAGTCAGGCGAATAGCTCTGTTTCAACGCGCCGGGACGTTCTCAAACTTCACCGGCGCGCCACTCGCGACGTGGTGCCCCGCGCTCCACCCTCCGTTTACCTCGAGCACGTAAAGGGACGGAACACCGACCTTGAGCAGGTCATCGATCCCCGGCTTGGCATTCGCGACGATGCCGGCAACCGTCATGCCCTTCGTGATGAAAAGGAGATCCAGCGGGATCAAGCAGTTTCGCATCCAGAAGCTCCAATCGAACTCTTTGTCCATCAGGAACAGCATGCCGGCGTCGGGCGGCAGGTGCTGGCGGTACATCATGCCGCGCTCGATCTTCGCCTCGGTCGCCACGATCTCGACTTCCACGGTGGCGTTCCCGACCGTGACCTTCGCGGGCGGTGCAGCTGGCGCCGCCGGCTTCGGCATGGGATCGCTCGGCGGCATCGGCGTGGCGGCGTTGTCGTCGTGCTTGGTGGTGCCTCCAGTCGAGCAGCCCACGACAATCGCGAGGCAGCAGATTCGCAACACGGGTGCACGCTAACATGGTCTGGATCACCGATCCGGCAGCGCGAGAGCGCGTCGCGATTTGAAACGCGTTTCCCGAGAAATCGTCACGACTCGAAACGCGTTTCCCGAGAAATCGGTTCGATTCCCGACAAAGGCGGATCCATGCGTATTTCTCGGGCACCGCCACGCTTCGTCCGCACTCCGGCCGGACTAGCTGGCTAGCGCAGGACGCGCAAGCTGCACGCGAGAACGCAAGCGAATGGCAGCGCTGTCACGCGCTAGAGATTGGCGTAGATGAAGCCGCACCGGCTCGAGTCCTTCTCGATCCGGTACGTGTGTAGCTCGCCCATCGTGTCGTGCTCGAAGCCGCCGTCGTGCTCGCCGGTGTCGACACCGTCGACGAACAGACGCGCGGTGCCATCCCACGCGAGCGTCATGGTGCCGCGCGTGCTGACCACGCCACCGATGGTGACCCAGTCGCCGCCGCCCGCGTGCGCACGAAACGAGCTGCCGGCGAGGCCGCCGACACACGTGCGACCGGCGTGCAAAGCGGCGACGATCGCGGGCTCGCTCGCGTCGGTCGCGAGCACCCAGGTTGTCGCGGCGACGGCCTGATGATGGTTATCGGTGCCGCCGACGGCCGTGAGCGGGCGATGCTCGGCATGCACGACGCGATTCGCCGACAGCCATGCGCGCTGCTCACCCGTCATGCCGCCGGGCCGCGACAACACGTTCGCGTAGCCGAGCGGCACGTTCCACACCTCGACGCCGTCGATCGCCGTGAAGCCGGGCTCGTGATCGGTCCACACGCGATATGACATGTCGTAATGCGAGGCCGGGATGCCGGGGATGCGCGTCGGCACCGCGTACGGATGGTTCGCGCTGATGAACGCGCCGGCGGCATGCGCCGATGCGAGCACGTCGTCGCCGACGGTGTCGAAGTCGACGCCCGCAACGGTGAAGTGGCCGCCGCGCGCCGACCACTCGATGCCAGGAATCAGCGTCGGCTTATCGATCGCGCGTGCGCGTGCCGCGAACGCGTGCCACTGCTTGCGGAACGTCGCGTGGTGCGCCTGATCCCAGCGCGACGGCCACAGGTGCGGCGTGAGCACGACGAAGTCCATCTTGGCGTCGCGCGCCTTATCCGCGATCTGCTCGGGAGACAGCTCGACATCGTGCGGATCGTCGGGCGGCGACACGTGCATGTGGACGTCACCCGCGTACCAGTGCAGCGATTCCGCAGGCGGTGCAGGCACCCGCCTCGCGACCGGGCTGGCCGGCGCTCGCTCGGCGACCGGTTCGGACCGGGACGAGCACGCTGCAACGACGACGAACAACCCGAGACGCACTCGATAGAGAGACACGACGATCCCGCTCGGCTTACATCCGCGATCGCCGCACGCCGGACGGCACGAGGCGTCGGTCAGCGGATCATCAGGTCGCGCTTGTCGCGGCCAAGGAACGACGCGCTCCTGCTTGCATCGTGGTGGTCGGCACAGAGCCACGCGCGGACCTGATACGGGCCCGGCCCGACCTCCACCACCGCCGAGCCATCGCTCTTGACTGTCAGCTCGGGCAGCGCGACGTCGGTGGTACCTGCCGATTCGAGCCGCATCGTCTGCGCGCCATCGCACGCATGTAGCGCCGTGCGGAGCGTGACAGTGCGGAGCGGCCCCAGGACGATCCGGCCGTCCCCTTCGATCTCCTGCGCTGGCCAGCCGTGACCCGAAGCGAACGCGGTGCGGCGCATCTCTCGCATCGCCACGAGCGGCGACGACCGGATCGGCGGCACCGCAAACACGGCGCGGCCGGAAGCATCGGTTGTTTGCCGGCCGAGATCGTCGTCACCGGACCCAACATCGCCGAAGCCCTCGCCGATCCATTCGCGGAGCGCATGGACCTCGGCACCTGCGACCGGGCGCCCGGCTTCGTCGACGACGCATACCGCATACGTGGTGCGGGTGCTCGCCGGCCTACACGCGTGTGGCGGGTCGGCGCGTGCATCGGCGACCAGGATCGCGAGGAGCACGCTGGCGCACCACCGGGTCATGGGCGGCATAACCCCTGCCGCACAAGCTTTGTTCCGACACCCGACAACTTACTTCACCGCCTACCGAGGGGTAGACCAGCCCAACATCGACGTGTAAATCTCCGCGCAACACGAGGTCGAGCAGGAGCCCCGATGGCCAACAACATCCGCATCGATGTGATCGCCGACCCGATGCTCTTCGAAGAGCTCGATGCCGAAGCGGCGCGCCTCGATCGGTCGGTCAGTTGGATCGTGCAGCAGTGTCTGCGCGCCGCGTTGCCCGCGCTGGCGAAGATCGCATACGGATCGCCAAGCGCTCGCGCGCTGGAAACCGGCGTCCTCCGCGATCCGATTCGCTTGGCGTCGTTGCGTGCGAACCTCGCGCTGGCCGAATCTGGCGACCCCACTCTCCAGGACGCGGCCACGATTCCGCACGGCACGGTGAAACGCATGCTGCTGCTGCAGCGAGAGCTTTACGACGCGTTCGACGCCGCGGGCGATCGCCTGAAGCTGGCTGCGGACGAGATCGTCGCCTTCTGCTGGCACGCGCATGCAGCCGAGATTCGCAAACTGTCCCCCGTGGCCGAGTGAGGCTCCGGCGAGGTCGTCAACAGGGCGATCGGCGACGGCGCGAGCGAACGCCTCGTCGAAGCGCCGACTCCGTCACCTGCAGCGGCAAGAGCGCCAGGGCGACTTTGATCACGATCGTGATCGCTGCTCAATCATACCTACGAGCGATCTCAGAACCGATCGAAGTGGTCGGACTTTTCGATCGGCCAATTAGGGACAGCCGGACAGCCGCTAGCTCATTCGCTTGCGCACGGCATCTTGCTTCTGCCGCAATCGCGTCGCGAGCTCGTCGCGGCCGAGCGCGTGCGCGCGCGCCGCGCCGATGCCGAGCCAGCGCACCGCCTGGCTGAAGCTGCCGGCCGCGAGGAACGCGCGGCTCGCGGTGAGCGCGACCGCGACGTCGTTGCGATCCTCCTCGTGGCGGCTCTCGAACAGCTCGTTCGCGCGATCGAACAAGCCGGCGCTGACGTAGAAGTCGGCGAGGCCATCGCGCATCGCGCCGACGCGTGCCGAGCCGTGCGGGATCTCGGACAGCACGCGCGCGTACTCGGCAACGAATTCCTCGTAGGTCCTGACCGTGCGATCGATGTCGCCGCGGCCGAGATGGATCATCAGCTCGAGGAACGGCGCGTAGAACACGTAGGTGTCGATCGCACAGCGCAGGACGCCGATGACCTGGTCGAGGTCGAGCGCGTCGTCCTGGTGCGCGGCCGCGGCGAGCGTCGCGGCTTCGATCGCGACACCGGTGCCGGAGAACCGCGCGCGTGCCGCCGCGAGCCCTTGCTCGCGCACGACCTCGGACACCCGCTCGGCGCGCGCGACGTGCTCGGTGACGTGGTCCCAGTCGAGCAGCCGCGAGTCGCTCGGGGCGGGTGGGATCGCGAAGTCGGGGTCGAAGTGGTCGTCCCAGCTAGCGCCGCCGGCGCGCAGCGCCTCGCGAGCCGCGGCGATCTCCTCTGCCGACAGCCAGCTGATCCTCACTCCACCACTGTACCACGCGACTACTTCTTCTTGGCCGGCGGCTTCTTCGCGCCCTTGTCGTCGCAGGCCGTGCCGAGCGCGGCGCATTCGTCCTCGACGCGCTTCTGGCCGCTCGTGTCCTTGCCCTTGTTGGCGTCGAGGTAGTGCTTGAACGCTTCGATCGCTTTGTCGTTCTCGTGATTTTCCTTGTACATGAAGCCGAGATCGAACCAGCCGTCGGGGTTGCCCGGGTCCAGGCTCGTCGCCTTCTCGTACTCGGGAATCGCGTGATCGGGATCCGACTTGCGGCGATACGCGGCGCCGAGATCGAAGTGATAGCGGGCCTCGTTCGGTGCGAGCTCGATCGCCTTCATGTATGCCTTGATCGCGTCGTCCTCGCGCTTCTGGAAGCGATACGCGACGCCGAGGTTGTGCCACCAGTCGGGCTCGTCGGCCTTGAGCCGGGTCGCCTGCTCGAGCTCGGCGATCGCGCCGGCGTAGTCGTTCTTCTTGCGCTTGACCGTGCCGAGCTTCGCGTGCGCCTCGGCGTCCTTGGGATCGAGCTTGACCGCAGCCGCCAGCGCGCGCATCGCATCGTCGAGGCGATCGGTGTTCGCGTACGCCGAGCCGAGGTTGATCCACAGGACCTTGTCCTTCGTGATCAGCTGGGTCGCGTGCTCGTAGGCGTCGATCGACTTCGCGAGGTCCTTCTTCTGCTTGTACAGCGATCCGAGCGATGCCCACGCCATGCCGTGCTTGGGGTTGCTCTGCACGGCCGTCAGCATCGCCGCGATCGCGTCGTCGATCTTGCCCTGCTGCTTGTACGCGAGGCCTTCCTTGTAGCTCGCGTCGGCGTTCTTGCCTTGAGCGAACGCGGAACCCGTCGTGGCGAGCGCGAAGACGATCGCGAGAACCCAGCGCATGCCCCGAAGCGTATCAGATCACTTCGGCGAGCGCCTCGCCGCTCGCGGCGACCTCGCTGGACAGCTCTTCGAGCTGTTTGATCACCGGCGCGCCGGCGCTGGCGGCGCGAGCTGCCTCGAGCCCGCTCGCCGCGAGCTGGAACTTCTCGAGCGCGGCGACGTGGTTGTGGAGGCGCGCGATCACGCGCTCGCGATTGCCGCGGATCTGGTCGCGATAGCGGCGCTGGTCATCGAGGGCGGCGCGCGCGGCCTGATACTGCGCGCGCACCTCGGCGTCGCTCGCCGCGGCGATGCGCGCGTCGAGGTCGGTCATGCGCTTGGCGAGCGCCTCGTCGCTCGTGCCATCGCTGCGCATCTCGGCGCTGCGCGCGGCGACCTCGAGCGTCTTGAGCACGCCGTCGCGGACCAGGTTGCGACCGGGATCGCCGTCGCCGAGCTTCTCGCTCGCGCCGCGCCAGATCGCGACCGAGCGGTCGCACAGCTCGCGGACCTCGGCGTCGAGCTCGCGCGGCAGCGCGCGCAGCGCGGCCTGCACCGGATCGAGCGAGATTCGCAGGTGGCGCGGGATCACCGCGATCACGCCGACCATGCCGAGCGCGGCCGCGCTCGCGAGATCGGTCGCCCACGCCGGCCACGTCGCGGTGCGCTGGGCGTGGCCGATCCGCAGCGCGGTCCACAGCGCGAGCAGGACCACCGCCGCGCCGATCATCACCGCGAGCGCGCCGCGGATGCCGCGCGCACCGCCTACCGCGAGCCCGAGGCCCGCGGCCGACGCCACGATCGCAAGCACCGGCCAGCTCGGCTGCATCGCGACGAGCGGTAGGACCGCGGCCATCGCCGCGATCACCCGCCAGATCGGCTTGCCGTAGCCGAGCGTAGCTCCGACCGCGATGCCGAAAAGTCCGGCAACAAGCGGCGCGAGCGGGGTCACGGGATGGAGCGCCAGGGCCAGCAAAGCCGAGGCGCCGACCATGCCTAGCGCCGCGCGATGGAACGATGGATGGTCGCTGAAACGGAGGTCCATACGCATCCGAAACGCGCGGCGCTGTCGGGGGATCTATAATGAATGCGCCGACCGTCGGAGCCGTCAGATTTGCTGTAGGCTCCAGCCCGGAGGATTCATGAGGCTCGTATCTGCAACCTTTCTCGCGCTGATCGGCGGATGCACGGTCGGCTATCAGGCGCGCGTCGTCGCGCCGCCGCCCCCTGTGGTCGCGGTGAACGCCGACGTCGGAGTCGCGCCCGCACCGGCACCGGTCGCTGTGGTGGATGTCGAGCCCGCGCCGGCTCCCGTCGAGTACGTGCAACCGGATCTGATCGCGGTCAGCCCGGGCGTCGAGGTCGTCTACGACTACGACCAGCCGGTCTTCTTCGTGAACGGCTTCTACTGGCACCAGGAAGGTGGCATCTGGTACAGCTCGCACTATCACACCGGTGGCTGGGTGAGAACCAGCTCGCCGCCGCGTGAGGTCGTGTCGATCCGCAACCCGGGTGGCTACTCTCACTACCATCCGGCTGGATTCCAGCCGCACCGCGCGCCCGAGCCCGTGCGCGTCGGCGGCGCGCGGCCCGCTCCGGGTCGCGTCGAGCCGGGTCGCGTCGAGCCGGGTCGCGAGCCGGGTCGCGAGCCGCGTCCGGTCGAAGCCGGGCACGGCCCGGTCGAGGCTCACCCGATGGAGCCGCGCGAGCCGGGTCGCGGCCCGGTCGAGGCTCACCCGATGGAGCCGCGCGAGCCCGCCGGTCGCCCGGTCGAAGCCGGCGGCCGCGGCCCGGTCGAGGCTCACCCGATGGAGCCCGCTGGTCGCCCGGTCGAAGCCGCCGGTCGCGGCCCGGTAGCCGCGCACCCCGCATCGCCGGCGCCCGTGCACCCGGTGACGGCCCCTGCGCACCCGGCCGCGCCCACGAAGGCGCCGCCGACCAAGCACAAGTAAGGCGCCGCTGCCTTCGGGCCGCTCAGGCGTTGGGACGCTTACCGTTCGGCGGCGGCACCGGCGCGGTCGCCTTGGTGGCGGCCGGCGCCGGAGCCGGCGCGGCCTTCACCGGGCCGGAGCCCGTCGCGGTCGGCGCTGCCGCTGCAGCGGCCGGCTCGGCCACGACATCGATGCCGATGCGGCGCACGTTGAAGTGCGCGAGCACCTTGGCCTCGATCGCGTTGTACACGTCCGGGTGATCGATCAGGAACTGCTTCGCGTTCTCGCGACCCTGACCGATGCGCTCGCCGCCGAACGAGAACCACGCGCCGCTCTTGTCGATGACGTTGGCGTCGCCCGACGCGAGATCGACGAGGTCGCCCTCGCGCGAGATGCCCTGGCCGTACAGGATGTCGAACTCGACCTCCTTGAACGGCGGCGCCATCTTGTTCTTCACCACCTTCACGCGCGTGCGGTTGCCGATGACGTCTTCTTCCTTCTTGAGCGCACCGACGCGCCGGATGTCGAGCCGCACCGACGAGTAAAACTTCAGCGCGTTGCCGCCGGTCGTGGTCTCGGGCGAGCCGAACATCACGCCGATCTTCATGCGGATCTGGTTGATGAAGATGACCATCGTGCGCGACTTCGAGATCGCGGCGGTCAGCTTGCGCAGCGCCTGGCTCATCAGGCGCGCCTGCAGGCCGACGTGCGCGTCGCCCATCTCGCCCTCGAGCTCGGCCTTCGGCGTGAGCGCGGCGACCGAGTCGACGACGATGACGTCGATCGCGTTCGAGCGCACGAGCATGTCGGCGATCTCGAGCGCCTGCTCGCCGAAATCGGGCTGGCTGACCAGCAGCTCCTCGGTCTTGACGCCGAGCTTCTTGGCGTAGGCGACATCGAGCGCGTGCTCGGCGTCGATGAACGCGCACACGCCGCCGCGCTTCTGCGCCTCGGCGACGATGTGCAACGTCAGCGTGGTCTTGCCGCTCGACTCCGGCCCGTAGATCTCGACGACGCGGCCGCGCGGCAAGCCGCCGATGCCGAGCGCGATATCGAGGCCGAGCGATCCGGTCGGGATCACGTGGACCTCGCGGTCGATCGGATCCTTGCCGAGGCGCATGATCGCGCCCTTGCCGAACTGCTTGTCGATCGCGGCGAGCGCGAGGTCGATCGCCTTCGTACGCTCGGGATTCTGCGGATTTACGCTGATTTCTTTGCCGGACATGGTGATGCTCCCTGTGCCTGCGCTTGTACCGCGGGGGTCTGACAGCGAGCTGAACACTTGTGCGGTATCGGCGCAAGTTATCGGCGCGGCCAACCGTCGTCCGTGTCGTCGCCGGGATCTGCCGCGGCCGGGCGCGCTGGCGGCGGCACGGCCGGCGCAAACGCGACGCGCGCGAGCTCGTGATACACGCCGCCCGACGGCTTGGTCTCGCTCTCGAACAGCGTGATCGCGTCGACCCGGGTCTCGGCGAACATCTGCTCGGCGAGCGGCAGCACGAGCTCGCGCACCGGCCTGGGCTCGCGCAGCCGCGCCAGCGTGACGTGGGCGTGGAACGGTCGTGCCTCGGTCGCGAACCCGAGCGCGGCGAGCGCGCTCTCGACGCGCTTCGCGAGCTCGCCGAGCGTCGCGCCGTCCTCGACGCCTGCCCACACCACGTTCGCGCGCTCGAGCGACGCGAACGCGCCGAGCCGCGCCGACCGAAACCGGAACGGCTGGACGCCCGCGCACGCGCCGGCGAGCGCATCGCGCACCGCCCCGACCGCGTCGTCGCGCGTCGCGCCGAGAAACTTCAGCGTGACGTGATAGCTCGCCGGCGCGACCCACTTCGGCTCGACGCCAGCCTCGCGCGCCCGCCGCGCCAGCATCTCGGCGCACGCCGCGAGCGCGTTCGCGGTCGCGACGGACACGCGTACGCCGACGAACAGGCGCTTGCTTCCCACGGCCGGCAGCTTAGCCGATCACGCGGCCAGCGCGTCGTCGATCAGCCGCAGCGCCCACCAGCTCGCGAGCGTGCGGATCTGGTCGCGCGCGCCCGGCCACGTCAATTGCTTGGTCGTCGTGCCGGCCGCGCTGGCCAGCGCGAGCCAGACCAGGCCGACCGGCTTGTCGGGCGTGCCTCCGTCGGGGCCGGCGACGCCGCTCACCGCGACCGCGAGGTCGACGCCGAACCGCGCGCGCGCCCCCTCGGCCATCTCGCGCACGCACGGCTCGCTGACCGCGCCGTGCGCCGCCAGCGTCGCCTCGGCCACGCCGAGCTGGCGCACCTTCTCGGCGTTCGCGTACGTGATCGCGCCGCCGACGTAGTAGCGCGAGCTGCCGGCCACGCGCGTCAACAGCTCGCCGATCATGCCGCCCGTGCACGACTCCGCGGTCGCGACGCGCTGGCCCGACGCGGCGAGCCGGCGCGCGACCTTCTCGATCAGCGTCTCCTCGCCGGTCCCGTACAGAAACCCCGCGACGCGCTCGCGCAGCACCGCGTCCATCGCGGCGAGCCGCGCCTCGGCGGCGGCCTGGTCGCGATCGCGCACGACGAGCTTGACCAGCGTCTCGGGAAACTTCACCTGGTAGTGGATCGACGCGCCGGCGACCTCGTCGACGATGCCGCGGCACGCCTGCGAGATCTGCGACTCGCCGCGTCCGAACACGCGATAGATCCGGCGCGCGATGTGCTCGCCGGTGTCGCCGCGCAGCTCGCGCAGCCGCGCCTCGAGCCCGCCGTCCCAGATCGCGTACAGCTCGCGCGGCACGCCCGGCAGGCACACGACGGGCACGCGGCGGACTCCGGCTTCACCCGACCGCGCCGGATCGTGACGCGGGGGGAGCGCGACCTCGAAGCACGGCGCCAGCCCGGCCGGGTTGCCGTGCACGCGCGCGCCGGCCGGCACGCGCACCTGGCGCAGCTGGATCGGCGTCACGGCGATGCGGCCCTGCGCGAACCGCGCCTCCATGCGGGCGCGCGCCGGCGCGTCGATGATGACCTCGGTGCCGGCCAGCCGGGCGACCACGTCGACGGTGAGGTCGTCCTCGGTCGGCCCGAGCCCGCCCGAGCAGATGACGACATCCGCGCGCGCGACCGCGGCCTCGAACGCCGCAAGCATGTCCCGTTCGTCGTCGGTGCAGCTCGTCATCCACCGCGTCGTGATCGCGAGGTCCCACAGCTTGGCGGCGAGGTACGACGAGTTCGTATCGACGATCTCGCCGCGGCACAGCTCGTCCCCGATCGTCAAGATCTCTGCGCGCATGCGTTGCGCGGGCAGTCTACCCCGGTTGCGCCGGGGCGGATCCGCGGCCTATGATTTCCCCTGGGTGAAGATCCGCTACGCGGCCAAGACCGACGTCGGCATGAAGCGGACGCACAACGAGGACTACTTCTCGTTGATCGAGGACGAGCAACTATTCCTCGTCGCCGACGGCATGGGCGGCCACGCCTCGGGCGAGGTCGCGTCGAAGATGGCCGCCGAGACGATCGGCGAGTTCTACCAGCGCACGCGCGAGGACGAGGACGCGACGTGGCCGTACAAGATGGACCGCTCGCTCAGCTACATCGAGAACCGGCTGGTGTGCGGCATCAAGCTCGCGAACCTGCGCATCTTCGAGACCAGCAATCGCGACATCCGCTACAAGGGCATGGGCACGACGATCGTGTCGACGCTGGTCTCGGGCGACAAGATCTACGTCGGCCATGTCGGCGACTCGCGTGTTTACCGCGTGCGCGAGGGCGGCATCGCGCAGCTCACGCGCGACCACTCGCTGCTCGAGGACTACAAAGAAGCCAAGCCCGACATGACCGAAGAGGAAGAGCGCAACTTCCCTCACAAGAACGTCATCACGCGCGCGCTCGGCATGCGTGAGACCGTCCAGGTCGACATCCGCAGCCATCAGATCAAGAGCGGCGACGTCTATATCCTGTGCTCGGACGGGCTGTCGGGCATGGTGCAAGACGAGGCGATCGCGCAGCTCGCGGGCGACGCGAAGAGCCTCGAGCGCGCGGTGGCAGAGCTCGTGGACGCGGCGAACCGCAACGGTGGCACCGACAACATCACGACGCTGCTGCTCCAGTGCCTGGCGGCCTAACCCCAGAGTTCGCCTGTGCTGATCCGTCTCGCGGCGGCAGCTCGCGCGACGCCGTCGTTGCCGCGTCCTCGCGTTCCGGCGAGGAGCGCTTCGGGGCGGCGCCTCGGCCTCGCACGACCTGCTCCGCGATCTCGGATCATCACAAGCGAACTCCGGGGCTAGGCGCGTGAAGTACGCGGTCGCGAGCGGCAAGCTGACGGTCAAGGCGCGGTCGAGCGTGCACGACACGACGACCGTGTGGACCAAGATCTCCGGCGACGTCGACGCCGATCCCGACGCGATCGAGGCCGCGAAGGCGACATTTCGCGTCGACATGACGGCGTTCGATGCCGGCGACTGGCTCAAGAATCGAAAGCTCCGCAAGGACTTCGACCTCGACACGCACGCGACCGCAACGTTCGAGCTGACCGGCGTGTCCGACGTACAGCGTGACGGCGCCAGATTCACCGCCAAGGCATCCGGCACCCTGCGCTGGCGCGGCAAGGACGTGCCGCTCGAGCTCGCCGGCTCCGGCACGCTCGCCAAGGACCGCCTCGCCGCGCGCGCCACGTTCGAGCTCGACATCCGCAAGCTCGGGCTGTCGGCGCCGCGGTTCTTCGTGTTCAAGATGGAGGACGTCGTGACCGTCGACGTCGAGATCGCGTCGTGAAGAGCAGAGTTACCGCCAAGGCGCCGAGGCGCCAAGCGAGGCGCCAGGCAGAAACTAGTTCTGCTTGGCGTCTCGCTTGGCGCCTTGGCGCCTTGGCCGTAATTCTGCTCTCTTCGTGCTCCGGCCGCGAGCCCGAGCCGGGCGGGCTCGGGCCGTACATCTTCGGCAAGACGACGGTCGCGTCGATCCACGACGGCAACTGCCAGCCGACCGAGCTGCGCGACGGCCGCAAGGCGATCTGGTGCGTCGGCCTGCCGCCGATCAAGGTCGGCGAGCACGCCGCCGAGGTCTACGCGTATTTCGGCGGCACCGAGCCGACGTCGCCGCTGATCGAGCTGCAGCTGTCGGTGCGCGGCTGCGTCGAGGACCAGGCCGACCGCTGGATGCGCGAGCGCTTCGGCCCGCCGATCGAGAGCAAGTCGACGCGCGAGTACTGGAAGAACTCGTTCATGTGGATGGCCGCGAAGCTGCCGAGCGAGCCCGGCCGCTGCCTGATTCACTTCCTGCCGCTGTCCGAGAACGCCGAGATCGAGCGCATCAAGCAGGAGTAGCGGTCAGCTCGGCTTCTTGCGCTGCTCGAGCTTCTCGACGCGATCGCGTAGATCCGCCAGCTCGTCGTCGTGACGGTACGCGACGTTCTTCACGAATCGCGTGAGCAGCAGGTGTTGGCCGGCAAAATCGGTGAGCGTGTGCTCGACGACGTCGAGGCGCTCGGTGACGCCGTCGAGCCGCTTGTTGACTTGAACGAGCTCGGTCTTGACTTCAACGAGCTCGGCCTTCAGCTCGGTGCGTGTCGACCGGATCTCGTCGCGAATCTCGCGCAGGATCTCGACGGTGATGTCGGCGTCCACGGTCATAGTGTAGCAAAGCGATAGCAAGCACGAGACCAGCGCTATCTGGGCGGATTCACTGCGCGCGCCGCGGCATGTCCGGCCGATGTTCGGACCAGCGGACGGACAACCGGACTAGCGGGCAGGGTGATCGACGAGCCACTTCGCGGCGGCGTCGCGATCCGCGGCGCGGTGCGGGCCGAGCCGGGCGAAGCCGTCGCGCGCACGCGTGGCGAGCCGGCGCGCGCGAGCGCGATCCGATTCCGGCAAGAGCTGGGCGAGCGCGAGCTGCGCGACCGGGGTCATGTAGCTGAGCCCTTCGAGGCCGTTGATCGGGATCGACAGGGTATCGAGGGCCTCTTCGAAGCGCGCGCGTGCCGCTGCGGGCTCACCGGCGCGAACGAGCGCGAGGCCGAGCCAGGCGTCGACTTCCAGGAGATCGCTCTGGCGCTCCCAAACGTTCGGCATGTCTCTCGCGCGCGCGAGCCGGTCGCGCGCGGCGTCCCAGCGGCCGAGGCTGGCGAGCACGACTCCGCTGTTCGCGATGGCTTGGCGATCGCCGCTATACGCGCGCTCGAGCTCCTCGAGGCGCGCTTCGACGTCACCGCCGCGGCCGGCGCGCACCTCGACGAGGATCGCGAGCCAGCGGCCCAAGCGGATCCAGTCGTCGCACGACGCGCGCGCGCAGCGCTCGACGACCTGCGCAGATCGGCGCGCGAGCTCGGCATCGTCACCGCGCGCGAACGCGAGCCACACGGCCGCATCCAGCCCGGCATCGCCGGTGGTGTCGGCCTCGAGCTCGGTCGCGCGCTCGAACGTGGCGAATAGACCCGCGCGGCGCGCGGTCGAGATGCCGTCGGGGCTCTGGTGAGGCGGCGTCGTGCCGTGGCCGGCGAGCTCGTGAACCGCCGCGAGCAGCTCGCGATCGTTGGGCTCGCCGACGCGGCGGGCGAGGTCGACCATGAAGATCGTGTTCCACGCGAGCGTGTGTGGCGGATGCGGGCGAGCGGCCTCGATCGCGTTGGCCCGGCGCTGGTGGGCGAGTGAGCCCGCGAGATCGCCGCCGTAGTCCAGCACCGGTACGAGGAAGCGGTGAATCATCTCGGTGATCGCGTCGTCCTCGCCGTACGACGCGATCGCGCTGGCCAGCTGGCGTTCGAGCTCGGCGCGCGCGGTCTGCGAGTCGCCGGCCCTTGCCAGCGCGAGCGCGTACATCAGGCCGTGCTGCTCCGGCGGGTCGCTGACGTCTCGCGCGGCCGCGTCGTGGAAGAATCTGACGGCGTCGTCGTCCGCTCCGCGCGCCTTCGCGAGCAAGCCATGCGTCGAGGTCACTTCCACTGAAACCTCGATCGGGGAACCGGCGCGTGCGAGGGCCTCGTCGGCGCGCGCGAGCGCGGCTTCACCTGCCGCGATGTGATCGCCGTCGCGCTCGTAGAAGATCTCGAACATGGCGGTTAACGCCTCGATGCTCGCGAGCATGACGTCGTCGCGGGTCGCGGCGATGCGAGCACGTGCTTCTGCGATCGCGGCGCGCGCGATGGGCAAGCGCGACGCGACATCCCAGCTGTTCCTCGCGATCAACTCCGCGCGCAACGCGAGCGGCAAGGCGGCGCTCGGCCGGTGGAGGGCCTCGAGCTCGCGCGCGATGGCGTCCAGCCGTGCGGTGCCCGCGTCGAAGCCACTCTCGTCGCGCCACCACTCGCCGTGGCCGGCATCGCTCGCCGACCGATAGGCCTCGACGAGCAACGCGCTCACCGCGGCGCGTTGCTCGCGGGGCGGCGCCGGCACTTGCGCGCGCAGGACCGTGGCGTTGGCGCAATCCTCGACCACGCGTCCGATCGGACCCGGGATGTCGGCGTCGGTTACGTCGACATCGCCGAGCGCGGTGACGCGACCGTACAGCTCGATCCGGACGTTCTCGAGACAGGTCAACCGTTGTGCATGCAGCAGCGGGTCGTTCCTGCGCTCGTCGGAATGGCACGCGGCGTCCCACTGGACCGCCCACGCCGCAGAGGTCTTGTCGAAATCGCGAGCGAGCGAGC
>DATJXL010000010.1:0-9524 GCA_035500135.1 Kofleriaceae bacterium
CTTGCGTGCGTCGACGAGCCCGAGCATGACGCCGCCGGCGACGCCGACCGCATCCGGCTCCTCCTGCGCGTCGGTGCGCTTGGTCCAGTCGAGCCGCGCGAACCACGCGAGGCCCGGCGAATGCCGCCACGTGCGATACAGCCCGAACCCGAGCAGCGCGCCCGGACCGCCGTGCACGTCATCGCCGAGCTCGAGCCGGGCGCCGAACCGCTCGCGCGCGACGAGATCGGGACCGTCGGCGAGCGATCCGTCGGGCGTGCGGCCCTCCTCCTGCCAGCGCAGCTCGCGCTCGATGCGCACCTCGTCGTCGTCGACCTCGTCGAGCAGCTTCGCGAGGTCCTTGGCGCGCGCGGGCGAACGGCGCGCGATCGCGGCGAGCTCGCCGCGCGCGCGGTCGAACTCGCCGCGCCGCACGTAGGAGTGCGCGAGCGCGATGCCGAGCGAGTCGTCGCGCGGGACGAGCCGGTACAGCTCGACGAGCACGTCGTGCAGCTGGTAGCTGCCGATGTTCGCGTGATGCGCCGCGAGCAAGTAGCCACTCGCGACGTCGCCGCGGTCGAGCGCGAACCGCCAGCGCGCGACCTCGTCGTGCAGTGCGAGCGGCTCGTCTTTCGCGAGCAGGTGGACGAGCAGCGCGCGGTCGCGCTTGCCGTCGATGTCGCTGGCGAGACCCACGGCGGCGACGGCACGCCGTGCATCGTCGAGCGCGGCCATCAGCTGACCGAGCTCCTCGTTCGCGCGGGCGCGGCCGTACCACGTGTTGTCGTTCGTGGGAGCCAGCGCGATCGCGCGCGTGTAGGCCTCGACGGCATCGGCCCAGCGCTCGTGCATGCGCAGCACCTCGCCGTGGCGATAGAGCGCATCGGCGGTGCCGATCGCGTCGAGCCGCTGCCACGCCTTCGTCGCGGCGTCGGGATCGCCCGCGCGCCAGCGGGCGTCGCCGAGCACGACGGCGTGCTCGGGATCGTCGGGCTCGAGGCGTTCGATCGCCTCGTACTCGCCGATCGCCAGCGGCAGCTCGTCCCAGCGCTCGTAGAGATCGGCGATCGCCTCGCGAGCGTTGACGTTGCGGCTCATCCGCCGCGACAGCGCGGCGAGCGTCGCGAGCGCCTTCGCCGGCTGCGCGTCGCGGTAGCGCTTGGCGAGCCCGAGCTGGAGATCGGCGTCGCCGGGCGCGAGGCGCGCGGCGGCTTCGTGCTGCGCGAGCGCCTCGCTCGGGTGAAGCTGGTCGAGCAGCGCGATCAGCTTGCGCTGCGTCCCGACCTCGGTCGGCGCCTTCGCGACGGCCTTGCGATACGCGCCGAGCGCGCGCTCGTCGTCGTGGTGCTCGCGATAGAGGTCGCCGAGCGTCACCCATTCGTAGTAGCCGCGCGCCCGGTCGGGCCAGCGCTGCTCGAGCCGCGCGATCGCAGCGGGCAGCCGCCCGCGCTTGCGATCGGCATCGACGACGAGCTGCACGAGATCGCCGGCGAGGCTGTAGTCGGCCGGCGTGTGATCGAGCGTCTTCACGTACTGCGCGATCGCGTCGTCGACGCGCTGGCTCGCCTCGAGCGCGCGGCCCTGGCTCGTCATCGCCAGCAGCCGGCGCTCGGGGTCGGTCGCGAGCAGCGACTCCGCGCGCTGGAAGCTCGCGAGCGCGGCGGCAGGTTGCTTGGCGGCGAGCTGCGCGGTGCCGCGATCGAGCCACAACGCGCCGTCGGACGGCGCGAGCACGACGAGCTCGGCAAAGGCCGCGTCGATCGCCGGCGCGTCGCCGGCTGCGCGCGCGGCGGCGACCAGCTTGTCGAGCGCGACGCGCCGGTCGCGCGACGCGGTGAACAGCTTCGCGGCATGCGCGTACGCGTCGCGCGCGTCGGCCGCGTCGCCGGTCGCGGCGTCGCCGAGCGCGAGCCAGCCGCGCGCGTCGTTCGGGTTCGCGGCGACCGCGCGCTTCCACAGCGCGGCCGAGTCGGCGCGCGCTGCGCGGGGCAGGCGCGCGAGCACGACGAGCGTGGCCCAGTCATCGCCGGTCGCGAGGTGAGCGCGGTATTCGGCCTCGAGCTGGTCGAGCGTGCGATAGCGCCGGTACAGGTCGACGAGGTGCGCCAGCGCCGAGGCGTCGTGCGGATCGCGCGCCAGTACCGCCTCGTAGCGGCGGACGACGTCCGGATCGAACGGAGCGCGGCGCGCATGCCAGTCGTCGGCGCGCGCGGGCGTGGCGGCGGCGAGCACGCAGACCACGGCCGCGCCGATCCAACGCATCACGCTATAGACGTACACGTCGCGCCAGCGGTTGCAACGATCCGAGGTTTGCCAGCCGTCCCCAGTCACTGCGGCGGATGTAGGCTGACCCGCGGGTCGGCGCGATCGAACACGGCGAACCGCACGCCGAGGCCCGCGATCGTCTCGGCATAGGCGCTCTCGTAGCGCACGGCGGCGTAGAGCGCGACCGGCCGGTCGTCGATCGCGAGCACGACGCGCTCGAGCGAGGCCTCGGCGCGCTCCTCGACGAGCCAGCCGCGGTCCAGATGCCAGAAGTAGCCGGCCTCGCCGCGCGCTTCGCCGATCCACAGCCCGTCGTCGCTCTCGCCGTGGAGATCGACGAGCAGCGACGAGAACGGCGCGATCGCGTGATCGGAGATCGCGAGCGGCATGCGATCGAGCTCGACGCGCCAGCTCGCCGACGGGCCGATCGCGGCCCGCCAGCGCGCGCTGCGCGAGCGCGCGAGATCGACGAGCGCCGCGGTCTCGACGATGCCGAGCGTCGCCGACGTCGGCGAATGGGTCTCGAGCCGGCCGACCTCGACGAGCGCGCCGATGTCGAACGGCAGGAAGATCTTCTTCGGCGGATCGGTCGGCAGGACGACGTGGCCGTCGCGCGAGTGGCGGACGTAGATGCCGCGGTAGAGCAAGCCGTCGAAGCGGTTGTTGTCGAGCGGCGCCCACTCGGCGTTCGCCAGCTCGTGGCTCATCTTCCAGATCAGATCGGGCTCGTCCTCGAACGTGATGTCGTGGCGGATCGCGATCCCTCCGCCGAATCCGCTCGTCGCGGCGTCGAGCACGAGCCGGTTGCCGGGATCGAAGCAGGTCGCGAACCGCGCGCCGGCGTCGGTCGTGCCCGTGCAGGGATCGGCGTGGGCGACGGCCGCGACCGCGCACAGCGCGATGGTCAGCGCGGGCGCGGCGGTGCCCACAGGCTGAACCGGAGGCCGGCATCGACCACGAACGCCCACTGGTCGGGCACGCCCGGGATGTCGTTGCGCTTCTCGCCGCCGGCCGCGACGTGCAGCGACAGCGGCTGGTCGTTGATCGCGAGCACGATCGTCTCGTATTGCAGCTTGGCGTGCATGCGCTGCACGAGCACGTTCGGCGCGTACGGCGTGAAGTAGCGCGGCAGCTCGTGCGCGAGCTCGAAGCGCACGTTGTGGAAGCCCGCCGGGTCGAGCACGGCGTCGATGTCGAGCGCGGTCGACTCGGTGAGCGCCGAGCGGTAGCCGTTCACGGGATCGTACTGGCCCTCGAGGATGCCGCCGGTGCGCAGCCGTACGAACGATTCGAGGTTCGCGGACTGCCACAGGTCCATCGTCACCTGCGCGGTCGCGTGCTTCCACAGCTCGGTGTCGCCGTACGAGGTCTGGCGCAGCTCGAGGCCGCCGGCCTCGGTGAACATGCCGAGATCGAGGTGGAGATCGTGGCGCTCGGGCTCGCCGACGAACGTCGTGATGCGCAGCAGCGGATCCATGAACCGATGCGACATGTCGTAGTGCGCGAGCGTGACCTCGGCCGAGAACGGCTGCAGCGCGACCTCGCCTTCGAGCAGGCGGATGCGGTGGCGCGTCGGCTCGGGGCCCGGATCGTAGATGTCGAGCACGAGCAAGCCGAAGTCGACGGTCGAGCGCGTCGACTCGAGCGGGTTCTCGATGATCTTCTGCGGCGAGTAGCCGACCCCGAAGTACATGCGCCGGTGGAGGTCGAAGTTGACCTGGAACACGCGGCCGCGCTCGTCGCGCGACCACCCCCACGGCGCGTCGGGCCGGCCGGGGATGAACTGATACCCGGCCTTCTCGTAGGCGGCGCGATCGAAGCCGTCGTTCTCGGCGCAGTCGCGCACCTGCTCGAGCGGACGCACGCGGTTGCCGTCGGCGTCGAGCTCGGAGTCGGGCGCGTACAGGCAGAGCTTCTTCGCGTCATCGCACTGCATGCGCCACGTATCGCCGGCGCGATCGCGCCCGCAATGAACCGGGCGATCCGGATCCATCATCGGTGGCAGTGGTGGATCGGCGCGAGAGATCGCGGGCAGAGCGATCCCGATCGCCGCGAGTGCGGCGTAGACGGACTTCATGGCTCCGCTGCGGTTTGCAATGGACGAACCACGGCGTGTCGATCGCGCCGTCGCTTGCTTATTCGCGCGCGAGCGTGCCGAACGAAGACACGTGTGGCGCACGCGACGCGGCAGGCTCTGGCAGTGATCAGGTGACGAGCTCGGCCACGACGTCGATGCCGCCGGCCTTCGCGACGATGCGCAGCGGCGTGCGCTTCGCGTCGTCCGAGAGCCAGACGACGAGCGCGACCGCCCCGGCGTGCGCGTCGAAGCGCAACGTCGCGCGCTCGCGCAGCGTCTCGCGCACCGGCGCCGCGATCTCGATGCGATACAGCTCGCGGTCGTGCACGACGTAGACGACCGCGGGCGGCGCGCCGTCACGCGCCCACGCGCGCAACCAGCCGAGCGCGGTGTGCAGCGTGTGGATCGGCGCCGGCGCGTCGAGGTTCGTGGCATCGATCGCGGCATGCGTGCCGTCGAACGTCGCCGCCGCGTGCGACGTGTCGCCGGCGATCGCGATCGTCTCCTCGGCGGCGCGCGGGCGCGCGCCCGCGCGATCGAGCGCGGTCGCCAGCTCGTAGCGCACGGGTGCGAACATCGAGGCGAGCGCGTTGGTCGCGAACTTGCTGTGGACCTCGTCGTTCGACACGACGAGCTCGGCGCGCCCGATCACGATGCCGTCGGCGTGGACCTGCCAGATCAGCGACTCGCCCGGCGGCAGCAACAGGCGCGCGCTCGCCGCGGTCGCGACCACCGGTGGTGCCGGCTTCACCAGCTCCGGAAGCGGCTTGGGCGCGAACCCGGATTCGCACGAACCGGCAAAGATCAGCACGGCGATCCAACGCATCTCGCGCTGGACTGCAAGACCCTTGCCCTTGCAAGGTCAGCTGGTCAGGTGCTGCGCGACCGGCGTTCCATCGGCCGCCGCGCGTACCTTGTGAAGATCGAGCAGCCCGCGGCGGCCGAGCTCGGCGACCGCGGTCGAGGCGCTCGCGACCTCGAGGCGGCCGCCCGCGCGGTGCGCGAGCTCGCCGAGCGCGCCCGCGATCGAGACCGGTGCATCGCCACCGAGCGCGGTGACGATGCGCGACGCGAGCTCGGTCTCGCCGATCAATGCGGCCGCGACCAGCGCGCGCGCGAGCGAGCTGCCGGTGGTCGGCCCCGAGTCGAGCGCGTTGGCAGTGGCGAGCTCGGCCGCGACCTCGACGAGCGCCGCCGGGTCGTCGGCGCGCCAGTACACGTCGAGCAAGCGGCGCAACGTCGGCAAGTGCGCGGGATCGAGGTCGCTCGCGCGCAGGAACACGTCGTCGGCGCGATCGACGTCGCCGAGGTGGACGAGCACCGCCTCGCCGAGGCGGTACAGCCGCTCGGCGCGCTCGCGCGCGCTCGGCGCGAGCGGCACGAGCTGGTACAGGTAACGCGTCGCGGCCGGCCAGTCGCCGCGCGCGATCGCGATCTCGGCGAGCTGCTCGAGCGCGCGCGCGTTGTGCGGATGGTCCCGCACGATGCGCTCGAGCACGGCCTGCGCGGCTTCGAGGTCGTGGCTCTCGCGCGACAGCTCGACGAGCGCGAACTGCGTCGCGAGCACGGTCTCGGTGTCGTCGAGCGGAACCAGATCGAGCACGGTGCGCGCCGACACGAGCGCGATGCCGAGCTCGCCGAGCCGCGTCGCGAGCGTCTGGACGCGCGCGTGCAGCTCGCGGCGGCCGGGCGCTTGCGCGACCGCCTCCTGCGCCTGCGCGAGCGCCTCGCCGTCGCGGCCGAGATGCTCGGCGATCAGCGAGCGGCGCAGCGCGAGCTCGTCGGCGCCGAGCGTGCTCTCCACCGGCGCGAGGTCGCGATAGATCAGATCGGCCGCGGCCCAGTCGCCGAGCTGGAACGCGAGCGCGCCGCGCGCGTCGAGCGCGCCGACGTGGCCCGGGTCCTCGATCAGCGCGAGGTCGTACGCGCGCGCGGCCTCGCTCGGCCGCTGCAGCTCCTCGGCGAGCCGCGCGACCTCGAGCCACGCCTCGGCGCGGTCCTCGCCGGCGTCGGTGTGGGCGGCGCGCGCCGTGACGAGCTCGGTCAACGCCGCGAGATCGCCTTGCGCGCGGTGCTGGCGCGCGAGCACGCGGAACGCGGTGCCGTGGCCCGGATCGGTGCGCCACAGCTCGTGGGCGTGCGCGACCGCAGACTCGACGTCGCCGGCCGCGACCGCTTGCTCGAGCTTGCCGAGCACCGCCGCATCGGCGCGCTGGGTCTCGATCGACGCCCGGCACCGCGCGGCATCGGCGAGCAGCGTCGCGCGATCGGCCGGGCGCGCGAACGTCGCGGCTTCCTCGTAGAAGCGCGCGGCATCGCTGTAGCGACCGATCGCCTCGTAGCGACGTGCGAGCGGCGCGCGCGCGGCCGGGATCGTCGGATCGAACACGAGCGCCTGCTCGTAGTTGACCTGCGCCTGCGCCGGATCGTCGAGCCGCTCCTCGTAGACGAGCGCGAGCTCGAGGTGGAGCGCGCCGCGATCGCGCGGGTTCGTGGCCGTCGCGATCTCGCGATACAGGAGCGACGCGGCGAGCGCCCATTCGCCGCGCACCATCGCCGCCGTGCGCAGCTGGTACGCGATCTCCGGATCGGCCGGCGCGCACGCGTGCGCTTCCTTCAAGCAGCGATAGGCCTCGGCGTCGCGGCCGAGCGCGTCGCGATACAGCCTCGCGCGGCGGCGCCACAGCTGCGCGCGCGCGACCGGATCGTCGGTGACGACGATCTGCCGGCCGAGCGCCTCCGAGGCCTTCGTCAGATCGGCGACCTCGAGGTAGAGCTGCTCGAGCAGCTCGAGGGCGGCGCGATCGCCGGGGTCGGCCTCGGCCGCGCGCTCGGCGGCCGCGATCGCCTCGGGCCAGTCCTCGCCCGCGGCGAGCTCGCGCGCGTGCTTGAGCTCGGGATGCAGCGACGGATCGCGGCGTCGCTCGCGGATCTCGCCGGAGACCACCGTGTCGTCGCGACCGAGCGCGGCCGCGCGTTGCGCCGCCCACTGGCGCTCGACCGAGTCGTAGTCGTGCGACTCCGCGATCTGCTCGTAGAGCTCGCGCGCGAGCGCGATGTCGTCGGCGGACGCGAGCGCGTCGGCGAGCGGCATCCACACCGGCGCGTACGTCGAGTCGGCCTCGTTCGCCTTGGTCCACAGCGACGCGGCGCGGATCGCCTCGCCGTTGCCGCGCGCGGCGAGCGCGAGCTCGTGCAGCGCCATCGCCTGGACGCGGCCGCGGCCGTGCTCGGCGATGCGCTCCGCGATCTCGCGGCGCAGCGCCGGTTCGCGCGTGCCGAGATGATCGAACAGCGCGGCGAGCGCGGCCGCATCGTCGGGCGCGGCATGGTGCGCGGCGAGCAGGCGGTCGCGTTCCGGCGAAGCGGGCAACACCGACGCCGGATCCGCTTGCCCTCGCGTTTGCGCTTCTCCGATCGCGCCCCACAGCGCGCCTGCTTCGTCGCGCAGCTCGCCCGCCTCGTCGGGCGACGCGGCCTGCGCGCGGTTCTCGAGCGCACGCGCGATCTCGGCCTTGCGTGCGATCTCGGCGCGCAGCTGGGCGAGCAGCTCGCCGGCGCGATCGTCGACGACGTCCTCGAGTGCCGCGACGGCTTCGGCCGGCCGCCCGGCGCGCGCGAGCGCGGTCGCGAGCTGCACGAGATCCGCGCCGGTGCGGCGATCGGGATCGATCGCGGTCAGCGCTTCGGTCGCGACGTCCCACGCGAGGTGCGACGCCGCCTCGTTCGCGAGCAGGCGCAACGTCGCGTCGCGACGCGTGCCGGCGCCGAACGCCTCGGACGCCTCGCGCATGATCTGGCGCGCGCGGGGCGCGTCCTCGAGCTTGTCGTAGTGAATGTCGGCGAGCTCGAGCAACAGGTCGCCGCGCGCCGACCCGGTGCGGACCGCGGCGAGCGTCGCGAGATGGCGCGCGCCCGCCACGTGATCGCCGAGCGTGGCGGCGAGATCGACGAGCTCGCGCAGCGTGGTCTCGTCGCCGGGCGACACGTGGTTCGCGGCCTCGAGCGCGGCGAACGCGTCGGCGGTCAGGCCGGCCGCGCGCGCGCGGTTCGCCTGCTCGCGCAGGGACAGCGCACCCGCCGCGGCATTCTTGACCCGCCCGCTCGGCGTCAGCTCCTCGGTCTGGCTGTCGCGCGGCAGCGGCTCGCCGCGCAGGCGTGCGAGCGCCACCGCGAAGTCGGCCTCGGGCGCCGCCGAATTCTGCGCGACCTCGAGCGCGATCCGCGCCGCATCGCGGACGACGGCGAGCTGCGCGTCGTCCAGCTTGCCGACCAGCTCGGCGAGCGCACGCGCCGCGTCGGCGCGCTCGCGCGCGACGATCGCGAGGTCGAGCCCGCTGTCGCCGGCGAGCTCGCCGGCGAGCCGCGCGAGCCCGGCCGCGACCCCGACGCGATCGCCGCTCGTTTCCTGGCGCGCGGTGACGAAGCGCAGCGAAGGCCGCCACGTCGGATCGATCTCGAGCGCGCGCTCGTGGGTCGCGAGCGCGACGTCGGACCGCCCGAGCTGCTCCTGCAGGTCGCCGAGCCGCGAGAGCAGCGGCTTCTGGCGCTGCGGATGGCGCGCGGTCGCCGCGACCTTGCGCCCGAGGATCACGGCGACGCGCTCGAGATCGCCGCGCTCGCGCCACGCCTGCTCGAGCGCGTCGAGCGCCGGCAGGTGCGTGTCGGAGATGCGCAGCGCGGCCTCGAGGCAGCGCACCGCGTCGTCGGTCCGGTCGCAGCGCCGGAACAGCTCGCCCGCGCGGTACATCGCGTCGGCACGCGCGCTCGCCGCCCCGGCCTCGACGCTCGCGAAGCCTTCGAGTGCGGCGGCCGCGCCCGCGATCTCGCCGGCGCGCTCGGCGAGCTCGGCGTACAGCCGCAGCGCCGGGCCGCGGACACCGGGATCGACGCCGCCGAGCTCGGGATCGTCGACGAACGGGCGCAGCGCCGACGTCGCGAGCTCGGCGTCGCCGGTGCGATCGGCGGCGACCGCGAGCCGGTAGCGATGGAGCGAGTGCAGGTCGGCATCGCCGGCGCCTTCCGCGACGAGCCCGCGATACGCGCGGATCACGTCGGGCCACGCGCGCTGTCGCCACGCGGCTTCGCCGAGCGTGGTCAACACCTCGCGGCGCAGCGCGGCCGGCACCTCGCCGTCGAGCGTGGCATGCGCGCGCGCACCGTGGGGCAGGGCGGCGGCCGGCTCGTCGGCGGCGAGCCACGC
>DATJXL010000011.1:0-10176 GCA_035500135.1 Kofleriaceae bacterium
TCGGCACGCTCGTCGGCTACTCGGCGATCCACCTCGCGCGCGCGCTGCCCGCGGGCGGCAAGCTGTGGTCGGTCGAGTACGAGCCGCGCCACGCCGAGATCGCGCGCCAAAATCTCGCGCGCGCGGGGCTCGCCGAGCGCGCGACCGTGGTGGTCGGCGCCGGCCGCGACGTCTTGCCGACGCTGGTCTCGCACGGCCCGTTCGACGTCGTGTTCATCGACGCCGACAAGATCAACTACGATCACTACGGCGCGTGGGCGATCGCGAATCTGCGCGCCGGCGGCCTCGTGATCGGCGACAACGCGTTCCTGTTCGGGGAGCTGATGGACGACACCGATCGCGGCCGCGCGATGCGCCGGTTCCACGAGTCGGTCGCCGCGGCGTGCGACTCGGTGTGCATTCCCACGCCGGATGGCCTCGTCGTCGGGATCAAGCGGTGATTTTTCCCGCGACCGCGCCGCCCGGCTGGGCTCGACCTTGTAGATGCGCGTACTCGCGACGATCGCGGTGATCGCGGCCTGCGGCCGCGGCGACCGCGAGCCGGCGCCGCATCCGTTCACGTTGCCGCAGCCGGAGCACGTGGAGCACGTGGTCGTCGCGCGCGATGCCGGCGTCGTCGCGCAGGCGGTCGCCGCGACGCCCGCGTGGACGATCGGCGACGCGCTCGATCGGATCGCGGCCGGCGAGGATCCGCCGCGGATCTGCTTCGCGGTCTCGGCGAACCGCCGGCGCGCCGCGTGCGCGACCGGCTGGTGGAGCCACGACCAAGGCGGTGCGTACGCGATCGAGATCGTCGGTGAGACCGGCGATCTCGTGTCGGAATGGACGTACTTGCAAAGCCCGGAGAACGGTCACTTCGACGGCACGGAGAAGCCGGACCCGAGCGTGCTGGCCGAGGCACGCCGCGCGCTCGCCGAGCGCAAGTACGAGCCGAGCACCGCGCCCGAGGTCGAGCTTGCCGACGGCGCGGCGGTGACCGCCGGCGCGTGGACGCTGCGCCGCGCGCGCGTGCGCGTCTCGACCGAGGGATGCAACGACGAGCCGGGGTGCACGGGGTCATGGGGTGTCTATCGCGAGAAGCTCGAGCTGCGCTGCGGCCGCACGTGGCGCGAGATCCCGAACGACTACAACGGCGGCGACCGCTACGGCGAGGAGCCTCCTCCGAGCCTGCGCGTGTCCGCGCTCGACGATCGCCACGTGTTGACCGTGCTCGACGGCGGCTGGGCCATCGAAGGTGATTTCGGCGGCGAGCGCCTCGCGCAGCTCGTCGACGCGGTCGCGTTCTGCCGGTAGCACCTGCTAGGGCAGCGCGCTCATCAGGCAGCAGTACCCCGCGATCGCGACCGCGAGCCCGATCCAGCCGGCGTGAAACGGCGGGAAGGTCAAGGCAGGGCGGCCGAGCACGTCGAGTTGCGGCATCGGCTCGGGCTGCGGCGGCTCGGGCGGCGGTGCGGGTGCGAGCAGCGCGAGCGTTTCGCGCAGCACGCGCTCGATCTCGTCGAGCGTCGGGCGCTGCGCTGGAACTTTCGCGAGCATGTCGAACAGGAGTGCGTCGAGCGCCGGCGGGATCGACGACCACGCCGTGCTCGCGCGCGGCGGTTCGGCGCGCAGGTGAAGGTGGACGAGCGCGAGGTCGTTCGCGGCCGCGAACGGCGGGCGCCGGCACAGCACGTGATACGCGAGCACCGCGAGCGAGTAGATGTCGGCCGCGCCGGTGAGCGCGCCGCCGCGGATCTGCTCGGGCGCGACGTAGGTCAGCGTGCCGGCGATCAGGCCGCGAAACGGATCGTCCTGCCCGAGCACGTGCGCGACGCCCCAGTCGAGCAGCTTGACGCGGCGGTCGCGCGCGTAGGGCTCGGCGAGCACGAACACGTTGTCGAGCTTGAGATCGCGGTGGACGACACCGGCGGCGTGGGTCGCGCGCAGGATGTCGACCAGCTCGATCAGGATCGCCAGGCCTTCGGCGCGCGGCAGCGGCGCGGTGTCGACCATGCGGCCGAGCGTGGCGCCGGCGAGTCGCTCCATCACGAGGTACGGGCGATCGTCGTGCATGCCGGTCGCGAACACGTCGATCACGCCGGGGTGCGCGACCGCGTGAACGACGCGGGCCTCGCGCAGGAACACGTCGGGCGTGTAGGCGCCCGACAGCGCGGAGCGATGCGCGATCTTGAGCGCGGCGCGCTTGCCGAACTCGGCGTGGGTGACCGCGTGCACGCTCGCCATCCCGCCGCGACCGAGCTCGCTCGCGACGCGCCACTCGCCCACTTTCGACTCCGCGGCGAGCGTGTCGCCTTCGGGGCAAGTGCTCGCGGGGCGGCGCGGGATCGGGGGCGGCCGGCACGGTTCGGGGCGGAGCGCGATCGTGTCGACAGTGCTCGCGTGCGCCATCGCCGGGCGCTCGTGCATTTCGCGGACCCGCGCTCGGCGATCTTCGGACGCGAGGCGGCGCGCACTTGCGACGGGAGCGCGTGGAGCAGGCGTGCGCCTACGAGCCGACGGTCAGAACCGCCCGACCCACACGAATCCGGCGCTGTGCGGCGTGGCCGACACTCCGACGTGCGAATCGCGCTCGATCCGGCGGCCGTGCAAGTAGAGCGCGACTCCGCCGCCGGCGGTCAAGACGCCGGTCACGCCGAGCCAGGTCGCGTACGTCGCGCTGCTCTCGCTGTGCGACGCGATCGGCGGGCTCTCGGCGCCCTTGCCGCCCTTCACGGAGGGATCGGAGACCGAGCCTGAAGCCCAGGACGCGTCGAGCGCGAAGTAGCCGGCGGCCAGGAGCAGCACGCTGCCGCCGACGATCAGCACGCCGCCCGCCTGCTGCTCGAGCTGGCCGCGCGGCGGCACGATCGCGCGTGGCGCCGGCTCGGCGACCGCGAGCGCGTTGGGCGTCGCGGTGGCGACCGCCGGTCGGGCGCACCGCGCGAGGTGAGACTCGGCGAGCGTGCGACCGTCGCCGCTCGGATTCGAGCTCAGGTAGCGGCGGTACATCCACACCGCGTCGTCGCAATCTCCGGATAGCCGGTATGCCTGCGCGAGATCGAACAGCAGGCTCGCGCTCGGCGCGAGCGCGTAGGCCTCCTCGAACGCGCTGATCGCGTGCGGGTAATCACCGGCGTCGTGATACGCGCGGCCGCGATCGGCGAGCGCGCGCGCTTTCGGCGGGATCTGCTCGGGGCGCAGCTCGTCGGCATGCGCCGAGCCCGCGAACGCGATCAATGCGAGCAAGGCCCTCACCGGTACGGATCGATCACGCCGTCGGGATCGATCGGCAGCTCGCGGCGCGGCTTGGTCGGAGGCTGCGGTGGTTGCAGGCGAGCGTGGTGCTTCTTCGGAGGTGCGGCGTCGGGCGTCGCACGCGGAACGTCCGGTTTCGGATCCTCGATGCGTGGCGTGGACACGAGCTCGATCTTCGGCAGCGGAACCGGCTCGGGAGGTTTCCTGAAGCCTGATGTGTGAAGTCCGATGCCTGGTGTCCGTGTCGGTTCCCGTGCCGCCGCGAACAGCCCCGCGCCGGTGGCCAGCGCCGCCGCGCCGAGCGCCAGCTTCCACCGCCGCGGCCGACGCGGCACGGGCTCGGTCACCGGCACCGCGCTCCAGCGCTGGCAGCGCGGCGGCTCGGGCGGCGGCGCGGCGTGCCGCGCGAGCTCGTCGCGCACGGCCTCGAGCGTGCGCGCGACCGCGAGCATCGACGGCCGCGCGTCGGGCGATTTCGCGAGCATCGCGAGCAACAGCGCCTCGAGCTCGCCGGGGATGTCGGGCCACAGCTCGCTCGGCTTGGGCGGCGTCGCGCGCAGGTGCATCGCCATCACCTCCGCCGACGTCTCGGCCTCGAACGGCAGCTGCTCGACGAACAGCTCGTATGCCATCACGCCGAGCGAGTACACGTCGGTCTTGTGCGACACCGCGGCGCCGCGCGCCTGCTCGGGCGCCAGATACTGCGGCGTGCCGACGAGCTGGCCGTCGATCGTCGCTCCGCAACGCTGCGCGTGGCTGCGGGCCCCGGCAGAGCCGGGGCTTGCGATCGTCGCTCCGCAACGCTGCGCGTGGCTGCGCGCCCCGGCAGAGCCGGGGCCCGGCCCGCAGTCGTGCAGGGTCATCACTTTCGCGATGCCCCAGTCGAGCAGCTTCACGCGAGGCACGCTCGGATCCTCGGGATCGTCGATCAGGAACACGTTGTCGAGCTTGAGATCGCGGTGGATGATGCCGGCGGCGTGCGCCGCGATCAGCGCGTCGCATACTTCGAGCAGGATCCGGATCGCGATGTCGGGCCGGATGCGCGTGGTCGCCGCGTGCTGGCCGAGCGTCACGCCGTCGAGGCGCTCCATCACGATGTACGGGCGGCCGTCGGGCAGCTCGCCGGTCTCGAAGATGTCGACGATATTCGGGTGACCGACCTGGTTGACGACGCGCGCCTCGAGCAGGATGCGCTCGGCCGCCGCCGGTCCGATCAAGCGGCGGTGCATCACCTTGAGCGCGGCCCGCTTGCCGATCTCCTCGTGCACGACGCCGTACACCGCGCCCATGCCGCCGCGCCCGAGCTCGCGCTCGACGATCCACGGTCCGGCATGCGCTCCCGGCGCGAGCATGTCGGGTGGTTCGAGCACTGGCTCCGAGGCCGCCTCGGACGTGGGCACGTGCGTGTGCACGGCTTGCAACTCGTGCAGCGCGTGTGCCGGTCTCCGCCGCGAGCGCATGGCGGACTTCGCACGTGCGCCCGTGGCGAGCGCGTCGCGATGTGGCGGGCCCGCACGCGGAGAGTCGATCTGGGATAATCGAGCGATGGCCGTCGTCACGCGCGAGCTGCTCGAGGACGCGCTCGCCGCGCTCGCTCGCGACGTGCGCGATCCGCGTGCGGGCATTCTCGGTCCGAGCTCGGTCGCGTGGCGCGTGGGCGGCGATCTCGCCGTGTTCCTCGGCGGTGGGCGCGCGGCGCTGCTCCAGCTCGCGCACCCGATGGTCGCGTACGCGGTCGACCATCACTCGAGCGCACGTCGCGACATCGCCGGGCGCTTCCAGCGTACGTTCCGCCACGTCTTCGCGATGGTGTTCGGCGAGCTCGACGACGCGCTCGCCGCCGCGCGCCGCGTGCATCGCATTCACGAGCGCGTGCACGGCACGATCCCGCACGCGATCGGCGCGTGGCCGGCGGGCAGCGCGTATCACGCGAACGACGTCGATGCGCTGCGCTGGGTGCACGCGACGCTCGTCGACACGACGCTCGTCGTGCGCGAGCGCCTCGACGGCGCGCTGCCGGCGCACGTGCGCGACGCGTACATCGCCGAGATGAACCGGTTCGCCGCGCTGTTCGGGATCCCGCACGATCGCCGGCCGCGCTCGTACGCCGAGCACGCGGCCTACATGGCGCGCATGCTCGGCAGCGATCAGCTCGCGGTCGCGCCGTGCGCGCGCGAGATGGCGAAGTTCCTGCTCGGACGCGGCGGCCCGGGCCCGCAGCCGCCGCTCGGCCGCATCGCCGAGGCGATCGCGGCGACGATGCTCCCGCGCCACCTCGCGGAGCAGTTCGGGCTGCCGACGTCGCGCCGCAGCGCCGCGGGCGTCCACGGTCTGCTCGCCGCGTTCGGCGCGATCTATCACCAGCTGCCGGGGCGGCTCGTCGCGATCCCCGCGCGCGCCGAGGCGACGCGGCGCATCGCCGGCAAGCCACCGGCGCGCGTGCACGCGTGGCTCGAGCGCACGCTGTTCGGGCTGTCGCGTCAGGTCACCGGCTCGAGTCAGTGACCGCTGCCGTGGCCGCTACCGCTGCCGCTGCCGCTGCCGCTGCCGTGACCGCTGCCGCTGCCGCTGCCGCTGCCGTGACCGCTGCCGCTGCCGTGACCGCTACCGCTGCCGCTGCCGCCGCCGCTGCCGCCCATGCCCTCGGGCCGGCACACGAGCGACACGCCCGGCCGCGACCGTCGCGGCGGTTGACACGTCCCCTTCACGTCCTTCCCGGCTTTGCCGGTGAACGAGCACGCATCACCTTGCTTCGACTTCGCGCACGCGTCGACCGCCGGATGAGCGCCTTGCGCGTAGGCGACGACGCCTGCGGCCGACATCGCGAGCGCGACGACGACAATTCGAAAAGACTTCGCCATGGGCCCGACTCTCGCACACGGCCGTGTGAACGACTGTGAAGCTCTCGTTCAGCCTGAAGCCTGGAGCCTGCGCCTACCGATACGTCGTCGGGTCGAGCCCGAAGCGCTTGATCCAGCGCTGGATCTGCTTGCGGTCCTTGTCGAGCGCGCGGGCGACCGCCGACACGTTGCCCTGGTGCTCGCGCAGCGCGGCCACGACCTGATCTCGGACCTTCTGGTCGAGCTCGCTGAGCACGACCGGGCGCGGCGCCCCGGGCGGCCGCCCCGAGCGCACCGTGTCGGGCAGATGCTCGGCGGTGACGAGCTGATCGCGCGCGAGCACCTGCGCGGTCGACAGCGCCTGTTCGAGCTCGCGCACGTTGAGCGGCCACGGGTAGCGCAGCAGCAGGCGCGCGGCGTCGATATCGAAGCCGGGATGGTCGGCCGGGAACACGCGCGCGTGCAGCGCGCCGATCAGAAGGCCGAGGTCGGCGCGACGCTCGGCGAGCGGCGGGACGCGAATGCGAAAGCCGGCGAGCCGCGCGAACAGGTCGTGGCGGAACGTCTGCTCGGCGACCATGTCGTCGAGATCGCGGTGCGTCGCGGCGACGACGCGCAGATCGATCGGCACGGCCTTCGTGCCGCCGACCGGCATGACCTCGCGCTCCTGCAGCACGCGCAGCAGCGCCGCCTGCGAGCTCGCCGGCAAGTCGCCGATCTCGTCGAGGAACAGCGTGCCGCCGTCGGCCGCGCGCACGAGGCCGGGATGATCCTTGTCGGCGCCCGAAAATGCGCCCTTCTTGTAGCCGAACAGCTCGCTCTCGACGAGGTTCTCGGGCAGCGCGCCGCAGTTGACCGGCACGAACGCGCCGCCGCGCCCCGACAGCATGTGGATCGCGCGCGCGATCACCTCCGAGCCGGTGCCGCTCTCGCCTTCGACCAGCATCGGGATCTCCGAGCTCGCGATCTGGCGGATGCGCGCGAGCTCGGTCTGCCACGCCGGCACCAGCGTCGCGAGCCCGGGCAGCGTGCCGTCGGGCGACAGCTCGAGCAGCGCGGGCGCGTCGGCGTCGATCGGCATGCGCTCGAAGAAGTAGAACAGCGTGTGGCCGAGCTCGATCAACGAGCCGTCGGTGAGCACCGCGCGCTTCGTGGTGTGGCCGTCGACGATCGAGCCGTTCTTCGACTCGGTGTCGACCAGCACCCAGCGCCCGAAGCTCGGCTCGATGCGCGCGTGCTTCGACGACATCCACTTGTCGGGCACGCGGATCGTCAGCTCGGTGCCGGCCTTCTCGGCGCGCCGTTCCGACCCGCGGCCGAGGTGGACGATCGAGAGATCGGCCAGCCGGTACCGCACCGAGCCGGCGCGCGGCCGGCTGCACTCGAGCGCGAGCACGAGCACGGGCTCCGGCTTGGGGCCGGTACGCCCGGTCGGACCATCCGCGTGGATGCTCAGCGTCGTGCCGTGCTGGTCGCCCACGCGGGCATTATGTCAGACCCGACCGCTAGGGTGTGCCCATGGGCGATCTCGTGTCGTTGAAGCTCGGCGGCCGGCGCAGCCTGCTGCGAGCGACGAGCGCGCTGGTCTGGTACGAGCGCGGCGTCGCGCTCGAGGCCACCGACCCCGAGGCCGCGGTCGCGGCGTATCGGCGCGCGCTGGCCGGCCGGCCCGACCTCGCCGACGCGCACAATAACCTCGGCCGCCTGTTGCACGATCGCGGCGAGCTCGCCGCGGCGGCGGCGTGCTACCGGCGCGCGCGGGAGATCGAGCCGCTCGTCGGGCTGTACGCGTTCAACCTCGGCGTCGCGCTCGAAGACTCCGGGTGCACCGGCGAAGCCGTCGCGATGTACGAGCAGGCGCTCGCGCTCGAGCCCGCGCTCGCGGACGCGCACTACAACCTCGCGCGGCTGATCGAGCTCGCCGCGCGCGGCACCAGCGATGATCTGATGATGCGGCGCGCGCTGCGCCACCTCCACCAGTACCGCCGCCTGCTCACAGCGTGATCGTGATCGTGTTCGTGCTGGTGTCGAGCGACGCGGTGTAGACCGCGAGCGGGCGAGACGCCGGGCCGTGGATCACGCTGCCGTCCTCGCCGAACACCGAGCCGTGGCACGGGCAATCGATCTGCTGCGTCTTCGTGTTGAAGTTCATCGAGCAGCCGGCGTGCGTGCAGATCGCCGACAGCGCGACCACGTCGACCTGCGACATGCGAATGACCATGATCGTGTCGCGCGTGGTGTCGACGAGCAGCGCGCCGCCCGGCGACGCGAGCGCCGAGTTCGCCGGATCGCTGAGATCGAGGCAGACGTCGCTGCTGCTGCACGACGACGTCTTGCCCGTCGGCAGATCCGAGCCCGCTTGCGTGCAGCTCGGTGCGAGCGAGGCGAGCGCGGCGGCGCCGAGCCCTTGCAACAGCGCGCGGCGCGAGCACGCGACGCCGCAGATCGGGAGCTTTGCGGACTTCATGCTTCCCCCATGTTGGCGTCTCCGACTCGCGCTGTCTCGTGGCGGTTGCTCGCGCGTTGCGCGCGATCACGACTGTGCAGCGCGCGTACAACGCCACCACAGGATCTTCAGGTAATCGGCCTGCGGAAATCCGACGGGATGATCGGGCTCGGGTGGCAATTCCTGCGCGAGCGCGAACCGATTGCCGAGCGCGTCCTGCACGGTGCGGCGAAACACGGCACGTTCGATCCGGCTGGTGCAGCACGCGGCGACGAGCGCGCCGCCGGGCCGCACGTGCTCGGCGGCGGCGCGATAGAGCCGGCGATACGCGGCGAGCGCGTGGCCGACCTGCGTGCGCCGGCTCGTCATCGCCGGTGGATCCGCGATCACGAGATCGAACGTCTCGGCGCGATCGAGCTGCGGCAGCCACGCGAACACGTCGGCGGTGACGAAGCGATGGCGTGCGGGATCGATCACGTGATGCGCGGCCGCGAACGCGAGCGCGCGCTCCGACGCGTCGACCTGCACGACGTGCGCGGCGCCGGCGGCCTCGGCGGCGCGCCCGAGCATGCCGGTGTACGCGAACAGGTTCAGCACGCGTGCGCCGGCCAGCGGCGCGCCCGCGATCGCGCGGCGCAACCCGCGCAGGTCGAGGTACGTGCCGGTCTTGTGGCCGGCGGCGAGGTCGACCGCGTAGCGCGTGCCGTCCTCGCTGAAGTGCGCGACCTCGGGCGGCGCGCCGCGCACGACGCGAGGCGGCGGCGGCGCGGAATGGCGGCGACGCGCGGGGCGCAGCACCACGTTCGGCTGGTGCGCCGCGTGCGCGACATAACGGGCGAGCGCATCCGCGCCGGCGGCGTAGCTCGACACGACGAGCGTATCGCCGAAGCGATCGGCGACGACGGCCGGGATGCCATCGCTCTCGCCGTGGACGAGGCGAACGCCATCGGTCGTGCGCACGAGCTCGGCGCGGCGCGCGGCGGCCGCGGCGAGCCGCTCGCGCAGCCACGCCGCATCGGGCGGTGCATCGCCGACGCGCAGCACGCGGATCGCGATCGCGCCTTCCGCTTCGTACATGCCGTAGCCGACGACGTGGTTGTCACCGTCGACGAGCCGCAGCCATGCGCCGTCCCGAAACGCGCCGGCCGCGCTCGACATCTGGTCGCGAAACAGCCACGGATGCCCGCCGCGCACGATCGCGGCGGCGTCCTTGCGTAGCTGGTAGCGCCTCGGAGTCACGAGGCGCAAGGAGTACCGCCAAGGCGCCAGGGACGCCATGGCGCCTTGGCGGTAACTCTCTGCGCGCTCAGAAGTCGGTGTGCCGGCGCCCGAAGTCGGCGGGGACGCGCGAGACGACGACGAGGTCGGCGCGGCCGGCGGCGATCGCGGCGTCGAGATCGGGTGGATACGCGTCGCCGACGATCGCGGTCGCGACGCCGAGCTCGTTGCGCAGGCGATCGGCGAGCGGCGCCGCGGGCAGCCGGGCGCCGGCGAGCCGTGCATCGCCGGCCGACGACACCCACAAGAGCTGCGCGCCGGCGCGCACGAGCTGCGCGGCGTGGCCGAGCGCGGCCGGGCGATCGTGCACGCACGCGCCGATCCAGCCGCCGGCGCGCCAGTGGCCGCGCGCGGCTTGCACGGCGGCCGGAAGATTCT
>DATJXL010000012.1:0-11051 GCA_035500135.1 Kofleriaceae bacterium
GGCCGGCTCACCACGAACGGCCTCGTGCTCGGCACGCCACACTACATGGCGCCCGAGCAAGCGGTCGCCGATCCCATCGATCACCGCATCGATCTGTTCGCGCTCGGCATCATGATCTACGAGATGCTGGCCGGGAAGCTGCCGTTCGACGGCAGCGGCGCCGAGGTCGCGCGCGCGAACCTGATGCTCGATCCGCCGCCGATCTCGCAGCGCGTGCCGTTCCTCGACGTCGATCCGCTGCTCGAGGCGTTCGCACGCCGCTTGATGGCGAAGAAGCGCGACTTGCGCCCCGCCACGGCCAAGGCCGCGCGCGAGCTGCTCGACCTCGTCGAGCGCGACCGCCCCGCCGCCGCCGCCGCGCTCGGCGTCTCGCTCGACGCGCCCCGCGCGCCGATGACGACGATCGATTCGCAGCCGATCAGGCCTCCGGGCGAGCACGCGATCGCCACCGATCCCATCACCCGCCCGCGCCGCTGGCCGATCGCGGCGCTCGCCCTCGCCGTGCTCGCCGCGGGTGGCGTGACCACGTACATGGCCACGCGCTCGTCTTCGACCCCCGACCCGGTCGCCGCTGCCGCTCCTGCCGCCGTTCCCGTCGCCGTTCCCGTCGCCGTTCCCGCCGCCGCTCCTGCCGCCGCTCCTGTTCCCGCCGCCGCTCCTGTTCCCGCTGCCGTTCCCGTCGCCGTCCAGCCGACCCCGCCACCGTCGCCGAAGCCGAAGCCGCACGTCGCCGTCAAGCAAGCGGAGCCGCCGGCCGCGTCCAGGCCTCTCGACGCCGCCGGCTTCGCCCAGCTCTACAAAGCCGTCGGCGCCGCGCTCAAAGCCTACGAGCAGTCGCACGGCAGCGACGCCGCGTCTGCGCTGTGGTCGCGCTACCGCCTCATCGAGTTCGCACAGGTCATCGGCGACCCCGCCAAGCGCGACGAAGCCGCGGCCGCGCTCGCGAAGATCCGCGCCGCCGCGCGCTGAGTTACGGCATGTACGCGACGTCCACGCACTTGTCGGCCTCGATCGCGCCCTGTGCCCCGCCCGCCAGCGTGATGCACACGTGGTCATAGCCGCGGCCGAGCGGCGGATGGATCGTCGCCATCCCGCTCACGTCGAACGACGATCCCGCCTCGCTCGCGTCGTTGTGCTGGCCCGCCGAGTCGATCCAGTACACGTCGAACTTGTGGTTCGCGCTGCCGACGAGCTGCAGCGCGGCGCTCGTGATGACCTCGGGCATCGTCACGAACGCCGGGCCGCGCACCGCGGTCGGTGTCGCGCTGGGTGCCGAGCCGGCCGGCGCGTCCCAGCGGATCCGGCCGTCCGACGCCTTGCCGTCGGTCGTGCTGGTGCCGTCGCCGTCGCCGCCGGTCGCGGACAGTCCCGTCATCACCGTCAACGTTCCGCCGGCGCGCACCATCACCACACCGCCCGCGCCGCCACCGCCGGCGCCGCCACCCGCCGGCTTGCTTCCGCCTGCACCGCCGTTCGCGTTGACCTGCGCGACGGTCACGTTCCCGCCGGCCGTCAGCTCGACCGCGCCGCCGCCGCCGCCACCGCCGGCGCCACTGCCGATGCTCACGCCGTTGGCACCACCACCACCGCCGCCGGCCGCCTGGTTCGTGGCGTAGCTCGCGATCATGTCGTCGCCGCACATCTGGCCACCCGCGCCCGGTCCCGAGCCGCCCGTGCCGGGCATCCCGGCGGTCGCGAATCCCGCTCCGCCGCCGTCGCCGCCCGTGCCGGTCACGCTCGGCGTCGCACCCTTGTGGCCGCCGCACGGCACGCAACCGGCATCGGCCTCGGACGCGGCACCCGCGCAGCCGTTCGGGCCGGCGGCACCGCCGGTACCACCGCTCGCCGCGCCACCGTTCGCGGTGATGGTGCCGACGTCGATCGACGAGATCGCGCGCAACGCGTACGGCATCGTCAGCGTTCCCGGGTTGACCGTGATCGATCCGGTGATCGCGATCTGCGAGTACACCGCATGCGGCATCCCGGCCGGCGCAGCGACGAGCTTGTCATGGCCGACGAGCATCAGCGCACCGGACAGCTGTTGCATCACCGTGCCTCCGGCGGCGGGCTGCGACACCTGCACGGTCAGCGCGATCTGGGTGCCCTCGCCGACGCCGGCGACGTGCGCGGTGATCGGAACCGCGATCAGATCCGACTCGGTGGCGACCACGAGGTGCGCGTTGTCGACATCGATCATGATCGGCTGGCTCGCGGTGATCGCGACCGTCGCGCCCGTGACGAAGTTGCTGCCGTGCACGACGAGAATCTGCGGACGGCTGCCGAAATCACCCTGGCCCTCGTCGATCTTCGTGGGCAACACCGCGTCGACCGAGAGCGCGGCGGGGTTGGCGTCGATCGCCGCGTCGGCGACGAACGCATCCGCCCGTTCCTTCGGCAGGTTGTCGGCGTTGTAGATGAGCGAGCAGCCCCCGACGAGGACCGCGAGTCCTACATTTGCCAGGCACTGCCGCATCCCTCGATTATATTCATCGCCGACGGCAGAATTCGCGCTCACTCCGGCCTCACTTCCAGTCGGTGGCCGAAGTCGCGTAGCATCATCGAACACGCAGATTCGCGTGGAGGTGGACCGATGACACGAGTCGGACTGGCGACTTTCATGCTCGTAGGGCTGGCGCGCGCCGCGCGCGCCGATGTGTGCGTCGCACTGGACGAGTCGCGCGACACGCTGTCGCCCGACGACCGGCGAGGCGCCGCGATCAGCTTCGGGCAAGCGCTCGCGAAGGCCGGCATCCAGGTCACGAACGCGAACTGCACCGAGACCTACACCGTCTACAACGTCAAGCTCGGCGACTCGATCACGGTGTACGTGATCGGCCCGAACCAGACGACCCGCCAGGCGCGCGCGTCGAAGATCGACGAGCTGCCGCTCGTGTACGAGCAGATCGCGAGCTCGTTCGTGACCGGTCAGCCGATGGGTAGCGGCACCGCGAACGTCGATCGCACGAACGCGACGAGCGAGCAGATGGCGCCGCGGCGGGTGACGGCCGATGGCCTCAAGTACGTGCGGCTCGGCTACGGCGCGGTGACCGGGCGGACGAATGCCGGTGGCACCGCGTTCGGCTTCGGCTATCGCTACGAGCTCGACCAGCTGGCGATCGACGTCTCGTTCCTGAACCTCGTGTGGGCGACCCAGGACGTGATGGATCCGACGACCGGGTTCACCGAGACCAAGGGCGGGCTCAACGGCGAATGGGTCCGCATCGGCGCCGTGCACTATCAGGATCCGATCGCCGACCGCTCGCTCTACTACGGCGGCGGCATCGGCTACGGCACGACCGACGTCTACGACGAGAGCACCGGCGCGAACTACGAAGGCTCCGGCCTGCAGGTCACCGCGCTCGTCGGCTACGAGATGCTACGCTCGAGCACGATCCGGCTGTTCGTCGAAGCCCACGTGACGCTGCCGATGTACACGGCGAGCTTCGACTTCAGCGACACCGGCACGCCCGACACGAGCAACCGGTGGACCCCGGTCGCCGCGCTGACCATCGGCGCCGGGCTGGGTCACTCGAACACGATCGGCGTCGTCGCCCGCTAGCCTGCCGTTGCGTGAGCCGGGGCTTGCGGAGCTGCCGGCTGCGGGCGATGGTTGGGGTCCAGATGGCGCCCTGCCTGCTGTGCTCCGCCCCGCGCACGATCGGCGTCCTGTGCACCTCGCACGGCGTGGCGATCGCGTCGCCCGGCATCACGAGCGAGCAGGTGTTCTCGCGCGTGCCGGTGGCCGCGGCCGCGCTGGTCGACGCGTGGGGCGTCGCGCACGCGATCGCCGATGGCAGCCGCGTCGGCCGCGACCCGCGCGTCGAGCTCGCGGTGCTGCACGCCTCGGTGTCGAGCGAGCACGCCACGATCAAGCACGAGCACGGCAAGTGGCGGATCGTCGACAACTCGAGCCGTAACGGCACCGAGATCGACGGCGTGCGCGTGACCGACCAGCCCGTCACGAGCGGCCAGACGATCCGGCTCGGGGACGTGCGCTTCTACTTCTGGCCGGAGGCGCTGCCCAAGGGCGAAGGCCCGCGAGGCTCGGGCCGCACCGCGCCGACCCGCCGCGACGAGCTCGTGTTCAGCGCGCGCGTGACGACGCCGCGCGGCCACGCGCTCGATCTCCGCCAGCGCGTCGACGGCGGCGTGCTGCGCATCGGCGAGACGTCGATCGAGCTGGCGGCGATGGAGTTCGGGCTCCTGCAGCTGCTCGTCGAGCGCCGCCGCGGCGTCAGCGATGCCGAGCTCGCGTACGTCGCGTGGCACGAGATCGCCGACGCGCTCGCGTTTCGCTCCGTGCAGGCCGACAGCGAGAACGTGCGCGAGCTCGTGCACCGCGTGCGGCGCAAGCTCGGCGGCGTGCAGGCCGACGACCTGATCGAGAGCAAGCGCGGTGTCGGGTATCGACTCGCGGGCGAGCCGTCGTGATGGCGAACGCGACGGCGAAGCGGCGGAGACAGGTGCGGTGGGCGAAGCGGCTGCGCCGGCTCGGGCTCGCGTGGGAGAACGCGCTCGAGATCGCGCGCGCGGGGCGACTGACCGCGCCGTACGGCGCGCCGTTCGAGGTCGTGCACGAGGAGCGCGTGTACAAGCTGCGCCGCTACGCCGCCGATGCTCGGAACATCGGCCCGCTGTTGCTCGTGCCGCCGCTGATGGTCGCGAGCGAGGTCTACGACATCTCGCCCGACGTCAGCGCGGTCGCGTACCTCGCGCGCGAAGGCGTCGACGTCTGGCTCGTCGATTTCGGCGCGCCCGAGCGCGCGGAAGGCGGGATGGATCGCACGCTCGACGATCACGTGCGCGCGGTCGCCGAGGCGATCGATCGCGTGCGCGCCGCGACCGGCCGCGACGTCCACCTGTGCGGCTACTCGCAGGGCGGCATGTTCTGCTACCAGGCCGGCGCGTTCCGGCGCAGCGCCGGGCTGGCGTCGATCATCACGATGGGCAGCCCGGTCGACCTGCACCGCCATCTGCAGGTCCACGAGGACGTCACCGAGCGCGTCGTCGCCGGCCTGCGCGCCGCGCTGTCGTGGCCGCTCGGCCGCATCGAGGGCCTGCCCGGCATGTTCACGTCGACCGGCTTCAAGCTGCTCTCCGCGCGCAAGGAGGCCCAGCAGCTGCTCGACTTCGTGCGCAACCTGCACGACCGGCAGGCGCTCGAGAAGCGCGAGGCGAAGCGCCTGTTCCTCGGCGGCGAAGGCTTCGTCGCGTGGCCGGGGCCGGCGTTCCGCAAGTTCGTCGACGACGTGATCGTCGGCAACCGGATGGCGAGCGGCGGCTTCGTGATCGACGGCGCGACCGTCACGCTCGCCGATCTGACGTGCCCGATCCTGTACTTCGTCGGCAGTCGCGACGAGATGGGCCGGCCCGGCAGCGTGCGCGGCATCCGGCGCGCCGCGCCGCGCGTGACGAAGATGTACGAGGTGCTGCTGAAGACCGGCCACTTCGGGATGGTCGTGGGCTCGACCGCGCTCGGCGCGACATGGCCCGGCATCATCACGTGGATGCGCGGCGAGCTGCCGGAAGGCGCGGTCGACGTGCGCTCGGAGATCGAGCACGAGCACGGGCACGAGGACGAGCACGAGGACGAGGTCGAGGACGAGGACGAAGGCCCGCTCGAGCTCGCGAAGGGATTGCTCGAGAAGACCGCGCACGCCGCGGTCGATCGCATCCAGGAGCTCGGCGAGGACCTCGGCGCGTACTTCGACAACGCGCGCTGGCAGCTGCCTCGGCTGCAGCGCCTGCGTCACTTGCAGGACGACTCGCTCGTCTCGCTCGGCCGCTCGCTCGCGGACCAAGCGGCGCGCATCGGCGATCGCACGTTCTTCCTGTGGCGCGGCCGCGCGTTCACGTATGCCGAGGCGAACCGGCGCGTCGACGCGGTCGCGCGCGGCCTCGTCGCGTGCGGCGTGAAGCCCGGCATGCGCGTCGCCGTGATGATGAAGTCGCGGCCGTCGCACATGTCGATCGTCGCGGCGTGCAGTCGGCTCGGCGCGGTGAGCGTCTTGCTCTCGCCCGACACCGACGACGACGTGCTGCCCCGCGCGCTCGACCTCGGCGAGGCCGAGATGATCGTCGTCGATCCCGAGAACGCGGCTCGCGCGCGCGCCGCGACGAGCGTGAAGGTGCTCGTGCTCGGCGGCGTCGGCGAGCCGGCGAGCACCGGCCCGCGCAGCGTGCCCGCCGGCGTGCTCGACATGGAGACGATCGATCCGGCCGCGGTCACGCTACCGGCGTGGTTCAAGCCCGATCCGGGGCGCGCGCGCGACCTCGCGATGATCTTCGTGACGTCGGGCCGCCACCAGCCCGCGCGCGCCGTGCGGATCACGAACCGGCGCTGGGCGTTCTCCGCGCTCGGCGCGGCCGCGGCCGCGACGCTGACCACGCGCGACACCGTGTACTGCTGCCTGCCGCTGCACCATCCGTCGGGCACGCTCGTCGCGGCGGGCAGCGCGCTCGCCGGCGGCGCGCGGCTCGCGCTCGCCTCGAGCTTCGAGCCCGAGACGTTCTGGGACGAAGTGCGGCGCTACGGCGCGACCGTCGTGTTCTACGCCGGCGAGATGTGCCGGCGCCTCGTCGATGCGCCGCCGCTCGTGGGCGAGCACAACCACTCGGTGCGGCTGTTCGCGGGCTCGGGGATGCGCATCGACGTGTGGCGCCGCCTGATCGATCGATTCGCGCGCTTCGGCCGGGCCAGCGTGCTCGAGATGTACGCGTCGACCGAGGCGAGCGCGGTGCTCGCGAACGCGTCCGGCAAGAAGCTCGGCTCGGTCGGCCGCCCGCTGCCGGGCAGCCCCGAGGTGGCGATCGCCGCGTACGACTTCGCCGCGCGAGAGCTCGTGCGCGATGGCGCCGGCCGGCTCGTGCGCGCCCGGCTCGACGAGCCCGGCATGCTCGTCGCGAAGCTCGACGCACGCATCAGCGCCGACCTCGCGCACATCGATCCGAAGCGCGTGCTGCGCGATGCGTTTGCACCCGGCGACACCTGGTTCGTCACCGGCGACTTCTTCGAAGTCGACGCCGAGGGCGATTATCGCTTCGTCGATCACCAGGGCCACATGGTGATGACGCGCCTCGGGCCGGTCGCGTCGACGCGCATCGAGGACGCGCTCTACGAGTGCCCCGGCGTCGCGCTGTGCATCGCGGCCGGCGCGCCCAGCCCGGACGACGCGTCGATCGAGATCCCGGTCGCCGCGATCCAGCTGCGCGACGCGGCGTCGCTCGATCTCGACGCGCTCTCGCAGGCCGCCGCGCGCCTGCCCGAGTACGCGCGGCCGCGCCGCGTGCGCATCGTCGAGCAACTCCCGCTCACCGACGGCTTCCGCCCGATCAAGCGCGGCCTGCGCGACCTCGCGCAGATCGACGGCCCGAATCTGTTCCTGTGGAATCCGCGCGCGCAGCGCTACGAGCCTTCGCAGCTGGTCCACTCTCGCGTATCGTAGCGGCGGTGTCGGAACGGGGCCTCGATCGAGCAGACGTGATGCGCATCCTGCGCGCGCACTTCGAAGCGCAGTTCCCGCGGAGCTGCCCCAACTGCGGCACGCGGTTCGGCAACCTCGCCGAGTATCTACGGATCACCCGGCACGTCGGCGAGCCGGTGTCGTTCGACGACATCCACGGCGAGCCGCCCGCCGAGCCGGTCGGCACGCTGTCGCTCGCGAACTGCACGTGCGGCACGACGCTGTCGCTCGGCACCAAGGGCCTGCCGAACGAGACGGTGATCGCGCTGATGATCTGGGCTCGTGGCGAGGTCACGCGCAAGGGCATTCCGCTCGGCAGCTTGCTGTCCGAGCTCCGCGCCGAGCTCGATCGAGAAGTGCTGTCCGAGCACTAGACGCGCTACTCTGTGACCGTGTGGTGGAGGCTGCTCGTCGCTGCGGCGCTCGGCGCATGCGGCCGCATCGACTTCGATGCGGCGAGCCGCGCGACCGGCGACGCCGCGACCGGCGACGCCGCGCCCGCGTGCACGTTCGGGCCGTGGTCGACGCCGCAGCCGATCAGCGAGCTCGAGACCGCGATGAACGACTGGGGCGGCCAGATCACCGGCGACGGGCTGACGCTGTACTGGAGCATCGAGCGCACGCTCTACGTCGCGAGCCGGCCCGATCGGCAGTCGCCGTTCGGCGCCGCGAGCCTGGTCGCCGGCATCACCGGCGATTCCGGCAACCCGTCGCCGACCGGCGACGAGCTCGAGCTGTTTTACGACAGCGACCAGATGACGGCCACGTACGACGTGGTCCGCACGACACGCAGCGATACGGCCTCGGCGTGGTCGAACAACACGCCGCTCGCGGCGCTCGTCGTCGGCGGCGTCGACGTCTCGGGGCCCTACATCACACCGGACGACGGCTTGACCCTGTACTACACGCGCGGCATTCCGACCGGGACGCTGATGGTGTCCACGCGCGCGAGCACCAGCGATCCATTTACCGCGGGCACGCCCGTCGCCGGCATCACCGGCAATCACAGCAACGCGGCACTGTCGGCGGATCAACTCACGATCTACTTCGAAACCGGAATCCAGCCCGCGCGCCTTCTGTTCACGGGGTCGCGGCCAACGATCGCCGACCCATTCGGTACGGCGACGGCGTTGACGGTGAACGATACCGCGGCGGACAACTCCGACGTCTCGATCACCGCCGATGGGCTCGAGCTGTTCTTCTCGTCGAACCGCGCCGGCGGCGCGGGCAACGCCGATCTCTACGTCGCGACGCGCGCGTGCCAGTAGCGCGCTAAGCATTCGCCGCTGCCGCGCAAGGGTGTCGCAGATCTTGCGGACGTACGCGCAAAACCCATCTTAGGAGCCGCGTATAGTCGCGAAGATCGGGGGACGCCATGGACTTCAAGCAATTCGTTTCGCAACACGGCTCGACGATCGTGATCGTCGTCGGAATTCTCGTCGGGCTGCTGCTGCTGTTGCGCTCCAACTGGCTGCGCTACATCCCGAACAACCGGATCGGCATCGTCGAGAAGATGTGGAGCGCGCGCGGGTCGGTGAAGGGCGGCTTCATCGCGCTGCGCGGTGAAGCAGGCTTCCAGCCCGACGTCTTGCGCGGCGGCTGGCACGTGTTCTTCCCGTTCCAGTACCGCGTGCACGTCGTGCCGCTCGTGACGATCCCGCAGGGCAAGATCGGCTACGTGTTCGCCCGCGACGGCCAGATGCTGCCGCCGACGCAGGCGCTCGCGTCGAACGCGATGACGGCGGACTTCACCGACGTCGGCGTGTTCCTGCGCGACGGCGGGCAGCGCGGACCGCAGCGCCGCGTGCTGCGCGAAGGCACGTACGCGATCAACCTCGCGCAGTTCGTCGTGCTCACCGAGGACGGCACGCAGTACCTGCCGATGTCGAAGGACGAGGTGCAGGCGTTCTCGCAGATGTCGGAGCTCCTGGTGTCGCGTGATGGTTTCACGCCGATCGTGATCACGACCGACGCGGTCGGCATCGTGACCGTGCACGACGGCCCCTCGCTCGAGCCGGGCGAGATCATCGCGCCGACCGTCGGCGGCGCCGATTCGAACGCGCACCACAACAGCTTCCAGGACGCCGAGCGCTTCCTCGCGGCCGGTGGCCGGCGCGGCCGCCAGCTCGAGGTGCTCGTCGAGGGCACGTACTTCATCAACCGCCTGTTCGCGACGGTCGAGCAGATTCCGAAGACGGTCGTCGAGGTCGGCCACGTCGGCGTCGTCGTGTCGTTCACCGGCGCGCTCGGTCGCGATCTCAGCGGAGACGCCTACCGCCACGGCGAGCTGGTCGAGAACGGCCAGCGCGGTGTGTGGTCGGAGCCGCTGCTGCCCGGCAAGTACGCGTTCAACACGTACGCCGGCAACGTGCTGATGGTGCCGACGACCAACTTCATCCTGAAGTGGATCCGCGCCGAGACCGGCGCGCACGGCTACGACAAGAACCTCGCCGAGGTGTCGCTGATCACCAAGGACGCGTTCGAGCCGAACCTGCCGCTGTCGGTGGTCGTGCACATCGACTACAAGAAGGCGCCGCTCGTCATCCAGCAGTTCGGCGACATCAAGAAGCTCGTCGAGCAGACGCTCGATCCGATGGTGTCGGCGTACTTCAAGAACGTCGGCCAGACCCGCACGCTGATCCAGCTCATCCAGGAGCGCTCGGCGATCCAGGAGACCAGCGCCGAGCAGATGAAGGCCAAGTTCAACGGCTATCACCTCGAGCTCAAGGAGGTGTTGATCGGCACGCCGGCGAGCAAGAGCGGCGACAAGGAGATCGAGCAGATCCTGACCCAGCTGCGCGCGCGCCAGATCGCCGAGGAGCAGGTCGAGACCTACGCTCGCCAGGAGAAGGCGGCGGGCAAGGAGCGCGAGCTGCGCGAGGCCGAGGCGCGCGCGCGCATCCAGCAGTCGCTGACCGAGTCGGAGCTGTCGATCGCGATCCAGTCCAACCAGGGCAAGGCCGACTACCAGCGCTCGGTGCAGCAGGCGGCGCAGATCCGCGCGCTCGCCGAGGCCGAGTCCGACAAGACGAAGCTGCTCGCCGCCGGCGAAGCGTCTCGCGTGAAGGCGCTCGCCGAGGCCGAGGCCGAGAAGGCCGCGCGCGTCGGCATCGCCCAGGCGCTCGCGATCGACGAGCAAGTGCGCGCGTACGGCGGACCGCAGCTGCAGCTGACGCGGCAGGTGATGGAGCGGTTCTCCGAAGCGATCGAGCACGCGCAGATCGACGTCGTGCCCAAGGTGATGATCCAGGGCAACGGCGCGAGCGGCAGCGCGCAAGGCAGCGTGTTCGAGTCGCTGCTCGCGTTGATGCTGTCGGAGCGCATCGCCGACAAGTCGAAGGACCTCGCACCGCGCGATCCGCGCCTCGACAAGACGCGCGACGCGATCCGCGACAGCCTGATGGCGACGCTGACGAACGGCAGCGGCAAGTAGCTGCAGCTAGCTGCAGCTCTGACGATTCGTCACATCTCGAGTCTCGAGCTCGCGCCCGGAACATCCCGCACGCCGATCGTGCCGGCGCGCCGCCAGCCGTGCGCGAGCAACCACGAGCGCGGGCGCCGCACGCGCAGCGGCTCGTAGCTCGGCGG
>DATJXL010000013.1:0-4884 GCA_035500135.1 Kofleriaceae bacterium
CGCGGCGCCGTTGACGTTCGTGCCGTTGCGGCTGCCGAGGTCCTCGACGCTGACGTCGTCGCCGCGCCGCCGGAACACCGCGTGGCGGCGCGAGACGCCTTCGTGATCGAGCGCGACGTCGCACGTGTTCGAGCGCCCGAACGCGAGCTCGACTCCGTCTTGCAGCGGCACGAGCCGCGATCGCACGTCGCCTGCCGCCGACACGATGAGGTACCACGACGACATCTGGCTGCCATCGCGGAACACCGCCAGCGTGCTGGTCGGAGTGGAGACGCCACTATCGTCGGCCATTTCGAACGAGTGTAGCTTGCGGCTCAGGGCAGCACGATCCGTCCTGGGGCCATGTTTGCGCCGTTCTGCGTGTGGCAGGAATTGCAGTCGCCGCTGGTCTGCGCGGTCCCCATATCGCGCTCCTGGCCGTTCGCGACCACCTTCGCGTGGATCGGAAACACGACTGCCGCGCTCGTGTAGAAGTTGCCGACCGAGTTGGCGGTCAGCGTGTAGGTCGCGTTGTTCGCGTCGGTGATCACGACCTGCGCCCCGCCGTTCACGCCATCGCAGTCGTCGGGCTCGTGACCGGTCGGGAACACCGTGCCCGCGATCGTGAACTGCGGCGCGTCGTCGCCGCCGCTGTGCGAGGCGTGGCACGAGATGCACGCGTCGCCGGGATGCATCTTCGCGCTGCCGTCGTCGCCGGCGGTCCAGTACTTGCCGCTCGTGCACGTCGGCGGCGCGTTCAGCGGATCCGGCGACGAGCACGCGGTGCCGGGCGGCATCGCCGCGTCGACCCAGGCCTGGAACGTCGCGATGTCGGTTGCTGCCACCGGCGCGGACGGAGCCGGCGGCATCGGCATCGTGGTGCTCGTCATGCGCACCAGCGCGCGCTGCGCGATCGATTGACCGTCGGTGCCGGGAGCGATCAAGTCGTCGTACGTCACGAGCGACATCGGCGCACCGTTCGAGGGCGGATCGCCGTGGCAGCTCGTGCAGTGGTCGGAGAGGATGGTCTGGACGTCGCACGGCAGATCGCCCGTCGCGTTCGCGTTGCTGCCGCCGCCCGCGCTGCCGGCGCCGCCCGACCCGGCTGTCGTGTCGTGGAAGTCGGTGCCGCAGCTCGCGCACGCGAGCGCCGCAGCCGCGACCAGGGTCTTGGACATGGCCGCGGTAACAGCAAGCGATGTGCCGCCGTGCATGGCAGTGGAATCGCGTGGTCAGCGCTCGCACAGGCGTGCGGGCGCCGCACACTGGCCGACGAACGTGACACGACCGGGTTATGATCGACGCTCGTGGCAGAGGGTACGCCGCAAGTCGGATCGAGCGCGAACACGTACTCGATCATCGCGAAGCTGGCGACCGGCGGCATGGCCGAGCTGTTTCTGGCCCGCAACGCGAGCGGCGCCGGCATCGAGCGCTACGTCGTGCTCAAGCGCGTGCTGCAGCATCGCGCGAACGACGCCGCGTTCGTGCGCATGTTCCTCGACGAGGCACGGCTCGCCGCCCAGCTCCAGCACCCCAACATCGCGCAGGTATACGACACCGGCGTGCTCGGCGACTCGTACTTCTTCACGATGGAGTACGTCCACGGCGAGACGCTGCGCGAGATCGTACAGCGCACGCAGGCGCGCAAGGAGCGGATCCCGATCGGGTGCGCGCTGACGATCGCGGCGAACGCCGCGGCCGGGCTCGACCACGCGCACGAGCGCATCGGCATCGATGGCAAGCCGCTCGGCATCGTGCATCGCGACGTGTCGCCGTCGAACTTGATGGTGAGCTACGAAGGCCACGTCAAGGTCGTCGACTTCGGCGTCGCGAAGGCGGCGGTGCGCTCGGCCGACACCCACGTCGGCACCGTGAAGGGCAAGATCTCGTATCTGTCGCCGGAGCAATGCCGTGCGCAGGCGATCGATCGTCGCAGCGATCTGTTCTCGCTCGGCATCGTGATGTGGGAGATGTTCGCGGGCGAGCGCCTGTTCAAGCTCGAGACCGACTACGAGAACATGGAGGCGATCGTCACCGTCGAGACGCCGCGCCTGCGCACGGTGCGCGACGACGTGCCTCCCGAGGTCGACGCGATCGTCGCCAAGCTGCTGCAGAAGGAACCGTCGGCGCGCTTCCAGAGCGCGGCCGCGCTGCACGAGGCGATCGAAGCGGCGGCGATGAAAGGCCAGGTGGCGCTGTCGAACGCGACACTCGGCCGGTTCATGAAGGAGCTGTTCGGGCGGCGCCCCGAGCCATGGGTGCAGATGCTCGCGCGCGACACGAAGTCGGAGGCGGTGACGGTGACGGTGTCGCCGGGACTCGCGGTGGCAGCCGACGCGACGAGCTCGCAGCTCGCGCTCGTGCCCGATCTGACGACGTCGGTCGCGTCCGAGTGGGCGATGGGCTCGAACGAGGATTCGCCGACGACGGCGAGCAAGCGCATCGTGCGGATCGCGACCGCGCGGCCGACGTCGCCGGGCCGGCCGCGCAACCTCGCGCTTCCGCTCGTGCTCGGTGGCATCGGCGTCGCGCTCGCCGGGGTCGGGCTCGTCATCTACGCGGGCCGCGGCGGCGACGAACCGTCGGCGCCGGTGGCACAAGCGCCGGCGGTGATCGCGATCGATGCCGCCGCACCGGCGGTCGCGGCGACTCCACCGGCGGATGCCGCCGCGCCGCCGGATGCCGCCGCGGTCGCGACCGTGGATCCGCTGCCTGTCACACCTCCGACGACGCCACCGCATCACTCGACGCACGCGACGTCGCCGGCCGACGAGCTGGCGAGGAACCTGCGGGCCGCGTGTCACGCACACGACGTCGCTAGGGCGCAGCACTGGATCGCGATCGCGCCGTCGGCGCGCCGCGACGAGCTCGCCGCCCAGTGCCGCGCGGCCGGCACCGACCTCGACGCGCCGCACGTCTCGCACGTCGAGGCATCACATCCGCCGACGACCACGACGACCACGAAGCCGCCCGCGACGGACTGCGATCAGAATCCGATGGCCTGCCGGCGCTGACTGCTATCCAACCTAACTAAGGCGCCGGCGGCACGACCGACGCGGTCCCGCTGATCGACTTGGTCGTCGCGAAGATCCGGATCGCGCCCACGCCACCACCGCCGCCGCCGCCGCCGCTGCCGCTGGCGCCCGCGGCGCCGACCTGGCCGTCCGTGCCGGTGTCGCCACCCGCGCCACCGGAGCCGCCGACGCCCGCGCTGATCGAGTTGCCGCCGCTGCCGCCGACGCACACCATCGGATCGTGGCCGTTCTGGCCCTGCTGCGTGCCCGCGCCCTGGCCGCCGCCGCCGCCGACCGAGCACAGCTGCGCACCGCTCGCGATCGTCACGGTCGTGCCTTCGAGCACGATCGTGCCGCCGGTGCCGCCGCCGCCGCCGCCGCAGTCGGTGCAGTTGTCGTCGGCGCCGCCGCCGGTGCCACCCGCGCCGTTCGCGAGGATCCCACCGCTGCCGTTGATGATGATCATGGGCGAGATCAAGTACACGGCCCCGCCGCCGTAACCGCCGTGCCCGGAGTTGTTGCCGTTGCCGGATTCGCCGCGGCAGCCAGGATGAAAGCCGACCGCGATCGCGGCCGCGGCCGTCCCGCCGCCACCGGTCGACGCGCCGCCCGCACCGCCGACGCCGACGTAGCTGCCGCCCGCGCCGCCGCCGTTGGTCCCGACCGTGCCTCCCGATCCGCACAGCGACGACGAGCCCGCGCCGGGGCCGGCGGTTCCGCTGCCGCCGCCGCCGCTGCTGTGCGACGACGCGTCGAGGATGCCGTTCACGGTGATCGAGTTGGCGCCGATGACGACGAGCGGTTGCGCGCCGGTCACCGAGCCCGCGTCGATCGTGACGTCGGCGGCCGGGATGATGCACAACGTCGGTGACGACGGCGTGTAGGTGACGTTTCCGCCCGCGAAGCAGCTCGTCGACATGAACGACGAGCCACTCGGCGGCAGCGTTTGCGATCCGGTGGGCGCGCTGTCGAAGCACACCTGGACGTAGTTCGAGCCGTAGCACACCGAGCCGCCGCCATCGCCGCTGCCGTCGGTGCCGGTGCCGGGCGCGTCATTCCACGGCTGCACGTCCTTGAAACCGGCGACCCAGCCGCAGCTCGCGACCACGACCGCGACTGCTCCTACATGAAAACGCGCCACGACCGAATCATCGTAGGGCTGGAGCAAGAGGGGCGTCAACGGTTGCTCGCCGTGCTGAACGGCGCGACGATGCGATCTGTGCGGTGGTACGCAGTCGTCGCGTGTATTTGCTCGTTGTACGCGGTGACCGCTCGCGCACAACCGGCTCCGACGGAGGCAGACCGCCTGTTCGAGGAGGGCCGCGCGCTCGCCGGCGAGAAGAAGTTCGCCGAAGCGTGCGATCGCTTCCAGAAGAGCTTCGATCTCGATCACGCGACCGGCACCGAGCTCAACCTCGCCGATTGCCACCAGCAGCTCGGACATCTGCGCAAGGCGTGGGAGCTGTTCACGTCGGCCGCCGACGAGTTCGAGCGCGCCGGCAACGCGGCGCGCACGAAGTTCGCGCGCGATCACGCCGATGCGGTGGCGGCCAAGCTCGCGACCGTGGTCGTCCACGTGCCGCAGCCGATGCCGACCGGCTTCGCGGTGACGATCGCCGGCCGTGTCGTGCAGCCGCGGCCCGAGATCCGCGAGCTCGTCGAAGCCGGCGACGTCGAGATCACGGCCGCCGCGCCGGGGCGCGCCGGCTTCGTCACGAAGCGGCAAGCGGTCTCCGGCGCGACGCTCGAGCTCGACGTGCCGGCGCTCGCCGAGCAGATGATCTCGTCGCAGGTGCACGAGGTCGTCACCGAGCGGCGCCGCAGTCGCGTGCATTTGGCGTGGGCCGCGGGCGGAGTCGCGATCGCGTCCGCGATCTCGGCGACCGCGGTG
>DATJXL010000014.1:0-16422 GCA_035500135.1 Kofleriaceae bacterium
TCGCGCTCGCGCCGGTCGAGGCGACCGATGCCACCGGCGTCGTCACGACGCACGGCGAAGATCTCGCGCAGCTGCGCAAGGGACTGTCGGCGCTGCGCCGGCTGTCGCGGCTCGAATGGGCCGAGCGCGACGAACCGTCGCCGATCGCGGATCACGAAGCGAGCGCGCTGCTCGAAGACATCGCGCTCGCGCAGGGCAAGCTCGGCCACGTCCGGCTCGCGCGTCTCGACGACGAGGCCGGCGAGACGTGCGCGGCCGCGCTCGTCGTCGACGACGGCGAGCGCGCGGTCGTGCTCGCGATGGCGGTCGATCCGCAGGCGCACAAGCGCGCCGCGCCGCGCCTCTTGCACGCCGAGGCGCTCGCCGCCCGCGCGCGCGGCTGCGTCGCGCTCGACGTCGTGACCGGCGCGGTCGACTACGCGCTGCCGACGTTGCCGAGCAGCAAGCAGCAGGCGCTCGCCGTGCGCGTGTGGGGCCAGTCGACGACCGCGTCGGTCGGCCGCACGTACACGCACGTCGCGCGCCGCGCACGCCGCGCGCGCGAGACGCCGTCGGTCGCGGCCGCGCAGGCGCGCGCGGCGTGGACGAAGATCCGCCACGCCGCGGCGAGCGTCGCGCAGTTCGAGCGGTTCTGCCTGTATCGCGGCCAGCTGTGGACGCGCGGCATCGAAGCGCCCGCCGGCCTCGAGCTCGTCGACTTCACCGAGGCCGAGTTCGACAAGCTCGACGAAGCGCGCGCCGCCGAGCTGGTCGAGCAGCTCGCGCTCGACGAGCTGACGCGCCGCAAGTTCTGGAAGCGCGGCGACCGCGCCGTGCTCGCCAAGCTCGGCCCGCGCGCCGCCGGCGTCGCGTGGTACGCGCGCGGCCCGGTCGAAGCGCCCGAGCTCGGCCGCACGTTGAAGCTGTCGAAGTACGACGCGTACATCCACAGCGTGTTCGTCGCGCCCGCCGCGCGCGGCCGCGGCGTCGCGCCGGTCATGCTCGAGCACATCGCGAAGGAGCTGCGCGCGACCGACGCGTATCGCAGCTGGGCGCTGATCGCGGCCGACAACGAAGCGTCGCTGCGCGCGTTCCAGAAGGCATCGTTCACGCCGGTGTGCGACGTGATCCACGCGAAGATGGCGTCGGTCGATCGCGTCGTGTGCCGTCCGCCCGATCCCGAAGCGCAAGACCTGCTCGGCCTCGAGTCGTAGCAACGCGCGCCGTCACCTTCGCCGAGGCCCGATGGCTACGCCAGAAGGCAGCGTGGCGTGCACCGCGCTGATCGCCGTCTTGTGGCTCGCGTGCTCGTGGCGCTGGCGCGTCGTGAAGTATCCGCCGTCCTAGCGCGTGATGAACGCGCGCTCGGCTCCGGTCGGCTCGAGCTCTTCGATGCGCACGCGCGTGACGCGTGCTGCAGGTGGGCCGTGCTCGCACCACGCGACCAGCTCGGCGAGCGGTGCGTCGTCACCTTCGGCTTCGAGCTCGACCGAGCCGTCGGGAAGGTTGCGCACCCAGCCGACCAGCCCGAGCCGGCGCGCGTGCGCGGCGGCGGACGCGCGGTACGACACGCCCTGGACGTGGCCGGTGACGTGCGCGCGAATCCGCCGGGCCATGGTGAAAGTCTAGCGCAGCTGATAGCTTGGACGGCGATGGCCCGCGTGCTCAGGCTCCCCGACAAAGGTCGGCTGCTCGTGTGCACGGATCTGCAGGGCTGCATGCGCGACTTCAAGCGCATGGTCGCGATCTTCGAGCAAGCGTTGATCGCGCATCACGGCGACGCGTACCTGCTGTTCACCGGCGATCTCATCCACGGCCCTTACATCGAGCCCGAGGACTGGCCGGACTTTCTCGGCGAGTACTACCGCGACGCCAGCGGAGAGTTGATGATCGCGTACGCCGGGCTCGCCGCGCAGTACACCGGGCACGTGTTCGCGCTGCTCGGCAATCACGAGCACGGTCACATCGGTGGACCGCACACCGCGAAGTTCGCAGCCGACGAGGTCGCGCTGCTCGAGCACATCCTCGGCCCGGCCGGGACCGCCCGTATGCGCGGCATCATCCATACGTTCGCGCTCGCGGCGTGGAGCAAGTGCGGCGCGATGTTCACGCACGCCGCGCCGGCCGCCGTGATCGAGTCGCTCGCCGATCTCGAAGCTGCGGATCTGTCCGGAGCCGGCTTCGCGAGCCCGCTCGACGTGCTCGACACGCCGATCGTCGGCAAGGTGCTGTGGGCGCGGTCGGCGACGCAGCAGGAGGCGCGGCGGTTCTTGAAGGCGTGCGGGAGCACGATGTCGATCTACGGCCACGACGTGATCCCCGAGGGCTTCGAGAAGGTCGGCGACGAGCAGATCATCGTGTCGACGAGCTTCGGCCTGTTCGATCAGAACAAGGTGTACGTGAGCCTCGATCTCGCCGCGAAGTACAAGAACGTCGGCGACCTGCGCGTCGGCCACGAGCTCCTGCCGCTCTATCCCGACAAGGCGGGCAGCCGGCTCAAGCGCTAGTCGGCGTCGCCGGCGCGCCTTGCGGCCCGTTGGTACCGGAAATCCCCGAAATTCCAGACCCTACCCGTTCGGTCCTATCCCCTTGCGATCCGGCCCGAACATCCCTATATCTACGCGCTGCCATGAAGGACACCGCAGGTCATCCGCACTACCGTCCGGCGCGCATCACGTGTGCGTGCGGCATGGTTCACGAAACGTTCTCGACGCGCGGCGACTTCGGCATCGATATCTGCTCGAACTGCCACCCGTTCTTCACGGGCAAGCAGAAGCTCCTCGATACCGCGGGCCGCATCGATCGCTTCAACAAGAAGTACAACAAGACCGCCAAGTCGTAATCGATGTGAACGCGTCGTGAGGCCGCGAGCGCGAGGCGGAGCGAGAACGCGGCCCGCAACAGCGCTCGGCCGCTAATGTTCGAGACTCAGAACTTCCGGGACAAGATGGCGACGCTCGAGCGTCGCCACGAAGAAGTCGCGGCGCTGCTCGGCACGGCCGAGGTCATCAACAAGCGCGGCGAGTTCATGAAGCTGTCGCGCGAGCACGCCGAGCTCGATCCGCTGGTCGCGGCGTGGAAGGCGTATCAGAAGCTCGTCGCCGATCTCGCGCAGGCCAAGCAGCTGGCCGATGCCGAAGCCGACGGCGAGCTGCGCGAGCTCGCGCGCGACGAGATGCGCCAGCTCGACGAGCAGCGCGCCGTAGCCGAGCAGCAGCTCAAGATCCTCCTGCTCCCGAAAGATCCGAACGACGGCAAGAACGCGATCCTCGAGATCCGCGCCGGCACCGGCGGCGACGAGGCCGCGCTGTTCGCGGGCGACCTGTATCGCATGTACTCGCGGTTCGCCGAGCGCCAGGGCTGGAAGGTCGAGGTGATGTCGACCTCCGAGGGCACCTCCGGCGGCATGAAGGAAGTGATCTGCCTGATCGAGGGCAAGGATGTGTTCTCGAAGCTCAAGTTCGAGTCGGGCGTGCACCGCGTGCAGCGCGTGCCCGAGACCGAGGCGCAGGGGCGGATCCACACCAGTGCCGCGACCGTCGCGGTCTTGCCCGAGGCCGAGGAGGTCGACGTCAAGGTCGACGACAAGGACCTGCGCATCGACGTCTATCGCTCGAGCGGCGCCGGCGGGCAGCACGTCAACACGACCGACTCGGCGGTGCGCATCACGCACATTCCGAGCGGCATCGTCGTCGCGTGCCAGGACGAGCGCAGCCAGATCAAGAACAAGAGCAAGGCGATGAAGATCCTGCGCTCGCGCCTGCTCGAGGCCGAGCGCGAGAAGCAGATGCAGGCCGAGGCCGCGATGCGCAAGTCACAGGTCGGCACCGGCGATCGCAGCGACAAGATCCGCACCTACAACTTTCCGCAGGATCGCGTGACCGATCACCGCATCGGGCTCACGAAGCACAACCTGCCCGCGATCATCGACGGCAACATCGACGACATCGTCGACGCGCTGCGCGCGTACGACCAGGCCGAAGCGCTGAAGGCCCAAGCGGGCCTGTGAAGCTCGCGCTCGTGCTCGTGCTCGTGCTCGGGTGCGCGCGCTCGCACGTCACCGCGTGCGCCGACGATCTCGAAGGAACGTGGCGCGACGACGCCGGCGAGCGCTGGATGCTGCTCGACCACGATGGCGTGATCGAGGGCTATCCGATCTTCGCCGACTCGATCGGCAGCGACGTGCGTGGCGCACCGCGATCACTCCAGCTTCACCGCGAAGGCGATCGGCTCGCCGGGCTTGTCGTGCGCCGCTACGACCATCGCGCCGACAGCTGCGACGCGCGCGCGCCGGTCACCGCGACCTGCGGCGACGACGCGCTCGAGTTACAGCTCGGTGACCCCGCCGCGCCGGCCTCGTTCGCGCCGTGCAAGCTCTTGCCGCCGCCGCCACCGCACGCCGAGCGCTGGCATCGCGAGTAGGATGCGCCCATGTCTCGGTCGCGCAGCAGGCGAATGGCTCTGGTCGGGATCGTGCTCGCGGCCGTCGCGCTCGTGCTCGGCTGGCGCATGCGCCACCGCGATACCGCGGCGACCGGCGGAGGGTCGGGCGCCGAGCACGCCGGCTCGGCGGCGGTGGTGGCGAAGCACGGGCCGGTCGTGCCGGCGTCGCTCGCGGGCCGCGTCACGCGCAAGTCCGACGGCACCGCCATCGCGGGCGCGTTCGTCGCGGTCGCACACGTCGAGCTCGCCATGAGCTTCGGCCACTCGAGCGAGCCGCCGCTGGTCGCGACGACCGACGCGACGGGCGCGTGGACGCTCGCGAGCGTGCCGCCCGGCGATTACGCGGTGAGCGCGACCGCATCCGGGTTCTTGCCCGGCGCGCACGCCAAGCTCGCGGTCGGTTCGGGCGAGCACAAGACCGGCGTCGATCTCGCGCTCGCCGCCGGCGGCACGCTCGTGTCGGGCACGATCAGCGACGTCGGCGGCGGCACGATCGCCGGCGCGCGCGTCGCCGCGACCGAGCAGAGCCTGCGCGCGTTCACGAGTCACGCCGCGCCGGCGCTCGCGCTCAGCGACGCGCGCGGCCACTACGAGCTGTCGCTGCCCGACGGCTCGTACCAGCTCGCGGCCGGCCACGACGACTACACGCAGTCGTCGCGCTCGATCGAGCTCGCCGGCAAACCGCTCGTCATCGACTTCGCGCTCGTGCCCGGCGGCCGCATCCGCGGCCAGGTCGTCGCGCGCGACACCGGCAAGCCGGTCGCGGGCGCGATGGTCGTCGCGCACACGCGTCGACTGCACAGCGGCGGCGATGGCCGCGATGCGACGACCGACGCCGACGGCAGGTTCGAGCTGCACGGGCTGCCGTCGGGCGCGAACACGATCGACGCGAGCGCGCGCGGCTACGCGTCGACGACGCCGACGACGGTCGAGCTCGGCATCGGCGAGCAGGTCGACGGCGTGCGCGTCGTCGTCGACCGCGCGCGCTCGATCACCGGCCGCGTCGTCGTCAAGGGCACGCAGCAGGGCGTGCCCGGCATCGAGATCGGCGCGTGGTCGATCGGCGCCGAGAGCCATCAGGCCCAGGCGCCCGAGCCGAGCGGCCCCGACGGCGCGTTCGAGATCGTCGGCGTGCGGCCCGGCAACTACCTGCTCGCCGCGATGGGCGAAGGCAAGATGCCGGAGATCGGCAAGAACGTCGAGGTCGCCGACAAGGACGTCACCGGCGTCGTGGTCGAGATGGCGCCGGGCGCGACGCTATCGGGGCGCGTCGATCCCGGGCAGGTCGCGTCGATCTCGATCGCGCCGGCGGGCGAGATCGGGCTCGCGAACATGTTCGAGATGATCAAGGCGGCGTTCGTGCAGGCGGACAGCGACGCGACCGGCAACTTCGTGCTCGAGCACGTGCCGTCCGGCAAGTTCGTGCTGACCGCACGCACGCGTGAAGGCCCGGCCGGCAAGCTCGAGATCGCGGTCACCGATGCGAACCAGTCGGGGCTCGTCGTCGCGCTCGAGACGCGCGCGTCGATCTCCGGCAAGGTCGTCGACACGAACGGCAAGCCGGTCGAAGGCACCCGCGTGGCGGCGCGGCCGAGCGACAAGGACATGGCGGTGAGCGTCGCGATGTCGCAGGCGTTCGGGCATGGCGCCGCGACGAGCGGCCCCGACGGCGCGTTCAAGATCGTCGGGCTCGAGCCCGGGAAGTATCGCGTGGAGTCGGAGGGGCTCGACGACTTCGTCGGCGTCGCGCTCGACAACGCCAAGGCCGAGCACGAGCGCGAGCCGATCGAGGTCGCCGCCGGCGCCGAGCACACCGGCGTCGTCGTCACGGTCGAGGCGAAGGACGGGGTGATCCGCGGCCAGGTCAACACCGGCGATGGCGCGCCCGCGCCCGACGCGTGGGTGACCGCACACCTGCAGCCGGGCGGCGACATCCAGTCGAAGTTCGAGGAGGTCGCGTACCTGTCGTCGACCACGCCGGTGCTGACCGGGCCCGACGGCAAGTTCACGATCGATCACCTGCGCAAGCAGACGTACACGCTCGTCGTCGAAGGCCCGCGCGGCGCGTCGCACGCCGAGCGCAAGGACGTGAAGACCGGCGACAGCGTCACGCTCACGCTCGCACCGCTCGGCACGATCTCCGGCCACGTCACGCAATCGGGTGCGGCCGTGCCGTCGTTCGACGTGTCGTGCGGCGGTCCGATGGGCCGCATCGATCGCCACGTCGATGCCGCCGACGGCTCGTACTCGATCGAGCACCTCGCACCCGGCCACTACACGTGCGATGCCACGACCGACGGCGGCAACGCGGCCGGCGCGGTCGACGTACCGGCCGGCCCGGCGACGCTCGATCTCGCGCTCCAGCCGTTCGCGACGATCGTCGGTACGGTCGTGAGCGTGCTCGACGGCTCGCCGGTGCCGGGCGTCGCGGCGATCGCCGACGCCGACCACGGCGGCTCCCAGCAGCAGTACGTGTCGCTCATGTTCGGCAACGGCCCGATGACCGACCCCAGCGGACACTTCGAGATCCAGCGCGTGGCGACCGGCACCGGCCACGTCGAGCTGATGGCGATGACGAGCATGGGCAAGTCGCTCGCGACCAAGCCGTACACGGTGACCGCCGGGCAGCACCTCGATCTCGGCACGATCTCCGTCGTGCCGCCGCGCAACGGCGACGCCGGCACGCTCGGCATGGCGACCGATGTCGAGCCGACCGACCTCGCGGTCACGACGGTGTCGGCGGGCGGCCCGGCCGCCGCGGCCGGCATCGTCGTCGGCGACAAGATCGTGGCGATCGACGGCCACGCGGTGACCGATCTGACCGGGCCGGTCGCCGAGACCATCGTGTCCTCGGGCACGCTCGCGGCCGGCCAATCGGTCGCGCTCGGGCTCGCGCGCGGCACGACGGTCACCGTGACCGCCGCGAAGTGGTAGGAAGCGAAGCGGGGGGGCTGGGGTCGCTCGTACCGAAGGCCGAGCGAAGCGAGGACCTTCGAGTGAGGAATTTCGCGGCACTGCACTTTTGTTGTCATGTTCGAGCACCCGGCAGGCACGTAGCGATGACATGGGAACGATGGCGGTGACCGATCGCGAGCTCGTCGAGGCAAGTCGCCGCGGCGAGCACGCCGCGTTCGGCCGGCTCGTCGCGCGCTACCAGGACGTGGTGTGGGCCGTGTCGTACAGCTCGACGCGCGACCGCGCGCTCGGCGAGGACGTCGCGCAAGAGACGTTCATCGCCGCGTGGCGGCAGCTCGGTCAGCTGCGCGACGCGGCGGTCGTGCGGCCGTGGTTATGCGGGATCGCCCGCAACCTCGGTCGCAAGGCTCGCCGGCGCACGCGCCGCGAGGAGCCGGTCGGCGATGCTGCCGACGACGCGAGCGACGCGGCGAGCCCGTTCGATCACACCGCCGCGGCCGAAGCCGAAGCGGTCGTGGCCGACGCGCTCGCGCGCGTGCCCGAGCGCTACCGCGAGGTGCTGGTGCTGTACTACCGCGAAGGCCGATCGATCCGAGACGTCGCCGAGACGCTCGGGCTGACCGAGGCCAACGCGATGCAGCGCCTGACGCGCGGCCGCCGCTACCTCGCTGATGGCGTCACGAAGCTGGTCGAGCGCTCGCTGTCGGGCACTCGCCCGCGCCGCGACGTGGTCGCCGGTGTGCTCGCCGCGATCGCTACGTTCGGTGCCATCTCCCGTGTCGATGCCTCTCCACCGAAAGGATCGACCATGCTGAAGCTCGCTCTCGCCTCTTCGTTCCTCGCAGCCGGCGCCACGACCGCGTACGTCGTGCACGCCACGTCCAGTCCGGATCCCGCTCCGGTTGCCGTTGCCGTTCCCGCTCCGGCCGCCGCTCCGGCTCCGGCTCCGGCAGCCGTTCCGGTCGCGACCGCCGTGCCGGCGCATCACTCCGCGCCCGCCGCGCCGGCGCTGCCGACTCGCGAGCAGCTGCCCAGCGCGTTCGATCACGACTCCAAGACCTCGCGGCCCTACACGCGCGCCGAGCTGATCGCGCTCGGCCTCGATCGCGGCCCGTCGCGCGGCGCGCCCGACGCACCGGTCACGATCGTCGTGTTCCAGGACAACCAGTGCAAGTACTGCGGCACGGCGCTCGCCACGCTCGACCAGTTGCTCGACGAGTACCCGAACAAGCTGCGCATCGTCGTCAAGCAGTTCGTCGTGCATCCGGCGGCGCGGCTGTCGGCCGAGGCGTGCTACGCGGCGTACGCGCAGGGCAAGTTCTGGGAGATGCACGACATCATCTTCGCGCACCAGGACGCACTCGACCGCGACGCGCTGATCGACTACGCCCATCAGATCGGCCTCGACGTCGACGCGTTCACCCACGCGCTCGACACCCACGCCTTCGCGAAGCAGGTCGACGAGGACATCTCCTCCGGCAAGGACGTCGGCGTGCAGGGCACGCCCGCGTTCTTGATCAACGGGCGCGAGCTTCCGGGGGCGCAGCCGATCGAGGCGTTCCGCAAGCTGGTCGATCAGGCGCTCGCCGACCCTACTTGACCAGCTTGCCCAGCTGCGCCTTCATCTTCTCGACCTCACCGTCGACATCGCCCTTCTCGAAGCCGCCGCGGATGTAGCGGATCACGCCCTGCGGATCGGCGAGCACGGTCGTCGGCATGTGGTCGCTGCCGTACTTCGCGGCGACCGCCGAATCCGGCGACAGATACGCGCGCGTCATGTTCTTGATCTTGACGTCCTTGTCGTGGAAGCGCCGGCCGTCGTCCGACTTCGAGTCGAGGTCGACCGCGACGAACTCGACCTTGGCCTTCCACTCCGGTGCGAGCCTGTCCCACGCCGGCAGCTCCTTCGCGCACGGCTTGCACCACGACGCGCCGAACGTGAGCATCAGCCACTTGCCCTTGAACGCCCTCAGCTTGAACGACTTGCCCTTGTAGTCGACGGCGGTGTCGAGCTCGGTGAGGCGATCGCCCACCTTGAGCTCGTCGGCGTGGGCGAAACCGGCGAACAGCCCGGCCGACAACAGACCCGCGAGGATCGCAGCGCGCATGGCCGTGAGACGAGCGAGCCCCTTCATCGATTCACCGCCAGCTCTTCCTCGATCCACATCTCGATGTACTTGGGATGCATCGGGCCTTCGTACTTGCGGTCGTTGAAGAACAAGGTCGGCGTCGAGTCGACACCCGCAGCCTCGCCCTGCGCCTTCTGCTGCAGCACGTGATCGAGCGCGCCGAGGTAGTCGGTGTGGAACTTCGTCATGTCGAGGCCGAGCTGCTTGGCGTAGCCCTCGAGCTGGTCGAGCGAGTGCTCGGTGCGGTGCTCGAACAGCAGCTGGTGCATCTCGTGGAACTTGCCCTGCGCGAACGCGGCGAGCGCGGCCTGCGCGGCCTCCTGCGAGTTCGGAAAGTGACCGAGGTTGTAGTGCAGGAAGTAGACGTTGATCTTCGAGCCCTCGTCGGCGATCACGCGCTCCATGAACGGCAGGAACTCCTCGCAATGCGGGCAGCCGTAGTCGAAGAACTCGACGAGGCGGATCGGCGCGTCGTCGGAGCCGATGTGCGGCTCGTGCGTGAGATCGAACTTCACGGGCGTGCCCTGCTTGACGTACTTCTTCTCGAACTCGTCGCGGATCTGGGTCTCGTTCGCCTCGTCGCCGACGAGCGCGAGCACGTAGCGCACCGCGAACGGCGCGCGCTTGCAGGACTGATCGGTCGTGAACGAGGTGCGCAGGCTATGCGCCTTGCCGCACGGCGACGACAGCGAGCCGAGCAGCTTGTAGAACAGCTCCTGCTTGTCGGCCGGCAGCTGGCCGAGGTCGACGCCCTGCAGCGGCGTCTTGTCGATCGGCGCGTTGGGATCCACCGCGACCGGGTCGGGTGCGCTGCCGGATCCGGCGCGCTCGAGCGCCTCGGCCGCTCCCGGATCGCCGCTCGCGTTTGCCGACTTCTTTCCGCACGCGCCACCCATGAGAAGTGGCATGCAGAGCAACGTCAGAGCCAAAGCCAGATTCACCTTCGACACGCCGCAGGTTGTAGCACGGGCCGGCTTGACGATCCGCGTCACGGAAGGTATCCCCTAGACTGAATGACGGTTCATTCAGCGGCGGAGCGGGCGGCGAAGGCGCCCGACAAGCGCGAGCGCATCTTGAGCGCCGCCGAACGGATCTTCGCGCGCCACGGCTTCTTCGCCGCGAAGGTTTCGGATGTGGCGAAGGAGGCGGGCGTCGCCGACGGGACGATCTATCTCTATTTCAAGAACAAGGACGATCTCCTGATCTCGGTGTTCGAGCGCCGGATGCAGGAGGTCAACGCGAAGTTGCGCGCCGCGATCGCCGGCAAGCCGCCGCGCGAGCAGCTGCGCGCGTTCATCCGGACCTACCTGCAGCTCGTCCACGACGAGCCCGCCGCGGCCGAGGTGCTCACGGTCGAGCTCCGGCAATCGAGCAAGTTCATGAAGGAGTACGCGAATCCCGAGTTCGCGGATTTTCTGCGCGTGCTCGGCGGGATCGTGGCTGCTGCCGAGCTCGACGGCGCGGTGCCGGCGCACGTCGGCGCGCGCATGATCTTCGGCATGCTCGACGAGCTCGCGCTCGCGTGGGTCCTCGCGAAAGCGCCGCTCGGAGGTGGTACGCGTCCGAAAAAATTCGATATCGTGCGCGCCGCCGATTGGATCATCCAGCTCGTCGAGAGCGGCCTTTCGCCAGCACAGAAGGAGACGACATGAAGATCCTCGTTCCGATCAAACGCGTCCCCGATCCCACGCAGAAGGTGAAGATCAAGGACGGTCACATCGACCTCACCGGCGCGCCGTGGATCGTCAACACGTTCGACGAGTACGCGGTCGAGACCGCGCTGCGCCTGCTCGAGAACGGCGAGACCGGCGCGCGCATCGGCGGCGAGATCGTCGTGGTGTCGATCGGCCCCGAGGACGCCGCGAAGGAGATCCGCACGTGCCTCGCGATGGGCGCGGATCGCGCGATCCACGTGGTCGCACGCGACGAGGACATCGATTCGCTGATCGTCGTGAAGGTGCTGCAGAGCATCGTCGCGGCCGAGAAACCCGACCTGGTCGTGATGGGCAAGCAGGCGGTCGACGGCGACGCGAACCAGGTCGGCCAGATGCTCGCCGGCAAGCTGGGCTGGCCGCAGGCGACGTTCGCGGCGTCCATTCAATGCGGTACGCCATCGGCGGGAGGGCACACCGACAAGGCCGGATTCGTCGTCGGCCGCGAGGTCGACGGTGGCGTCGAGTACAAGCGCGTGCCGACGCCTGCGGTGATCACGGTCGACCTCCGCATCGTCGGCGCGCACGCGATCCAGAACGGCACGACGCCGGCCTCGTTCGCGTACTCGGGTGAAGGCGCGCGCCTGCCGTCGCTCAAGGGCATCATGGCGGCGAAGAAGAAGCCGATGGCCGCCGGCAAGCTCGGCGACTACGGCGTCGATGGCAAGACGCCGCCGTCGATCCGCGAGGTCGGCGTGACGCTGCCGCCCGCGCGCCCGGCCGGCCAGCTCGTCGCCGACATCCCGACGCTGGTGAAGAAGCTGGCAGAAGAAGCGAAGGTGCTGTGATGGGTAACGTCCTCGCGCTTTGTGAGTTTTCTGGCTCGACCGTGCGCACGAGCGCGCTCGCGAACCTCGCGTTCGCGCGTGCCGCGGCGGCCGCGCATGGCGGCGAAGTGATCGCAGTCCTGCTCGGTGCGGGCGCCGGCGCGGCCGGCGGCGCCGCTGCGAAGTACGCGCCGAAGGTGGTCGTCGTCGACGACGGCAAGCTCGATCACTACCTCGCCGAGACGTTCGCGCCGATCGTCGCGCGGCTCGCGAAGGAGCACGGCGCGACCGTGGTCAGCGCGACCGCGACCGCGCTCGGCAAGGACCTGGTGCCGCGCGTGGCGGCGCTGCTCGATGCCGGCATGGCGTCCGACATCGCGAAGCTCGACGGCGCGACCAAGTTCGTGCGCCCGATCCTCGCCGGCAACGCGTACTCGACCGTCGAGGTGACGACGCCGATCATCTGCGTGACCGTGCGCCAGTCCGAGTTCGAGCCCGCGGCCGAGCTCGCGGGCGCCGGCAGCGTGACGACCGCGCCGGCCGGCGAGATCGACGCGCTCGGCGCGGTGTTCGATCACATCGACGCGCAGAAGAGCGACCGTCCCGAGCTCACCGACGCGAAGATCGTCGTGTCGGGCGGCCGCGGCATGAAGAACGGCGAGAACTTCAAGGTGCTCGAGCAGCTCGCCGACTTGCTCGGCGCCGCGATGGGCGCGTCGCGCGCCGCGACCGACGCCGGCATGGTCCCCGCCGACTGGCAGGTCGGCCAGACCGGCAAGATCGTCGCGCCGAACCTGTACTTCGCGGTCGCGATCTCCGGCGCGATCCAGCACCTCGCCGGCATGAAGGGCTCCAAGACGATCGTCGCGATCAACAAGAACAAGGACGAGCCGATCTTCCAGGTCGCCGACTACGGCGTCGTCATGGAATGGGAGAAGGCGATCCCCGAGCTGGTCGCCGAGATCAAGAAGCTCAAGGCGAGCCGCTAGCTAGCCCGATCACGCGGCCGCGCGCGTCTCGCGGCGCACGAGCTCGCATGCGCGAGCTCGCACGTGGCCGATCCGCGACGCCGCGAGCTGACCGAGCGCGTCCTGATCGCTGCAGCCGAACCGCGCGAGCGTGAGGTCATCGATGCCCTCGATCGCCGGCATGCGCGGCGCGAGCTCGGCCTCGAGCCGCTCGGCGCGCGCGGCGACGGCACGACCGACCTGCTCGCCGCCGACCTCGAGGCACCACGCGAGCACGTCCCACGCGAGCTCGGCGTGGCCGGCCTCCTCGCGCGCGATCAGCTCGAGGGTGTCGCGGATCGCGGGCTCGCCGGCGAGCGCGGCACCTCGGCGAGCGACGTCGGCGGCGATGCCCTCGGCGACGCAGCCGTCGACGAGGGAGCCGACCGCGAGCCGCACGTGATCGATCGGAGAACGGCTCGTCCCCAGCGCGGGAATCGGGCCGGCCGTGTGCGCGACGCCGGTGATCGCGCGCGCGATCGCGAAGCAACGCTCGGCGTGACGGATCTCTTCGAGCGCGGCGCGATGCGTGGCCTCGAGCAGGCGCGCGGGGGCACCGAGTGCCGACAGGTGAATGCTCAGCTGCGAGAACGCCGCGACCGACGCGTGCTCCATGCGCGCGGTCAACAGCCACAGCTCGCCGAGCACCGCGCGTTCGCTGGCCGAGAGCTTCGACTCGAGGACGATGTCGCTGGCACCCCAGCCGTCACCGGTCGCGAGCTCGGGAAGCCGAGCGCGACCGCGAATGCGCAGCACCCGGCCCTTGCTGCCGCCGAGGTCGCTGAGGCCGGCGAGCGCGGCGCACACCGCAACCCAGGGCGCCGCGATCAGGGCGAGGCCGCCGACCACGAGCACGCCCTTGCCGATCTTGCGCGGTACGCGCGCCCCGAGCTGCGCTGCCTTCGCGTACGCGGCATCCGCGCCCTCGGGATTCGCCACGCGCGCCTGCGGGATCGCGGGGTCCTTGGATCGCTGGAGCCCGCGCTTCACGAGCATGATCCCGATCCAAGTGCACGCGACGACCACGAAGACGAACGCCAACAGGAGAGCACCCATGCCGCGCATCCTAGTACGACTCCGTCCATCGCCGGCTGCGACCATCGCGGCTCGCGCGTGGCAACGCGAGTTGCCGGTGACCGGGCACCCTCGTCGCGGCGACGGCGGTTCGACCGGTTATGCCGGCACGTGCGCTGCAAGACGCGCGCGCCATGGTCAGCGGCTGGCGGCTCGTGGTCGGGTTGGCGCTGCTCGGCGCGTGCGCGGCGAGCGGCGGCGGCACCGGCAGCGGCGCCGGCAGCAGCAGCGGCGCCGGCAGCGGCACCGGCAGCGGCGCCGGCAGCGGCAGCGGCGCCGGCAGCGGCACCGGCAGCGGCAGCGGCTCCGTCGACGTCGCGGTCGCTCGCGCCGACCTGCTCGCGACCCTGCTCCTGCAGATGGACTCGCCGTCGGCCGCGTTCTTCTTCGGCCACGAGCGGTACAACCTCACCGGCGTCAATTCCGATGGCACGCAGTGGCTCGGCGACGGCGCGCTCGATCGCTCCGACGTGCACTCGCTGGTCGGCGACCATCCCGCGGTCATGGGATTCGACGCGTGGGACCTCGCGATGAAACCCTCGACGTGGACGCCGACGCCGCAGACCCACGCCGACGCCGCGAAGGTCGTGCACGACCATGGCGGCATCGTCGCGATGGAGTGGCACATGCACGGCTGCGCGGTCGATTCGTTCGACGCGCCGGGCAACGAGGCGTGTCTGTGCGAGATCGCGAACGACGACTCGTACGCGCGGTCGTGGCTGATCGACGCGAATTACAAGGTGTTCGCCGACGCGCTGGTCTCGTTCGGGCTCGATCAGATTCCGATCATCTTTCGCCCGCTGCACGAGCAGAACGGGAACTGGTTCTGGTGGGGCGAGCCGTACTGGAGCTGCGCGAGCTACGTCGCGAACCCGAAGTTCACCGGCGCCGCCGCGTACCAGCGCGTCTACCAGACGATCGTGACCTACCTGCGCGTCGAGCGCGGCCTGCAGAACTTGATCATCGCATACTCGCCCGCGGCGAACTCGTCGATCGCGACCACCGACGGCTACCTCGTCGGCTACCCCGGCGACGAGTACGTCGACATCCTCGGTGGCGACTTCTACTACCAGAGCTCGCCGAGCTTCGCCGAGCAGACGACCGCGTTCACCGGCATGCTGCAGAACATCACGCAGCTCGCACGCACGCGCGGCAAGGTCGCGGCCGCGACCGAGGTCGGCAACACGCAGCTCGCGGAAGAGACCGCTCCGAGCCAGAGCACGTGGTTCTCGCAGCAACTCCTGCCGCTGTTGCGCGCGAACGGCGTCGCGGTCGCGTACGCGACGGCGTGGGAGAACCGCACCAGCGGCGCCGAGCAGTTCTGGGTGCCGTATCCGACCAACGCCGGCGACGCCGACTTCGCGAGCTTCGTCGCGAGTGGCGCGCCGCTGTTGCGATCGTCGGTGCCACCGCTCGATCGCGTGCCCGCGGGTGCGTATCCGGTGTGCACGAGCTGCGCGTCGGCCGACCGGAACGGCGACGGCTGGGGCTGGGAGAACGACGCCTCGTGCCGCCTCGGCTCGTGGTGCCTCGTGCCGCAGTATCCGCCGTGCAAGCTGTGTGCGTCCGCCGATCGCAACGGCGACGGCTGGGGCTGGGAGAACGGCGCGTCGTGCGTGATGCTCGCGACGTGCGAGTAGTCGGCTAGCCGCCGCGCGGGATGTGGCCGATCGCGATCACGGCCCACAGCGCGAACAGCGACAGCGCGACCGCGCGGAGCAGCCACTTTTCGGCGGTCGACATGCCGCTACGATGCTGGAGGTCGCACGCGCCGGTTTGCGGCGTTTGGTCGCAGGTGTAACCTCTCGTCCTCATGCGGTGGATGTGCGTGCTGTTGGTCGCGTGCGGCAACGACGGCCCTCCGACGTGCGCGGCGAACACGCTCGAGCTCGACGGCCACCTCGGCGGCATGAACGTGCACCAGAGCGGCACGCCGACCAGCTACGCGTTCAACAACGCGTTCGGGCCAACCCACGGCGCGGTCTCGATCGGCTTCTCCGACTCGGGAGTCGTCGACCTCACCTGGGCCGATCTGGTCGCCGACGACCAGTCGACCAACGCGATCGGCTCGCTGCTGCTGTCGTCGACGTCGCCGTATTGCATCAAGGCGGCGACGATCACGCCGAGGTCGGACTCGGAAGGCGGCGGCGTGTCGTTCTCGCTGACCACGTTGACGAGCGGACCCTGCCCGGGCATGCCGATCGACGGCTCGGTCGAGGGCTGTGCGGCGCCCGGAGCCGCGCCGAACTAGCGAAGCTCTGACGATTCGTCACATCTCGAGTCTCGAGCTCGCGCCCGGAACATCCCGCACGCCGATCGTGCCGGCGCGCCGCCAGCCGTGCGCGAGCAACCACGAGCGCGGGCGCCGCACGCGCAGCGGCTCGTAGCTCGGCGG
>DATJXL010000015.1:0-14993 GCA_035500135.1 Kofleriaceae bacterium
ACGTTTGGCCGATGTTCATCCCGACATCGACAACAGCTCCCGGCCGTGCGGCTAACAGGCGCTCGAGCACCTCGAACAGCCACACATCGCGCCTCATTAGGTTGTGGTACCCGGCCTCTCGCACTACGGGGACGCGGAATAGCCGACCGTTGATCGTCACCGAAGTGGTGACGTTGACCTTCTTGAAGAACCCAATCTTGAACAGGGCCCGGTGCACGTAATAGTTCATCGCGGTGTCGACGATCGCATTTTTCCGCGCACCACAACGCGAACGCGATATCGTGAAGTCATGGGCGCCCCACGGACTGCCAGCGTCCTCCTGTACGGTTTGCTCGGCGTAGCGTGCAATGCGACGACGAGTTCCAACGGTGAGGACTCCGTCGTTCACCCTGACTCCGAGTGCCAGTGCACCGGATCAGCTTCGCCTCCAACCATCGGCGCTGAAGAGGCACTCGACTCGCCGATCGTCGCAACCATCGGCGCGAATGCGCTCGATCCCGTGGTGGCGTTCGACGGTACCGACTACCTCGTCGTATGGACCGACTGGCGCACGGACGGCGCGTATTCCAACGTCTGGGCGACTCGTATCGATCAAACTGGAGGCGCGCTCGACCCGACCAGCTTTCCCATCGGAGTCTCGCCCGGCGTACAGCAACACCCTGCGGTGGCGTTCGACGGCTCGCAGTTCGTCGTCGTGTGGGAGGACTACAAGGTGCCCGGCGGGACGGATGCCGACATCGCGGCCGCAGCAGTCGCGATCGACGGAACGGTGACGCCACTCCCAGCAGTGGCCGCGACCTCGGCGAGCGAAACCACACCGGTGCTTGCCACCACGGCGAGTGGTGGTGTGATTGCCGCATGGGTGGCGAACAATCAGATCGTCGCCGGCTTCGTTGAAGGCGGACCCACGGGTGCGATCGCGGTGACCTCGAGCGCGGAGCCAAGCAGCGAGCCGGCGCTCGGGACCGCCCCGACAGGCGAGATCCTGGTCGCGTACACGCAAGCGTCCGTGAGCGATCAAGCGGATACGCTCGGTCAGCTCCTCGGTCCTACCGGCGCGCTGACGGGAGGCCCGATCGGGATATCGACGGGCGTGTCGAGAACTGCGTCTCCATCGATCTCGTTTGACGGCACGAACTTTATCGTCGCTTTTGTCGACTACGCGACAGGTGTCGACATCTATGCAACGCGCGTGACTCGCGCAGGTGCAGTGCTTGACTCGCACGCAGAGGGAGGCATTGCGGTCGGTGGGGCACTCGTCGTGCACGCTACGGCACAACAGCAGTACCCGACGATCTCCTGTGACGCCGTCCCAGGTGAGTGCCTCGTGACCTGGCAGGACACCCGTAATCTGCCGGTGCCGACCAGCCTCGACATCTATGGGGTTCGCATGAGCTCCACGACGGTCGCGCCGATCGGCTCACCCTTCGTGGTCAGCAACGCGCCACGCGAGCAGACGATGCCACGCGTAGTCGGGACGAGCGGGGGCTACGTTGCGGTGTGGCAAGACGCCCGTGCAGGCGGGGACGGTCAGCTGCGCGCTGCTGGTGCGCGCATCACGTCAAGTGGTTCCGTCCAGGATGTGGATGGGCTCGTCCTCGATACCGGCTACAACTTCCAGCGCTACCCTGCGATCGCGTCGACCTCGAGCCACGTGTTCGTCGCGTGGAACGATAGCCGGAGCCTCTCCGGCGACGACATTGTATTCGCGCAGCTCGATCACACCGGCGCGCAGCTTGCGCCTGTCGACGGGCTTGCGACGGCGCCGTACACGCAGCAGGACACGGCAGCTACCGTGGTAGGTGACAACTTCCTGTTCGCATGGCGCGATGACCGCGACGGAATCGGCGCGCAGATCCGTATCTCACGAGTCACACAGGCGGGATCCAACCTCGATCCGGACGGGATCGTCATCTCTCCCGCCGGCAGCGATACCTGGGTACATCCGGCGGTGGCGTCGAGCGGTAACGAAGTACTGGTCGTGTGGGTTCACGCGCCGAGTTCGAAAGTCCGCGAGCTCTACGCGTCGATCGTTCAAGCCGATGGCAGCACCGGGCCATCCTTTCCGATTGCGACCGGACCCGAACAACACGAGGAGCCCGCCATCGCGTGGGATCCGACGGCCTGCGTCTACGTCGTCGTCTGGCAGGCAGGAGCCACGAATACGCCGACCGAGATCCGCGCAGCTCGCGTTCGCACTGACGGGACGGTTCTCGACCCCGGAGGTGTCGTCCTCGCCGCGACTGCAACCGGCGTTGCATCGAACCCACGTATCGCATTTGCCGGCCCCGTCGGCCTGATCGCGTATCAGGGCTACGCGACCGACTGGAACATCTATACGCTTCGAGTCCGCGCCGACTCTCCACTCCTCGCGACCGACGTCGACCCGATCGCGCTCACGACCGACCCAGCCACCGAATCCGCGCCCGATGTGACCTCGCTCGGCGACGCCTTCTTCGTGACATGGACTAGCGCGCAAGTCGTCGAGAACGGCGACGTGTGGGGCGAGCGCGTTGCAGCTGTGGGCGCCAACACCGGAACGGCGTTCGTGATTGCGGACAGCGCATACGACGAAGGATCGGCAGTCGTAACGAGGCTGAGCGCGACGAGCGTGCTCGTCGCGTATACGTTGCACCGCATGGATATTGACGCGAAGCGAGTCGTCACGCGGGTGCTCGAGGTTCCCGCACCGCGATGCAACGTGACCGACGACCGCTAAGATGCTAACCGGGCCGCGAGCCTAGGCAGCGCCTCGATCGTCCACGCCCCGTACCAGAACAGATCCTTGCCCGACACGCGCACGACGCGCGCGGACGGCAGCGCGTCGCGCAGGACGCGCTCGTCGGCCTCGGAGAACGCGTGCGGCTCGTCGGGAAGCACGATCAGGTCGGCACCGCGCGCGCGAACCTCGTCGAGCGTCACGCGCGGGTAGCGCTGGTCGCGCCCGCCCGCCTCCGCGGCCGCCGCCTTGCCGAGATCCGCGGCGAGCGGATACAGCCGCAGCCGATCGCCGAACGCGTTGGCCGCGCCCGCGTGGGCGAGCACGTCGGAACCGAACGTGTCGGCGTTGATCGTCATCAGCGGATCCATCCAGATCGGCACGAAGGCGCGCACGGTCGCCGAAGCCGCGCGCGGCACCTCGTACGCGCGCTGCACGAGCTCGCGCGCGTCCGCCTCGAGCGCGCGGGCGAGCCGCGCGACGTGCGCGAAGCCCTGCTCGACCGTGCGCGGCAGCGAGACCAGCACCGGCACGCGCGCCGCGAGCGCCTCGAGCGCCTTGCGCGGGTTCTCCTCCTGGTTCGCGATCACGAGGTCGGGGGCGAGCGCGAGCACCGCCTCGACGTCGACGTCCTTGGTGCCGCCCACGGTCGCCACGCCGTCGCCGTGCTCGCACCAGGTCGTGCGCCCGACCAGCCGATCGGCCGCGCCGAGCGCGACCACCGTGAACGTGTCGCTCGGCACCAGCGACACGATGCGCCGCGGTGCGCGCGGCAACACGACCGCGCGGCCGAGATCATCGACGAGCCGAGCGCCCACGGGCGACGTATACCAGACGTGCTAGCTTTGCGCCGTGGCCGCCAAGCCGCCGGTCGAAGATCCGCTCGTCGCGAAGGCGTTCGACGCGTCCAAGCACGAGGACCTCGCGCGCGCGGTCGAGAAGCTGTCGCCCGAGGAGGCGCAGTTCTTCCTGCACAAGCTCGAGGTCGCATTGCGCAAGCGCAAGATCCAGCTGCTCGGCTACCTGGTCGCCATCATCGCGTGGGTCGTGCTCATGGTCGCTGCCCTCGCCTACTTCGGCATCGCCGACGGGTTCGTCGGCTGGGCGTTCCTGGTCCCGTTCGCGGTGGTCGGCGCGATCCTCTATGGTTTCGGGCGGTGGGCGAACAAAGTCGGCGCCGCCAAGCCCCTGCCCGAGGCTATAATCCGAGACCATGAGGCACCTGGCCTGGCTGATGGCGCTGACCGCAGCGTGCGGCAGTAACAGCAAGAAAGCCAAGGACGGCGGCGCAGGCGACGCCGGCCCTCCCGACACGCCCCCGCTGCCCGCGTGCACGAACCCGGTGCACGGCACGACGATGAGCGCGACGATGATCGGCCAGGTCAGCGGCGTCGCCACGCTCGCGACGTCGCCGTTCAACGATCCCCGCCTGTTCGTGCTCGAGGAGCAAGGCCGCATCCGCGTGTTCGACGCGAACCTCCAGCTCGCGGCGACGCCGTTCCTCGACATCACGAGCGTCGCGAACTTTGCGGCCGGCGGCGAACAGGGGCTGCTCGGCCTCGCGTTCCACCCGAACTACGCGCAGAACGGCTACTTCTACATCTGGTACACGACCGGGCCGTGCCCGGGCGGCCCGCCGCCGAAGGCGCCGTGCGCCAACGTCCTCGAGCGGTTCACGGTGAGCTCGACCGATCCGAACCAGGCCGATCCACAGAGCGGCGTCGTGATCCTGTCGATCCCCGACTTCGCGACCAACCACAACGCCGGCATGCTCGAGTTCGGCACCGACGGCTACCTCTACATCTCGACCGGCGACGGCGGATCGGGCGGCGATCCGATGCGCAACGGCCAGAACCCGAACGCGCTGCTCGCGAAGATCCTCCGCATCGACGTCGATCATCCGGCGAATGGCAACATGTACGGCATCCCGGCCGACAACCCGTATGCGGCGGGCGGCGGCGCGCCCGAGGTGTACTTGATGGGCGTGCGAAACCCGTGGCGGTGGTCGTTCGATCGCGGCACCGGTGACATGTGGATCGCCGACGTCGGCCAGAACTGCATCGAAGAGCTCGACGTGCTGCGCGCCGGCACCGCGAAGGGCGCGAACCTCGGGTGGAGCGCGTTCGAGGCCAACCAGTGCTGCGCGACCGAGGCCGGAACCGCGGGCGCGGACCACTGCAACGGGCTGGGTGGCGCCGCCGCGCAGCCGTGCGACATGACCGGCAAGTTCTTCCCGCAGGTCACGTGGTCGCACGGCGGCACCGCGTGCCCCGACGGGACCGACAGCGGCTTCCGCGCGGTCATCGGCGGCCAGGTCTATCGCGGCACGTGTTACCCCGACATCGTCGGCAACTACTACTTCAGCGACAACACGGCGGGCGGGCTGAACAAGGCGGTGTTCAACGCCGACAACAGCGTGACGGTCACGCCGTTGCCGGCGCCGGCCGGTGGCTGGCCCGGCGGCCCGGCGTCGATCCACGCCGACGCGCACGGCGAGCTGTTCGAGGTCACGACCGGTGGCGGCGTCTATCACCTCGAGGCTGGTCCGCCCTGACGGCTCCGCGGTCGCGCCGGCTCGCGCTCGCGACCGGGCTCTCGTATCACGTCCTCGAGTGGGAGGCGCCCGGCGACACGACGTTCGTGCTCGTGCACGGCTTCCTCGATCTCGCGTACGGCTGGCACGAGGTGGCGCCGCTGCTGGGCGCGCACGCGATCGCGGTCGACCTGCGCGGCCACGGCGACAGCGACTGGATCGGGCCGGGCGGTTACTACCACTTCATGGACTACGTCGCGGATCTCGACGAGGTGATCGCGCGGCTCGCGCGCGAGCGCGTGATCGTCGTCGGGCATTCGATGGGCGGCGGCGTCGCGGCGTACTGGGCGGGCACGCGGCCGACGCGCCCGGCCGCGGTCGCGCTGCTCGAAGGACTCGGCCCGCCCGATCAAAGCGGCAGCGAGCTCGGCGCACGCACCGCGCAGTGGATCGACGCGTGGCGCAGCGCACGCGCGAAGCGCAAGCCGATGGCGTCGCTCGCCGACGCCGCGGCGCGCCTGCGCAAGCACGATCCGCTGCTCGCCGAGGCGCTGTCGCTGCGCCTCGCCGAAGCCGGCACGCGCGAGGTCGAGGGCGGCGGCCTGGCGTGGAAGCACGATCCGCTGCACGCGACGATCGGGCCGTATCCGTTTCGACGGGATCACGCAGCCGCGTACTGGCGACGCATCACGTGCCCCGTGATCGCGATCGACGGCGCGCAGTCGATCCTGAACCTGCCCGAAGCGGAGCGCGCCGCACGGCGCGCGGAGATCGCGCGCTGCACGCACGCCGTGCTCGCCGGCGCCGGCCACATGATGCAGCGCCACCGGCCCATCGAGCTCGCGCGGATGCTTGTCGAGCTCGCGGCGGGCGCGACGTAGCGCCGCGGCGACTGCAGCGGCGACGGCGACGGCTGCGGCAACCGGCAGTGGCTCGCGGCAGCGGCTCCGCGCCTACCCGATTCCCGGCGGCGCGGCGACCGCGCGCATGAGCCGGCTGACCTGCCGCCCGCGCCAGTCGATCGGCACGACCACGCGGAACGTCGAGCCCTTGCCGACCTCGGAGTCGAGCTCGACGGTCGCACCGAGCAGATCCGTCAGCTTCGCGACGAGCGCGAGGCCGAGCCCGACGCCGCCATAGCCTTTGGAGTCCGAGCTGTCGCCCTGGCGAAACGGTTCGAAGATGCGCGCGCGCTGATCGGGTGCGATGCCGATGCCGGTGTCCTCGACCGCGAGCACGACCGCGTCGCGGTCGGGGCTCTCGCTCGCGCGCACGGTGACCGTGCCACCCTCGGGCGTGAACTTCACCGCATTCGACACCAGATTCACGAGCACGTGCGCGAGCCAGCGATCGTCGGAGCGCACCACCGGGAGCTCGGGATCGACGACCGCGTCGAGCTGGAGATTCTTGGTGCCGACCATCCACGACACCGACGCGGTGACGCGCTCGACGAGCGCCGCGACGTCGACCGCGCTCGGTCGCGCCTCGATGCGCCCGGCTTCGGCGCGCGCGAGGTTCAACACGTCGTCGACCAATCCGAGCAGCTGCTGCGCGCTGCGCTTGATCGACGCGCACGCCTCCTTCTGCTTGTCGGTGACCGGTCCGTACACGCCGGCCGCGATCACGTCGGCGAGACCCTGCACGCCGTGGATCGGCGTGCGCAGCTCGTGCGTCATCGATGCGACGAACTGGCTGCGCTGCGTGTTCGCTTGCACGAGCTGCGCGGTGCGCTGCTCGAGCACGTTCTCCTTCGCGCGCAGCGCGCGCAACGTCGCCGACGCGTACCACGCCGGCACGCCGACGACGAACGCGCAATACCCGATCGCGACCGCCGCGTACGCGAACGACGGCTGCGCGTTCGGCTCGCCGGGCACCTGGGTCGCCGGCAGGATGCCGGCGGCCATGCCGAGCACCATCGCGGCGAACGCGAGCACGATCCCGGTCGCGGCGACGACGGTGACACCGAGGTTCGAGAGCAGCGCGAGCGCCGCGATCACGATCACGTACGTCGCGACGAGCGGGCTGTACGGTCCGCCCGTGAAGTAGATCGCGCCGGTCAGCGTGACGACGTCCGCGACCGAGTTCAGCGCCTGTGTCGCGAGCACGGCGCGACCTCGTGCGAGCGCGAACCACGCGATCGAGGTCGTCGCGAGCTTGAGGCCGACGAGCACGGCGTACGGCCACCGCCACGGCGTGAGATCGAGCGCGGCCGCGGCAGCGGCGAGCGCGCCGAAGCCGAGCGCGATGCCGTAACCGGACCAGATGCCGAGCTGCAGCCGCGGCCGGTTCGCCGGCGTCGCCATCTCGGCGAGAAACTCGGGGGTCTTCATGCTTCGCCGAGCAGCTGGCGCACGGTAGAGAGCAGGAGCGCGAGATCGAACGGCTTGGTCAGATAGCCGTCGGCGAGCGCGCCGAGCGCGACCGTGCGCGTCGACTGGTCGGGCTCGTTGTAGACCGCGCTCATCAGCACGACCGGCACGCCGTCGCGGCGGCCCTTGATCTCGCGCACGAGCTCGAAGCCGCTCTTGCGCGGCAGCTGGACGTCGACGAGGCACAGGTCCGGCGAGTCGCGTTCGAACCGCTCGATGCCCTCGGGCCCGGTGCTCGCGGCGAGCGTGTGGTAGCCGTTCGCCGCCAGGAAGTCGACGAGGATCATCTGGTTGACCGGATCATCCTCGACGACGAGGATCTTCTTCACCGGGCGAGCGTAGCACTACACGAACCGGTTCGACGCGACCGGGCCGCCCGCATAGAGCCTCGTCCGCGTGCCGGGCGCGAGCGGCCAGGCGCGCGCGACCAGCGCGTCGAACCGCGCCGGCTCGTCGGCCGCGAGCTCGTCGTCGGCGAGACTCGCGTGCGTGGCCAGCTCGTCGAACGACTCGGGCGGATCGAGCGTCTGGTACAGCAGCGTCGTGACGTCGGGCGCGATCGGGCAGTCGCGCGTCCACGGGCTCGCATGCGCGAACAAGATCTGCCCGGCGCGGCGGTGCACGAGGCGCGGCAGCTCGGCGGGCGGCAGCTGCGCGAGATCGTAGAGCGCGACGATGCCGGGCGCCGGCGAGCCGACCGCGGGCCACGGCGCGACCGGCACCTCCAGCCGCGCGGCGAGCGCGCGGGCGACGGCGTCGTGGCCCGGGCCCGGCGGAGCGTACACGCACGGCGGCGCTGCGCCGGCCGCGCGTACGAGCGCGACGAGCCGATCGATCCCGAACGCGACGCGATCGAGCGAGTCGCGCAGGTACGCGTAGCGGCCGCGCATCGGCGCGTCGAAGCCGTACGGCGACTGGTGCAAGAGCAGGCCGCCGGCGATCACGTAGTGCCAGCCGCGCAGGTCGGCGCCGTCGAGCGAGCACGCGCCGGCCACGCGGTCCGCGCGCTCGACGATGCCTTCGATCGTCGCGCGCATCGCCGCGGTGTCGATCGAGTCGGCGGCGAGCTCGGCGAGCACGGCACGCGTGACCGCGAGCCGGCCGGTCATCGCGGCGTCGAACGCGTACAGGTAGCGGCACAAGAAGCTGCGCGCGCGCAGCTCGGCGCGCGCCTCGAGGATCGCAAACGCATCGCCGTAGGCGAGCGCGCTCTCGAGCGCCGACACCAGCTCGCACACGACCTCCTCGCTCTCGCCGACCAGCGCGAGGCACCGCCACAGCACGCTCGCCGCGATCGACGGCGCGCCGGCGTCGATCAGCGCGTAGCCGAGGTCGTACAGCCGATCCGGACTGTCCGGATCGCGGACGACCGCGGTCGCGAGCTCGCCGAGCTCGATCGCGCCGCGCGCGGCCGCCGCGCGCGCGAGCCGATCGAGCCAGGCCGGCAGGTCGGCGGCGGCGAGATCGCGGCCGCGCGGCCACGCGAGGTGGGCGTGCAGCGCCGCGATGTCGTCGGGCTCGGTCACGGACTTACAGCTTCGCGAGCTTGATCGACGCGTCCCACAGCGCCGCGCGCACGGCCGCGTCGCGCGCGGCCGGCGCCGGCTGCGTCGGTCCGCCTTCGTTGAAGTACGTGCCCGACTTCTCGTCGACGGTCTCGCCCGCGGCGAGCCGCACCGGCGTGCGCGCGCCGGCCTCCGCGCTCTGCCCTTGCACCGGGCCGAATCCCTGGCGCAAGAGCTTGGTCGCGATCACGCCGGGGTGCAGGCTGTACGCGACGAGCTTCGCCGGATCGCGGCGCTCGGCAAGCATGATCGCGTGCATCACGTTCGCGAGCTTGCTCTGCGCGTACGCCGCGTAGCCCGTCCACGCCGAGGCGAGCGTGAGGTCGTCGAGGTGGATCCGGCCGCGCGTGTGCGCGATCGACGCCAGATCGATCACGCGCGAGGGCACGCCGCCGGCCGCGCTCGCCTCGAGCCGGGGCGCGAGCAGCTCGGTCAGCAGGAACGGCCCGAGGTAGTTGACCGCGAACGTCGCCTCGACGCCGTCCTCGGTGACGACGCGCTCGCTCGCGAAGATCCCGGCGTTGTTGACGAGCACGTGCAGCTCGGGAGCGAGCTCGAGCACGGCCTGCGCGCCGCGTCGCACGCCGGCGAGCGTGCCGAGATCGAACGCGACGCCCTCGAGCTCGCCGCCGGGCAGCTCGGCCCGCAGCGCCGCGATCGCCGCATCGACCTTCGCCTTGCTGCGCCCGTGAACGATCACGCGCAACCCGCGCGCCGCGAGCTCGCGCGCGGTGGCGCGCCCGATGCCATCGGTCGAGCCGGTGACGAGGACGGTGCGAGTCATGGGGCCAGCCTACCGTAGCCGGGCGCGCAGCGCGCGGGCGACGGTCGGCGGACGCAGCGCGCGAGGGCGGTGCGGGAGCGCGGCGCGCATGAACCCGGGCGGCGACACGCCGGTCCACGCCTGGAGCTTGCCGAACGCTGCCATCTCGTCGGTCAACGCGAGGTCGCTGAGGATGGAGCCATGATCGCCGGTCGCGACCTGGACCTCGAGCGAGTCGCGCGTGCCGCGCAGCGTGTACGCACCGCCCGACCACGGGTCCCACTGGCCGTAGACGAACAGCATGCGCTCGGCGTCTTCCTCGACGAAGCCGTCGATGTCGTCCATCGCGACGCCGCCGTCGTACGCCGGCTGCGCGACGCCGGCCGGAAACTCGCCGGCGAAGTCAGCCGCGCCGTACATGAAGTACGGTCCGAGGTAGGCGTCGGTGCCGTCGTCGGGGTACCCGAGCTGGAAGAACGCCTGATACACCCAGCCTTCGAACGCGGCGCACTGGTCGTCGTCGCTCGAGCTCACGGGCGAGATCTCGTTCAAGAACGAATACAGATCATCGTCGGTCGCGGTCGGCGTCGGGATCATCGAGCACTCGTCGACGCCGTAGTACTGCCAGAACGACCACTCGAGGCCTTCGATCGCCGATTCGACCGCCGGGCCGATCGCGATCCGGTTGTACGCGAAGCCGTTCTGCGCCGCGTCTGCCATCGCGCGGGTCTCCATCGCCGCGCGGTGGTTCGCGAGCAAGTCGACCGCGAGCGCGCGGATCGCGTCGTGGCACCCGCCCGGATCGATCGCGGCGATGAACGGCGGGAATCGCTCGTCGTCGCTCGAGAACATGACCGGCGCGACGTACGGCACGGTCGCGACCACGTCGTCGGGGAAGAACCGCCGGTAGAACGTCGCGGTCATCCCGCCCTTCGACGCGCCCGATGCGACCCGCGGCCCGGTGTAGACCTGCGCGAGCGCCTGCACGATCGCGTGCTCGTCGTCGGCCATCTGCTCGATCGTCAGCTTCGTCCAGTCCGCCGGATCCGGCCGCGACGTGCCGAAGAAACGGTGCTCGATCGAGACCTGGTTCGCCTGCAGGAGCTGCGTCAGCTCGGCCTCGTTGTCGACGGTGTAATCCCAGTAGCCGTCGGTCACGACGATCAGCGGCGCCGCGAGATCGCGGTGCAACAGCGACACCTCCTGCAGGAACGTCGCGCTCGACGGGTCGTCGTGATCGACCGGCTGCACGAAGTGCAGCACGATGTAGTGATAGCCGGCGTCGTTCGTGGCCTGCTCGGTCGCGTCGGCGACGTTCGGCAGCGCGCGGAGCGCCGCCAAGATGTCGGACGGCTCAACGATAGCGTCGGTAGGAACGCTGGGATCGCTACACGCCGCGACGACCAGCCCGAGGAGCAGCACGCGCCACACGCGACCAGCTTGCCATGCGGCGGATCTCCCTGGTAGGCATTCGCCTCCATGCCTTTGTCGGTCGGCATCGTCGGTCTGCCCAACGTGGGCAAGAGCACGGTCTTCAACGCCCTCACCGCGGGCAAGGCCGAGGCGGCGAACTATCCGTTCTGCACGATCGATCCCAACGTCGGCGTCGTGCCGGTGCCGGACGCGCGGCTGGGGCGAATCGAGACCCACATCAAGACCCAGAAGGTCATCCCCGCGATCGTCGAGATCGTCGACATCGCCGGCCTGGTCAAGGGCGCGTCGCAGGGCGAAGGCCTCGGCAACAAGTTCCTCGCGAACATCCGCGAGTGCAGCGCGATCCTGATGATGGTGCGCTGCTTCGACGATCCGAACGTGATCCACGTGGCGGGCTCGGTCGATCCGATGCGCGACATCGACATCATCGATCTCGAGCTCGTGCTCGCCGACGCCGACACCGCCGACAAGCGCCTGAAGAAGGCGCAGACCCAGGCCAAGTCGGGCGCGAAGGACGCGAAGGCCGAGCTCGCGCTCGCCGAACGCGTGTACGCCCACCTCAACGCCGGGAAGGCCGCACGGTCGCTCGACTTGACGCCCGAAGAGCGCGCGGCCGTCGCGACGTTCGGCCTGATGACCGCGAAGCCGGTCTTGTATTGCTGCAACGTCGGCGAAGGCGACCTGCCGAACGGCAACGCGTGGAGCGACACGGTGCGCGCGCGCGCCGCGAAGGAAGGCGCCGGCGTGGTCGTGCTGTGCGGCAAGGTCGAGGCCGAGCTCGCCGAGCTCGCACCGGCCGATCGCGGCGAATTGCTCGCGGCGTACGGCCTGACCGAGCCCGCGCTCGCGACGCTCGCGCGCGAGTGCTACCGCCTGCTCGGCCTGCAGTCGTACTTCACGGCGGGCGAGAAGGAGATCCGCGCGTGGACGATCCGCAAGGGCGCACTCGCGCCCGAGGCGGCCGGCGTGATCCACACCGACTTCGAGAAGGGCTTCATCCGCGCGCAGGTCTACTCGGTCGCGGATCTCGACCAGCTCGGCAGCGAGGCCGCGATCAAGGCCGCTGGCAAGCTGCGCATGGAGGGCAAGGAGTACGTCGTGCAGGACGGCGACATCATGCACTTCCTGTTCAACGTGTGAGGCGCGGAGTCGCGCTCGTCGCGATCGCCGCCGCGTCGTGGGGCACGTGGAGCCTGTTCCTGCGACCGAGCGGGCTGCCGGCGAGCGTGACGAGCCCGCTCCTGTTCGCGGTGATGGGCGTCGTCACGCTCCCGTTCGCGCTGCGCGAGCCCCGCGCGCGGTGGGATCGCGAGCTCGTGCTGCTCGTCGCCGCCAACGCCGCGTGCGATGCGGTCAACGTCGTCGCGTTCTTCGCGGCGATCGCGAAGACCACGATCGCGATCGCGGTGCTCACGCACTACGCGGCGCCGATCCTCGTCGCGCTCGCCGCGCCGCGCATCGACGGCGTGGTCGTCCGCGGCGCGCGCCTCGCGGCGCTGGTCGCGCTCGCCGGGCTCGCCATCGTGATGGAGCCATGGCACGACGTCGCGCCCGATGCGGTGATCGGCGCCGCGCTCGGATCGATCTCGGCGGTCGCGTACGCCGGCAACGTGTTCGTCGTGCGCCGGCTCGCGACCCGCATCGGCGCGGTGCGGCAGATGTCGTATCACTCGCTGGTCGCGGCGGCCGTGCTCGCGCCGATCGGGGCGAGCGCGCTTGCCACGGTGAGCGCGGGTGACGCGGCGCTCGTCGCGGCCGGATCGGCAACGATCGGCGCGGCCGCCGGTGTCGCGTTTGCCGCGGGCTTGTCGCGGATCGGCAGCGCACGCGCGGCGGTGCTCGCGTTTGCCGAGCCGCTCGTCGCGGTCGGGGTCGGGGCGCTCGTGTGGCACGAGCCGCTGCATCCACTCGCAGCCGTCGGCGGAGCGCTCGTCATCGCGGCCGGGATCCGGGTCGCTCGCCAGGCGTGATGCTAGCTTTCGGGCATGCCGCCCGTCGTCACGATCGCGATGCCGGCGTTCGACGAGGAGCGCTTCATCGAAGCGTGCATCGCGAGCGTGCAGGCGCAGGATTACCCGCGCGAGCTCGTCGAGATCTTGATCGCGGACGGTCGCTCGACCGACCGCACGCGCGAGCTGGTCGCGCGGCTCGCCGCCGACGATCCGCGCATTCGCCTGATCGACAACCCGGCGCGGCTGCAGGCGGCCGGGCTCGGGTTGCTCGTCAAGGCCGCGCGCGGCGACGTCGTCGTACGCATGGACGTGCATTGCGAGTACGCGCCCGATTACGTGCGCAAGTGCGTCGAGGTGCTCGAGCGCACCGGCGCCGACAACGTCGGCGGCGCGCAGCGCGCGAAGGCCACGACGTTCTTCCAGCGCGCGCTGTGCGCGGCGCTCGCGAGCCCGCTCGGCGTCGGCGGCGCGGCGTATCGCTCGGCCGACGGCGAGGGCTTCGTCGACACCGTGTTTCTCGGCGCGTTCCGTCGCAAGGTGTTCGAGACGGTCGGGCTGTGGGATCCGGGCGCGATCACGAACGAGGATGCCGAGCTGAACCAGCGCATCCTCGCTGCGGGCGGCAAGGTCTATCTATCGCGCGACATCGTCGTGCACTACTACCCGCGCGACTCGTATCGCGCGCTCGCGAAGCAGTACTACCGCTACGGTCGCGGCCGCGCGCGCACCCTGCTCAAGCTCGGGCGCTTCACGAGCCTGCGCCCCGCACTTCCGTTCGCGATGACCGCGGGTGCCGCCGTGGTCGTCGCGCTACCGGCGCTCTGGCCGGTCGCGGCGGCGGCGTTCGCGACCTACGCGCTCGCGACCGGCGCCGAGGCCGTGCGCGTCGGCCACGCGCTCGGCGCGCGCGGGATCGCCGCGATCTGGGCGATGTTTCCGGTGCTCCACGTCTCGCACGGCGCCGGCTTCGCGGCCGGCCTCGCGCGCTACGTGCGCCGCCCCGACTGGCCGGCCGAGCCCGAGCGCGTACCGCGGCGCCGCGTGCATCTGCGAGCGATCTGAGTCACGGCAGTCGTGCGCGCCCGTTGTCGAGCGCGATGAGCTGGCGCGCGGCGGCGAGCTGGATCGCGAGCGCGACGCGTTCGCCGACGCGGTCGGTCATCCGCGCGAAGCCGAGCAGGCGCGCGCAGCCGCGGACGAGCTCGGCGGCCTCGAGCTCGTGCGCGCGCTCGACGACGACGCGCGCGGCGGCCGCGAGCTCCGACAGCGGCACCTCGGCGATGTCGCGACGCGCCGACGCGGTCGAGCCCGGCACGCGCACGTGAGGCACCGTCGCCGGATCCTGATCGACACGCCACACGATGCCGTGCTCGTCGCCGAACCGGCCGCGGCCGGCGAGCGCGGCGCGCACCTGCTCGACGACGCGCTCGTCGACCTTGCCGATGCCGAAGTATGCGGCCGCCCGACGCGCGAGCAGCTCGACGTGAATCGGCGCCTCGGCGGCCAGCACCTGCTCGATGATCTTGCCCAGCTCGGCGGCGTGGCGCGGCGCGAACAGGTCGTTCGGCGTGCGCCGGCCGGGCGGGATCGCCGCCGCGATGTACGGGCCGATCGCGATCGCGCCGCGCGGGATGCGCACGACCGGCGCCGTGATCTCG
>DATJXL010000016.1:0-14790 GCA_035500135.1 Kofleriaceae bacterium
AGGCGGTCGTTCGGATCGAGGAGCGATTGCTTCCAGTCGACGAGGCGGTCCATCACCAGGCCAGTCGATCACGATCCGCGCGATCGTCCAAAAAAACGGCAGGTTGCCGAGATCTCCTCGACGCCCGCATCTGAAGGTGTATATTGGACACTATGACGATCGCCCGCGACCGTGCCCGCGGCGCATTGCTCGGCCTCGCGGTCGGCGATGCGCTCGGAACCACCTACGAGTTCGAGCGCCTCGACCAGCCGCCCTACCCCGCGCTCGCGACCGGCCCGGCCACCGACGTGGTCGGCGGCGGCCCGTTCGATCTCGCGGCGGGCTGCGTCACCGACGACACCCAGATGGCGGTGTGCCTCGCGACGAGCCTGGCCGCGCATGGCCAGCTCGACATCGTGGATCTCGGCGCGCGCTACGTCGCGTGGAGCCAGCACGCGTTCGACATCGGCGTGCAGACCGGCGCCGCACTCGGGCGCATCGAGCGCGGCGAATCGCCCGAGCTTGCCGGCCGTTCGGTCTGGATCGCGAGCGGCCGCCAGTCCGCCGGCAACGGCTCGTTGATGCGCACGGCGCCGCTCGCGGTACACGGAGCCGGCACGCCGCACCGCGCCTGGGAGGTGATGGCGGAGTCGATGATCACCCACGCGGATCCGCGATGTGTGTTTGCCTGTGCGAGCTTCGATGCGGCGATCGCGGCGTACCTCGCCGGCGCGGACGCGTTCGCCGCGGCGCGCGCAGCGCTGGCCGCCTCGGCGGTGTTCGTTCGCCGCCTCTGGCACGCCGATCCCGCCGATGACCAGCCGATCCGCGGCGCCGAATCCGCGATCGCCGCGGATCTCGAACGCGCGAAGACGGACGACCCGGGCTTCGATCGCTCCGGTTTCGTGCGCACCGCGTTCCGCCTCGCGTTCTGGCACGCGCACCACACCGCGTCGTGGCGCGACGCGGTCGTCGACGTCGCGAGCCGCGGCGGCGACGCCGACACGAACGCCGCGATCACCGGCGCGCTGCTCGGCGCGCGCGACGGCGCGGCCGCGATCCCGCCGGCGTGGATCGAGCGCGTGCTCGCGGCCACGCTGCCCGGCCCACGCGAGTGGGCCGACGCGCATCACCCGCAGCACCTGCTGGCGCTCGCGGACAGCGGTCGTTAGCGCGGATCGCGAACCGCCGCGCAGCGCGCCGCGCGGCTGCCGTGTCGCATCGCCATCCAGGAAGCCCCACACAACGACTGACGCAGTAAGCTCGCGGCGTGAACGTTCGCGACTGGGCGCTCGATCCCGCCGTGATGCACCTGAACCACGGCAGCTACGGCGGCATCCCGCGCGCCGTGCTCGACGCCGCGACCGCGCTGCGCGCGCGCCTCGAGGCGGCGCCGATGAAGTTCTTCGTGCTCGACTGGCAAGCCGAGCTCGATCGCGCGCGGGCCGCGCTCGGCGCGTTCGTGCGCGCGCCCGCCGATCGCCTCGTGCTCGTGCCGAACGCGACGACCGCGGTCGCGATCGCGCTAGCCTCCCTCGCCATCGAGCCCGGCGACGAGCTCGTCACCACGTCGCACGCGTATCGCGCGGTGAGAAACCAGCTCGCGCGGCTCGCCGCCGCGCGCGGCGCGCGCGTCGTCACCGTGCCGATCGCGCTGCCCTACGATCCCGACGCGCTCGTCGCGGCGTTCGCGGCGGCGCTGACGCCGCGCACGAAGCTCGCGGTGATCGATCACGTGACCTCGCCGACCGCGCTCGTCGTCCCGCTCGAGCGCATCGCGCCGCTGTGCGCGGCGCGCGGCATCGCGCTCGTCGTCGACGGCGCCCACGCGCCCGGCCAGCTCGACCTCGATGTCGGCGCGCTGTTCGCGGCCGGCGTCACGCACTACGCCGGCAACAACCACAAGTGGCTGTGCGCGCCGAAGGGCTCGGGCTTCTTCGTCGCGGCGCCCGGCGCGCCGGCGTTGCCGGTCGTCACCTCGCACGGCGCGAGCCCGGAGTACGGCCCGCCCAACCGCTTCCACGCCGAGCTCGACTGGGCCGGCACGCACGATCCGATCGCGCACCTGTGCGTGCCGGTCGCGATCGCCGAGGTCGCGCGCCTCGGCGGCGGATGGGCCACCACCCGCGCTCGCAACCACGCGCTCGCGATCGAGCTGCGCGCGCGGCTGGTCGCGTTGTTCGGCGGCGGCGGGCCGCACATGCTCGCGCGCGCGGACTCGCTCGGCGCGATGGCGGCGCTGCCGATCGAGCTGCCGGCGAATACCAGCCCGCTGTCGCTGCAAACCGAGTTGCTCCGAGACGGATTCGAGATCCCGATCGTCGACTTCTTCGAAGGCCCGCTCGTGCGGATCTCCGCGCACCTCTACAACGACGCCGGCGACGCCGACCTGCTCGCCGCGAAGCTACGCGCGCTCGGCGTCACGCTGCGTCGCTCGAGCTCGTCTTCCGCTGGGCCTTGATCCCGACGACCTTGTAGATCTGCACGGCCTGCTCGCGGCCCTTGACCTTGATCTCGCCCGCGGCCTCGCCGTCGATCACGCCCTTCGCCTTCTCGTACGTCGCGTCGGAGATCAGCAAGTCCGTGCCGAGCTCCTTGGTCTTGCTCTCGAGCCGCGACGCGAGATTCACCGCGTCGCCGATCACGGTGTACTCCATGCGCTTCGCGCTGCCGATGTTGCCGGCGACGACCTCGCCGGTGTGCAGGCCGATGCCGAAGCGCAGCTTCGGGCGCCCGAGCTGCTCGAACCGCGCGTTCAGCTTCGCGAGCGCCTCGCGCATGTGCACGGCCGCGCGCACCGCGCGCGCTGCATCGTCGCCGCGCGAGACCGGCGCGCCGAACACCGCCATGATGTTGTCGCCGATGTACTTGTCGACGACGCCGCCCTCGCCCATCACGCAGTCGACCATCTCGGTGAAGTACTCGTTCAAGATCTCGACGATCTCGTGCGCGCTGCGCTTCTCGCTGAGCGACGTGAAGTCGCGCAGGTCGCAGAACAGGATCGTCACCTCGAGGGTCTTGCCGCCGAGCTCGACCGCGCCGGCGAGCACGTGCTTGACCAGCTCCTCGGTCATGTACTTGCCCATCGTCGAGCGCAGCTTGTCGCGCTCCTGCAGGCCGTCGACCATCGCGTTGAACCCGGTCGCGAGATCCTCGAGCTCGTCGCCGGTCTTCACGACATCGACCTTGACGTACTCCTGCTGCTCGAGGCGCTTGACCGCGTGGTTCACGCGCGCGAGCGCGCGCGACATCCGCGACGCGAGCCGCCAGCCGAGCGTCACCGACGCGATCGTCACCGCGCCGAGGATCGCGATCGCGATCAGCAAGTGCCGGCGCACGATGTCCTTGATGTCGGTGACGTCGAGCGCGGAGTAGAACTCGAGCTGCGGCTGGCCTTGCACCTGCGGCGGCAGCGACGGCGGCACGAACGATGCGACCGCCCAGGTGCCGCCGGTCTTGCGCTCGGCGATCACGCCATCGCGTGTCGCCTCCGCGATGTGATACTTCGGGAACCTCGGCGTCGCGTGCAGCAGCTGCTCGCCGGCCCGCATCGCGAGCTCGAGGCCGAGCTTGGCCCGCGCGTTGTCGAAGTAGTTCGCGTCGAGCGGCAGGCACACGAGCACGACCATCCCCGCCGTGCGGTGCACGATCGCGATCGCGGGCGGCGCCGTCGGCGACGCCTCGCACCCGTGCGGCAGCAGCACGTGCTGGTCGACCGCGATCGCGGGCAAGTGCGCCTGGGGCTGGTCGCAGCCCGACGACGCGACGAGCGCGCCGCTCGCGTCGTAGAGGACGACATCGAGATCGGGATACGCCTCGCGGAACGACTCGGCCTGCTTGATGAACTGCGGGCGATCGCCGTCGGCCCACTTCACGAGCTGGCGCGCGGTGACGTCGAGGTCGCGCAGATCGTCCGACAGCTCCTGCTCGAAGCCCGCGATCGCCGCAGGCACGCGGTCGTCGACCTCGTCGATCAGCTGGCGGTGCATCAGCCACGACAGGATCGGCACCACGACCAGCGCGGCGAGCGCGGAGAACGCGACGAGCGCGGTGAGCTTGCGCCGGACCGTGCCCAGGAGCATCAAATCTTCTTGCGGCGCTGCTGGAACGAGTACGGGCGATGGCCGCCGCCCTTCTTGTCGTCGCCGTCTTCGCCCTCGACCGGCGTGCCCGCGAGCGGCTCCTCGGCGCCCGGCCGGAACTTGATCGCGTTCAGCGGGCTATCGCCGACCAGCACCTGGTTCTGGCGGCCGACGATGTTGTCCATGCCCTCGAGCTTGTCGATGTCGTCGAGGATGTCGTCGATCGTCTGGTAGCGCTCGCTGCGCGCGTCGCGCGTCATCTTGTCGAAGATGTCGTCGATGCCGTGCGGCAGTGCGCTGTTGATCTGCGACGGCATCGGCGAGCGCCGGCCCGGCAGCTTTCGCGTGAGCAGCTCGTAGAAGATGATGCCGAGCGCGTAGATGTCGCCCTGCGGGCCGGCTTGCATCGCATCGGTGTAGAGCTCGGGCGCCATGTATGCGACGTTGCCCATGCCGACGTAGATCTGGCGGATCACCGCGTGGTCGCGCTCGACGATGCGCGTGAAGCCGAAGTCGCTCACCCGGACGTTGCCGTAGGCGTCGATCAGCAGCTGCTCGGGTTTCAGGCCGCGGTGATAGACGCGCTGGGCGTGCGCGGCGCGCAGCGCGTGCAGCGTCTGGAGCAGATACTTGAACGCGAGCTCGACCGGAATCTCCTCGGCGTCGTTGATCAGCCGGCGCGCCGAGCCGTTCGGTGCGAGCTCGCAGATGATGTACGGATACTCGGTCCAGATGTTGACGTCGTGGATCGGCAGGATGTTCGGGTGCGCGAGGTTGCCCCACGCGCGCACGACGTCGGTGAAGCGCCGCACGATCTCGTTGCGCTGATCCTCGCTGAAGAATCCGAACAGGTCGCGGATCTCCTTGAGCGCGACCTCGCGGTTCAGCGCGACCTGGCGCGCGCGATACACCGTGCCCATGCCGCCCGACCCGATCGATGCGAGCTTCTCGTAGCGCTGCTCGCTGCCGTCCATCGAGATCTCGCCGCCGATCGCGACCGACGGGCGCCCGCCCGAGCTCGCGATCTTGGGCTCGCCCTTGACCGGCAAGCGCGCGGCCGCCGACCCCTCGGTCCGCATCGGCTCGGCCGGCCGCCCGGACGGGACGACCGCGCCGGCCTGCGTGCCCATCGGGATCGAGCTGCCGGCCATCGCACGGCTCTGGCGCAGCTTCTTGAAGTGCGAGACCGCGCGGTCGGTGAACTCGTTCAGGTTGCCGCCGTTCACCACGGTCTCGCCGTCGGGCGTGACCTCGAGGCTCTCGTTGCCGCGATCGTGGCGCAGGTAGCCCGACTTCTCGAGGAAGCCGATGTACTCGGCGAACGGGATCGAGACCGCGCCTTCGCACACGCGGCGAATGTCGTCGTATCGGTTCTGGCGGCCGTACCTCGCTTCCGCCATCACGTTCGCGAGGATGAAGCGAGCCTCCTCGCAGAGGACTTCCTTCGTGACCTTGGCGCGGCCTTCCATCGTGCGAATTAAATCACGGTATTCCCTCGCGCACCAATCGATCGACCAGCGGACGGTCGGCCGGCAGGACGTCCCACGCCGGCAGCTCGCCGGGGGCCACCCACGCGACGGCTGCGACCTCGACCGCGCGCGGCTCGCCGGCCACGATCCGGCAGGCGTAGACGAGCATCACGAGGTCGAAGTCGGGGTATGGATGAAACAGCACGTCCCACACCCGGCCGACCTCGACCGCGACGCCGAGCTCCTCGCCGAGCTCGCGCGCGAGGGCCGCGACGGGCGCCTCGCCGGGCTCGACCTTGCCCCCGGGAAACTCCCACTGCAGCGGCAGCGCTTGATCGGCGCGGCGTTGCGCGATCAGCACGCGGCCATCGTCGCCGATGATCAGGCCGGCGACGACCAGCTTACGCGAGCGCAACGAGCGCTCCGAGGTCTTCGAACGGCGTCGTGCACGGCGGCCCGTCCGCGTGCAAGTACTGCGCGACGCGGCCGAGGTCGAACGCCGCGATCGTCGCGCTGCGCGTGCCATACGTCGGCGTGTGGATGCAGGTCGCGGTCAGCGCGGGCAGCGGAGGTGGATGCGGCACGGCATGCTCGCTGTGATCGCCGAGGATGTTCTGCAGCGCCGGCGCGAGGTGCTCCCAGTCGCGCGGTGCCGCCGCGATCGCGGCCTCGATCACGTTCGCGCGCGGGAACTCGGGCGAGCCGAGGCGATCGTTCGTGAGCACGTGGATGCCGCGCGGCAGCTTGACGACCTCCTTCGTGCCGTCGTGCCGCAGGTACGCGATCGAAGCGGCGAGCGCATCGCCCCACGCGAGGTTCATGCTCGCGTAGTCGCGCGGCTCGAGCGCGGCGACGTAGGCGTCGGGATCCGCGGCCTGCGCGAGCTCGAGCACGACGAGCCCGCGCGATCGCACGCCCTGCAGTGGCGGCGTTTGCACGCGCTGATTCGTCACGGCGGCGAACGAGCCGCGCGCGTGCAGCGCGAGCCACGTTCCGCCCGATTTCAGATCGATGCCACCTACGACATGCGGCGCGAGCACGCGCGGCGCACCGGTCTCGCGCGCGTAGAACTCGTCGCGATTCGCGGCGATCACGAGCGGATACTCGACGACGCCGACTAGCAGGGCGATGGTGCACATGCGTTGAAAAAAGTCAGCGCGAACACGCGCCGTTAGCCTTGCGTGCGAGGCACGTGGACCCTACAGTGCCGCGGAGATGAGACTGTATCCAGGGAAGGTCGATACGATCGCCGCCGAGATCATCACCACGCTCGTGCACGCGGGTGACATCGAGGTCAGCGATGGCAACGAGGCGCAGCTCGACGCCGCGGCCGTGCTCAAGGAGTACATCCGCGTCGACAAAGAGCTCACCGAGCGCGCCAAGGACATCCTGGAGATCCGCGGCCTTCCGTACTCGCACCTCGGGCGCACCAAGCGTCAGCTCGCCGAGCAGAAGGAATTCGGCCTCGGCGAGGACGGCCTGTCCTGGATCGCGAACCAGATGCTCGAGGCGTTCATGTCGTCCCGTCACATCGACGAGGTGTTCGCCGACGACGCGATCTTGCGCCGCAAGATCAAGGACATCTGCAAGAAGCACATGATGGTCGACGAGGCGATCGACCAGGAAGTGCGCGAGCGCATCAAGAACCTCGAGGAAGGTTCCCAGGCCTGGGACGTCGAGTACGCGAAGGTGCTCGAGCAGATCAAGACCAAGCACGGCCTCAAGGAATAGGCATCGGATCTCGGGCTTCGGGCCTTCCGCCAGAACAAGAGGCTTGCCAGCGCCGCGCGGAGCGGCAAACTGGAAGGATGGGAGCTCGCGTCTGCCGGGACTGCTCGAGCAAACCGGTGATGAAGTGCGGGCGCTGCACGACGACGCGCTGCGAGCGCCACGCGCTCCCGGCCGGCAAGCGGTGTCCGAGCTGCGAGCGCGACTGGCAAGAAGAAGCCCCGACCCGGCGCGCGGCCAAGCTGATCTTCGCGCCGCCGATCGCGGTCCTGTCGGGCGGCCTGTTGTTCGGATTGCTGCTCCCGATCTCGCTCGGCGGCGCGATCGGCGCCGCGATCATGTGCGCGATGGCGTGCGCGACCGCGGTCGGCGCCGGCGCCGGCGCGTGCCGGCTGGTCGATCGTTCGGCGCGCGCGATGTTCCTGCGCGAACGCGCCGGCCGGTTGCCGCCCGCACGCCTGTTGCCGTCCAAGACCTCGCGTTGAGCGCGAGCGCCGCGGCTCACGCCGGCTTGATGCCGAGCGACTCGAGGATCTCGCCGACGACCATCTCGCCGAGCCGCTGGATCATCTGCTCGCCTTCTTCGATCGACGCGGCGGCGGGGTCGCCGGCATAGGCGGCCTGCATCCCCATCGCCTCGAACGTCATCACGCCTTGCTGCAATTTCTCCGACAAGCTGATCGGTACGGGGGGCAGCCGCACGCGCAGCTCGTCGACGACGAGCTCCGGCGCCGCCGCCATCATGATCGACGTCTCGTAGCGACCGGCGTGACACTGGCCGCTCTTGAACTCGGCCGACAGCGTGCGCGCCCACTTCCTGGTCAGCGGGCACGCCACGCTGACCTTCTTGTCGCGGCCGGTCAGCACCGCGCGCACCGCGGCGTCGTGCGCGGGCTCGAGGTGGTTGTTGACGAGGCAGACGTGGCGCACGCCCGACGCGAGCAGCCCGTCGCAGATCGCGGCGAGGTACTGCGTGAGCACCGCGGCCGGCACCGACACCGCGCCGGCGAATCCGGTCGCGCACTCGGTGACGCCGTAGCTGACGGCCGGCGCGATCACGCCGATCATCGTGCCGCGCTTCTCGAGCAGCTCGGCCGCGCGCAGGCACGCCGCCGCCGAGATCACGACGTCGGTGCCGAGCCCGAGGTGCGGGCCGTGCGGCTCGGTCGAGCCCACCGGCACGAGCGCGATCACGCCGCGCTTGCCCGAGGCGAGCTGCTCGAGCGATGCGGTCGTGTACCGGGCCAGGAACTTTTCAGTCACCGGCGGGCAGCTGACCAAGTTTTTCGCGCTCGAGCAACGTCTTCTTGTCGACCTTGCCGCGATCGTTCTTCGGCAGATCGTCCACGAACACGATCGTGCGCGGATACTTGTGCTTGCTGAGCTTGCCCTGGACATGGTCCTTGAGCTCGGCGGCGAGCGCGGCGCGGTCGCGGTCGCGCGCCTCCGGCCGCAGCACCACGACGGCTTTCGGCTTGGTGAGGCCCTCCGCCTCGGCGGGGATCACCGCGCACATCGACACCGCCGGGTGCGCGAGCATGCACTCCTCGACCTCGCGCGGTGCCACGAACACGCCGCCGACCTTGAACAGGTCATCGGCGCGGCCCTGGAAGTACAGGTAGCCCTGCTCGTCGATCGAGAACAGATCGCCGGTGCGGCACCAGTGGCCGTGAAACGTCTTCCAGCTGTTGTCGCGATCGCGGAAGTAGCCGTGCGCGACGCTGTCGCCCTTCACCCACAGGATGCCGATCTCGCCGGGCGGCAGCCGCGGCGCGCCCGGCCCGACCGCGTCCTCGGGCAGGATCGCGAGCTCGTAGCCCTCGACGACGCGCCCGAGCGAGCCCGGCTTGACGTCGCCCGGCCGGTTCGTGCAGTAGATGTGGAACATCTCGGCCGAGCCGATGCCGTCGTAGACGTTGATCCCGGCGGTCGGGCCGAGCCCGCCCGCCTCCGTCTTCGGGCCGAACCGATCCGTGAACCGGCGCAGCAGCGGCTCGGGCAGCGCCTCGCCGGCCGACAGGTGGAACCGCACGCTCGACAGATCGAGCGGCGACTCGCCGCGCGCGCGGCGCTCGTCGTCGAGATCGAGCAGCTTGCCGAGCATCGTCGGCACGTTCGTGACGACGGTCGCGCGGTAGTGCGTGATCGCCGCGGCGATCGTCTCGGCGGTCGGCCGCTCGCTGAACAGGCCGACCGTCGCGCCGACCGCGAACGGGAACCACAGGTTCGTACCGGTCGCGTAGCCGAAGAACAGCCGCGGCACGCTCACGGTGACGTCGTCGGCGCGGTAGCCGATGGCGTGCTTCGCGTAGACCTCGGTGTTCCACGCGAAGTCGCGGTGGCTGTGCATCGCGGCCTTCGGCTTGCCGGTCGAGCCCGACGTGAACAGCCAGATCGCGGGATCGTCGCGGTGGATCGCGGGCAGCTTGATCTGCGACTCGCGGCCGCGCGCGATCGCGTGGTTGAGCGACACGCCGTGCACGTTGCTCGGCACGTCGCAGGTCGCTTCCGGATCGGCGCCGGTCGGCGCGTCGGGCGCGACCAGCGTGAGCTGGAGGTGCGGGAGCTGGCCGATGAACGGCGCGAGCTGCGCGGCGACGTTCGGCGTCGTGATCAGCACGCTCGCGCGCACGTACTCGAGCACGTAGCGCAGATCCTCGACGGGCGAGATCGGATTGCCCATCGTGACCACGCCGCCGGCCGCGAGCGTGCCGAAGATCGACCACGCGAACGCCGGCGTGTCGGGCAGCACGATGTACACGCGCTGCTCGGGCACGAGCCCGCCGACCAGCAAGAACCGCGCGAGCGCTCGCGAGCGCTCGGCGACCTGCGCGTACGTCCAGCTGCGCTCGCCGAAGCGCAACGCGACCTTGGTGCCGAGCCCCTCGCGCTCGCGCGCGAACAGGAAGTAATCGGCGAGATCGAACTCGTCCGGGAACCGGACACTCATGACAACCCCTCTTTCGACTTCGACTGCTGCGGCTGTTGCTGCTGCGCGATCGCGCGTCCGATGATCGTGCGCTGGATCTCGCTCGTGCCTTCGTAGATGCGAAGCGGGCGGATCGCGCGATACAGGTGCTCGACGGTCGCGCCCGCCATCACGCCGCGCCCGCCGAACAGCTGGACCGCGCGGTCGATCACGCGCTGCGCGGCCTCGGTCGCGCCGAGCTTCGCGATCGAGACCTCGGTCGTCACGCGCTCGCCACTCGTGTCCTTGCGATGCGCGGCGCGCAGCACGAGCAGGCGCGCCGCGTCGAGGTCGACCGCCATGTCGGCGAGGTGCGCCTGGACGAGCGGTTGCTCGGCGAGCGGCTTGCCGAACTGCACGCGCCCGGTGACGAACGCGACGGCTTCGTCGAGCGCGCGCCGCGCCATGCCGACCGCCGCCGCGCCGACCGACACGCGGAACGCGTCGAGCGTCTGCATCGCGAGCTTCATGCCCTGCCCGACCGCGCCGATGCGCGCGCTGGCCGGCACGACCGCGCCGCGCAGGTGCAACGCGCCGATCGGATGGGGCGCGATTGCCTGCTGCGGCTCGATCGCGATGCCCGAGATCGCGAGCGGCACCCAGAACGCGGTCAGCTGATCGTCGGCGCGGGCGACCACGGTCGCGTGGTCGGCGATGCCGAGGTTCGAGATGAACAGCTTGTCGCCGTCGAGGCGATAGCCGTCACCGACCGCGGTCGCGCGGGTCTGGATCGACGCGACGTCGGAGCCGGCCTCGGGCTCGGTCAGCGCGAACGCGGCCACGCGCTCGCCGCGCGCGAACGCCGGCAGCTCGGCGCGCTGCGCGTCGCTGCCCGCGATCAGGAGCGGATGCACGCCGAGCCCCTGCACCGCGAGGATCGAATCCGCGCGCGCCGACACGTAGCCGACCGCCTCGCGCGCGAGGCACAGCGCGCGCGCATCGACCGGCGCCGCGCACACCAGCTCGAACAACCCCGCCTTCGCCAGCGCCTCGACGATCGCCCGATCGGCGGCGCCCGCGCGCTCGAGCGCCTCGAGCGCGTTCGCCGTGGGGCGCAGCCGGTCCGCGAGCCGCGCGTGCGCCGGCTCGAAGAACATCGGCAAGTCGTCGCACGAGAGCTTCATGCTTCGGGCTCCGGTGCTCCAGAAAACTTCGGCGGGCGCGACTCGCCGAACGCGGCGTGCGCCTCGGCGAAGTCGGGGTGTTGCATGCACAGCGCCTGCGCCTGCGCCTCGGCTTCGATCGCCTGCGCGAGCGTCATCGCGTGCTCGCTCTCGAGCATCTGCTTCGTCATCGCGTGCGCGAACGCCGGGCCGGCGGCGAGCTTCGCCGCCCATTCGCGCGCGAGCGCGAGCGCGGCCTCGCCGTCGGCGGCGATGCGATTGACGAGCCCGATGCGGTGCGCGTGCTCGACGTCGATCACGTCGCCGAACAGCAGGAGCTCGCTCGCGTGGCCGAGCCCGACGATGCGCGGCAGGAGGTAGGTCGCGCCCATGTCGGCGCCGCACAGCCCGACCTTCGGGAAGATGAAGCCGAACTTCGCGCCGGCGGCCGCGATGCGGAGGTCGCACGCGCACGCGATCACGGCACCGGCGCCGACCGCGACGCCGTTGATCGCGCCGACGATCGGCCGCCGGCATGCTCGCATCGCCGCGATCAACCGGCCGGTCGCGCGCGTGAACGCGACGAGCTCGGGCGTCGACTTGCCGAGCAGGTGATGGATGATGTCGTCCTGATCGCCGCCCGAGCAGAAGCCGCGGCCGCGGCCGGTGATCACGACGGCCCTGACGTCGTCGTGTGCGTCGAGCGCTTCGAACATCTCCGCGAGCTCGCGATAGACCTCGAACGTGAGCGCGTTGAGCCGCTTCGGCCGATCGAGCGTGATCTCGACGACGCCGCGCGCGTGCACGAGCGCGAACGACCCGGGCTGCGCGATCACGGCGCGTGCTCCAGGTAGGCGATGGCCTGGATCTCGACCAGCGCGTCGGGCTCGACCAGCGCGCTGACCGCGACCAGCGCCATCGCGGGGAAGTGCGTGCCCATGCGCGCGCGCCAGATCGGCCCGAGCTCCCTGCGCGCCGCGCGATAGGCCGCGATGTCGGTGACGTAGATCGTCATCTCGGCGACATCCTCGACGTGCGCGTGCGCGGCGGTGAGCACCGCGAGCACGTTGTCGAGCGCCTGCGCGAACTGGCCGATCAGGTCCTTCGCCTCGAACACGCCCGCTTTCCAACCGACCTGACCGGCGACATGCAACACCTCGCCGCGGCCGATGCGGCCATCGGCGTAACCGCGCGGCACCGGGCCGTCGAGCATGACGAGATGCGTGCTCAAGGAGCTTGCCTCATTTCAAGATCGCTCCACCGTCGATCACGAGAGTCTGACCGTGAATGCCGCGCGCGGCATCGGCGCACAGCATCACCGCGGCGTGCGCGACCTCTTCCGGCTCGATCATCCGGCGCTGCGGGCTCATCGCCTCGAGCTGGCCGCGCGCCTCGTCGCTCGAGCGCCCGGTCTTCGCCGCGATGCGCGCGACCGCCTGATCCGACATCTGCGTGCGCACCCAGCCCGGGCACAGCGCGTTGATCGTGACGCCGGTCTTCGCGAGATCGATCGCGAGCGCGCGCGTGAAGCCGACCATCGCGTGCTTCGCGGCGCAGTACGCGGCGGTGTAGCCGTAGCCCGACACGCCGGCGTTCGACGCGACGTTGATGATGCGGCCCCAGCCCGCGGCGATCATCGCCGGCGCGAGCGCGCGCACGAGCCGGAACGGCGCGGTCGCGTCGAGCTCGAGGATGCGGTCCCACAGCGCGTCGCTGGTCTGATCGAGCGACGCGCTGTCCGCGATGCCGGCGTTGTTGACGAGGACATCGATGCGCGGCAGCTCGGCGACCATGCGATCGGTCGCCGCGCGATCGGCGAGGTCGCACGCGACCGCGGTCCCGTCGACCTCGCGCGCGACCGCGTCGAGCTCGCCGCGCGTGCGGCCGCACACGGTCACGTGCGCGCCGGCGCCTGCGAGCGCGCGTGCGCAGGCGGCGCCGATCCCGCGGCCACCGCCGGTGACCAGCGCATGCTTGCCCGCAAGGGACGACTGAGGTGTAGCGATCGAGCGAGTGGGAAGCACGAGCAACCTTGGACCGATGAAGTGCCGCGCAGCGGCCCGGTGGGCGCACTATACGTCAGCGAGCACCGCGAGCGGGTAGATCGAGCCGCCGCCCGCGACGTAGGCGAACCACTCGCGAACCTCGTCGCCGCGCAGCGGCAAGCGGTCGAGCTCGGCGAGCGTGACCCACGCCGCCTCGAGCGAATCGTCGTCGGGAATCGTCTTCGGCGGGCGATCGTCGACTGGATGGCCGACGAAAACGACGCGGATTCGCGCGCCATCTACCCTGGGTGAATGTTGCACCATCACGACGCCATTGAGCGCGATCGCGATGCCGGCTTCTTCCCGGGTCTCGCGCACCGCGGCGGCCGCGAACGTCTCGCCGGGCTCGACCCGGCCGGCGGGCAGATACCAGCCCTGACCGTGCTTGCGCTCGTGCACGACGAGGAAGCGGTGGCCGAGCCGGACGACGACGAGCGCGAAGCACCAGGTCGGGATCGGTTCGCGTGACATCGTGTCCATTATACACCATACAGCCGCCCGCGGTGATGCGAAGATGCGCGCCGGGATGCAGCTCGCCGACCTCGACGCGACCGCACAGGCCGAGCTCGTGCGCGCCGGCCGGGCGACCCCGCGCGAGCTCGTCGACGCCGCGCTCGCCCGCATCGACCGCGACAACGCCGCGCTCGGCGCGTTCATCGCGACGCGCGGCGACGCCGCCCGCGCCGAAGCCGACGCCGCCCCGCACGGCCCGTTTCGCGGCGTGCCGATCGCCATCAAGGACATCTGCGCGACGGTCGCCGGCATGCCGCAGACCGCCGGCATGCTGCCGCTCAAGCGCGCCGGCTACACCGCCGCGGTCGACAGCTACCTGGTCGCGGCGCTGCGCCGGGCCGGCTTCGTCGTGGTCGGCAAGACCAACACGAGCGAGCTCGGCATCGTGCCGTCGGCGGAGCCGCCGGCGTGGCCGCCGTCGCGAAACCCGTACGACGTCACGCGCTCGACCGGCGGCTCGAGCGGCGGCTCGGCGGCGGCGGTCGCGGCGGGCCTCGTGCCGATCGCGCACGCGAACGACGGCGGCGGCTCGATCCGGATCCCGGCGAGCTGCTGCGGGCTGTTCGGCCTCAAGCCGAGCCGCGCCCGCGTCTCGCTCGCGCCGCACCTCGGCGACGGCAACGGCGGCCTCGTGATCGAGCACGTCGTCGCGCGCTCGGTGCGCGACTCGGCGGCCGTGCTCGACGTGCTCGCCGGCATGCAGCCCGGCGATCCGTACTGCGCGCCGCCGCAGCTCGGTCGCTATAGCGCCGAGCTCGGCGTGCCGCCGGGCCGGCTGCGGATCGCGTTCGCGACCCGCCACCCCGATCTCGACGGCGCGCTCGTCGAATCACACGCCGATTGCCGCGCCGCGGTCGCGCACGCGGCGCGCTTGCTCGAATCGCTCGGCCACACCGTCGAGCT
>DATJXL010000017.1:0-13548 GCA_035500135.1 Kofleriaceae bacterium
AGACGCTCGTCATCGCGAGCATGAGGTTCTACGGGCCGCGCTTGCCGCCACCGACCTCGGTCGCCGGAGACTGAGCACACGCCGGAGGTCGATCGACTGCCGGCGGCGATCAGACGTTCGAGGCGCAGCCACACGCAGCACGTGGATGCGCGCGTGTGGCCAGCGCTCTACGAGCGATGCCTACCAGCGATCGCCGCCGCGACCACCGCGGCCACCGCGGCGACCACCGCCGCGGTCGTCACCGCCGCCGCCGCCGCCGCCGCCCCAGTCGCCACCACCGCCACCACCGCCGCCACCACCTTCATCGCCGTAACCGCCGCGGCCGCCACCGCCGCCGCCGCGATAGCCGCCACCGCCGCCACCGCCGCGGAAGCCGCCGCCGCCGCCGCCGCCGCCGCGCGCCTGGCGCTGCTCGGCCTCGTTGACGCGGAGCGGGCGACCGTCGAGGGTCTTGCCGTCCATGCCTTCGATGGCCTTGGCGGCCTCTTCGGTGGTGCCCATCGTCACGAACGCGAAGCCGCGCGAACGGCCGGTCTCGCGATCGGTGACGAGGTGGACATCGCTCACGGTGCCGAACTGCTGGAACGCAGTGCGGACGCCATCAGCCGTGGTGTTGAACGAGAGATTTCCAACGTACAGACGAGTGTTCATCAGCTTGCTCGAACGGCCCACAGAGTAGCCAGACCCGCCCCACGAGGGGCCTTACGTGCTCGAAAGCGGGTTTCAGAACCTTTCAGTGACCCACTGAGCACCGGAACTAGCGAGGACCCGTAGCAAGAAACGCAAACGGCAAACCAGGCAGCCGACCGACGAACCGTGGCAGACACGACCATATAGCGCATCTCTGGGAAAAGCCACATGCAAATGAGAGGACAGGCGTGCCCCGCCGCAAGCCAGTGGGAAAAGCGGCAGATCGGGACAAACCGGGGGAAACTGGCCGGGCTAAGCCGTTGTCGGATCTAGGCGACCCGATATGCTCCCGGCGGTGGAACTCGAGCGCTCGCTGCTCCGGCGCCTGCGCGACCGCGACGAGCGTGCGTTTCGCGAGCTGATCGAGGCGCATCGCGACCGCGTGTTCAACATCACGTTCCGGATGCTCGGCAACCGGGCCGAGGCCGAGGACGTGGCGCAAGAGGTCTTCATCACGGTGTTCAAGTCGATCGACTCCTTCCGCGAGGAGTCGAAGTTCTCGACGTGGCTGTATCGAGTCACGGTCAATCACTGCAAGAACCGGATCAAGTACCTCGCGCGCCGCCACGATCGCGATCGCGACGAGCTCGACGACACGACCACGAACGGCGTCAACGGCACGATCGGCGCGCCGCCGCCGGCCGCTCCCGATCACGCGCTCGCCGGCGCGCAGATGGAGAAGCTGCTGCAGGAGGCGATCGCGAACCTCGAGGAGGAGCATCGCGTCGTCGTCGTGCTGCGCGACGTCGAGGACCTTTCGATCGAAGAGATCTGCGAGATCACCGACCTGCCCGACGGCACGGTGAAGTCGCGGCTGCACCGCGCGCGGCTCGCGCTACGAAAGAAGCTGCAACGCCATGTCTGACGACACCACCGAGGAAGACGAGATCGTCGCGAAGCTGTCGGACTACCTCGACGGCGCGCTCAAGGGCGCGGAGCGCGACGACGTGGCCGCGAAGATCGAGGGCGACGACGTGTGGAAGCGCGCGCACGCCGAGCTCGTCGAGACCCGCAAGGCGCTGTCGGGCCTGCGCAAGGCGCACGCGCCGCCGAGCTTCGCGCAGGACGTCACGTCGACCATCCACACGCGCAGCGCGGGCCGCTTCTTCGGCCGCCGCACGTTCGGCGACCGCGTGCCGTTCGGCGCGCTCGTCGCGATCGCCGTGCTCGGGCTCGTCGTGATCGCGTACTTCATGTGGGCGTCGCAGACCGGCTCGCTCGAGGGGCACCGCGAACGCGCGCCGCGAAGCTCGGGCTCGGCCGAGTCAGTCGTGCCGAAGCCGTAGCGACGCGCAGAACTCCTGCAGCGGCCTGCGGCGCTCGGGAGGCACGTACTCGAGATTGAGCTGGCGATCGGTGACCTCGTGAAACGAGATGTCGGCGGCCAGCAGCTCGGTCTCGGCGCGCTCGATGTACGTCGCGTCGATGTCGCGCAGGTTCTTGCGCACGAGCTCGGCCTCGTCGACGTGTTTGTTCTCGATGAAGAAGCCGCCGAGGATGAGCTTGGCCTTCACCGCCATCGTGTGGACGTCGTCGCCGCGGCGGTGCGGGAACGACAGCGCGACCGCGAGCAGCTCGGGCGCCGCCGGCGACGCGCGCTCGTAGGCGCGGCGCGTGACGAAGCCGAGATCGAACAGCGCGAGCTGCGGCGCGAAGATCATGCCGGCGGTGCGTGCCATCACCGCGTAGTACGCGAAGTGGTGGCCGATCTCGCGCAGGATCTCGGGGCGGTCGCCGAGCTCGCGGGCGAGCCGGCGATACTGGTGGAACACGTCGTAGACCGCGCGCAGGTTGCGCGCCTTGATCGCCTCGCGCAGGTAGTTGTTGAAGAACCGCACGCACAGGCGCATCGCCTGCTCGTCGTGGTGGAGCTCGGCGCGTGCGGTGATCACGCGCAGCGCGTCGGAGAACGTCGACACCGTGTCGTTCGCGTTGGCGACCGCGCGCAGGTAGCCGTTCTCGAGCTGGCGCAGGCACTTCATCTCGTACCAGGTCTTGTTCTCGGTCATCATCTCGAGCGCTTCGTCGGACAGCCCGACGAAATCGGCGCGATCGACCGCGAACCACTCCTTCGGCATGCGGCTCTTGTGCTTGTCGTAGTGGTCGAGCAGCGTCTTGATCGCCCACGTGCCTTCGGCGGCGACGTCGCGGTCGTTGCGATCGAGCGACTTGATGATGATCGTGCCGAGCTGGCCCACGCGGGTCGAGATCTCGGTCTGAGCGCCTGCCGGATCGCGCTCGCGCGCGGCGGTGTCCTCGACGACGCGCATCGTGTAGTCGCGCAGCCGCACGATCAGCTGCGACGGATCGACGAACCGCACGACGTAGAAGAAGTACGGGATCAGGATCGCCCAGCCCGCGAGCGCGAAGTACACCGCGACCGCGATCGCCCAGGTCGGCGCGAACTTCGGGCCGACGAGGTAGTCGACCCACAACACGTGCGCGGCGCCGAGCGCGAAGAACGACAGCACCCAGCGATTCACGCGGTCGCGCAAGAAGATCTCGATCAGCTTCGGCGTGTGCATGTTCGCCGTGAGCGGGATCGCGAGGCCGATCGTCGCGATCAGCATGGCGAGCACGTTGTTGTACGCGCGCGCCATCGGCGACAGGATGTCGACGAGCTTGGCGTTGTTGACGCCGGCCCAGCTCATCTCCGACGTGCCGGGAAACCCGGCGCGCCGCCACTCGAGGAAGAACTCGCTACCGAACAGCAGCGCAAACGCTACGAATGCGATCGCGAGCGATCGCACGAACAGTTTGCGCATCGTGATCTAGCCTACTACGATGGCTGCGTGTTCGGCCTGTTTCTGCTCGGCGTCGCCGTCGTGCCACTCGTGCTCGGCTACGTGCTGCGCAAGACGATCGCGTGGTGGCTGCCCGGTGCCGGCCTGATCGCGGGTGCGATCGTGATCGTCGCGACACTGCCCGACCCGGGACACGGCGAAGCGTCCGCCCCCGCCGCGCTCGGCAACGGCATCGAAGCGATCTTCGCGATGGTGCTCGGGGGCTATGGCCTGGCGCTGCTCTTGGCCAGCGGCGCGTCCCGGCTCGGCAAGCGCAAACCTGCCCCCGTGCAGCCGCAGCTGCCGGTCGCGATCGCTCAGTCGACGTCGTCGGACAAGAACGCGAAGTAGCGCTCCGGCAGATCGTCGAACTCGAGCGCGCCGCCGCAGCTCGGGCACTTGAACACGGGCGGCTCGAGCCCCGACGCGAGGATCGCCGCGGTCTGCAGCAGACGCTCCTCTTGATGATCGCAGCCGATGCAGTGGAACGGCGCGAAGAACGATGTCACCGTGCCGCGGCCGATCACGTCGCGCACCATCGACGCCTGCAGGATGAACGGCACCGAGCAGGCGTGGAACTCGTAGCCCTGGATGCGCGCCTGGCGCAGGAACTCGCACCACGCGCGCACGCCGAGCGAGTTCATGTACGTGACCTGCGCCATGTCGAACACGACGCGGCCGACCATCGCGGGCAACAGCTCGTCGAAGCGCGTCGCCTCGGTGAAGTCGCCGCGCAACACGACGCGCGTGCGCTCGCCGTCCTTGACGACCTGCCACTGCGTGAGCTTCGCGAGCAGCGCGCGGGCGCGATCGTCGAGCGTGGTGAACGCGATGCCGACGACGGTCTTGCCGTCGCGCGGCTGCGCCCACACCGCGGTGCCGCGGATCGCGACCGGCTGCTCGCCTTGCGGCGTGATCGCGACCGAGATCGACTGGCCTTCCGCGACCGGCTCGGTCACGACGAGCCGCACGCCGTCGAGCGACAGGTTCGAGACCGTGGCGTCGACGCGCTTGCCGCCGAGCTCGACCGCGACCTGAAACGACTCGCTGCCGGGACGCGGCTCGCCGAGCTGGATCGCGATCACGTCGTGCAGCTCGTCGGCGGTCATCGGCGAGATCAGGAGCTCGTCGGCGCCGCACTGCGAGACCTCGCGCATCTGGTCGCCCGAGAGGCGTTGGCCCGCGACCAGGATCACGCGCGTCGCCGGGCTCTTGTCCTTGATCTGCTTGGTCAGCGCGAAGCCGTCGGGCAGCGCGTCGAGCACGGCCAGCGTCGGCTCGTGGGTCTTGACGAGCTGGCGCGCCTCGTCGGCGGTGTGCGCGACGAGCATCTCGAGGCCGAGCCGCTGAAACGGCGGCGCGGTGAAGTGCCGCAAGAGCTCGCTGTTGTTCGAGACCAGGACCTTCGGCACGCGGGCTTCCCTCGCCCTTATACAATCGCACGAAAGATCGCGATGAGGGCGATCAGCGCGACGAATGCACCGCCGATCACGACCACGCCTCGCACCAGCGTGCCGCGGTCGTAGGCCTCGCGCTCCGCGGTCAGCTTCTCGATCTCGGTCGTGCGCGCGGTGATCGCGCCGCGCAGGCGATCGATGCGCTCGTAGAGCTCGGCGAACGAGCGATCCCCGGGATGCAGCGAGCCGGACTGCCTCTGGCTCGCGGGGTCGATCCGATTGAGGTTGACGAGCGTGCCGAGCGTGACGAGCCGGCGTGCGATCTCGGACTCGGCGAGCCCGATCTCGCGCTGCTTGCGCTTCTGCTCGGCGTCGAGCTCGGCGTTGCGGTGCGTGTGACCTTCGCGCGCGTCGTTCAAGCTGCGCTTCGCGGCGTCGAGCTCGGCCTTCGCGGCGTCGAGCTTGGCGGCCGCTTCGTTGATCGGGCGCTCGAGCCCGGCGAGCTTGCGATCGATGTCCTGGCGCTCGGGCTCGAGCGCGGCGGCTTCGCGGCGGTGATCCTCTGCGGCGCGGCGTAGCTCCTGGCGCTGATCGCCCATCTGCTGCGAGCCGGCCTGGCGGTCTTGATCCTCGGCGGCCTTGAGATGCGCGCGCTGGCGGCGCTCGAGCTCCTTGCGCTTGTCGCGCAGCGAGCGGCGCTGGCCTTCGAGCTGCGACAGCTCGCGCTGCGCTTCGTCGACCTGACGCTCGGCCTCGCTCAGCTTCTCGTTGCGCTCGCGCTCGACGTCGACGAACTTCGACGTCTCCTCGGCCTTGCGGCCCTCGACGTCGCCGAGCTCGCGGCGCAGCGCCGCGATGCGCTCCTCGGCGGCATCGATCGCGGAATTCTCCGCCGAGAACACGCGCCCCTCGACGCGCGCGCCGCGCGCGGCCTGGCCGAGCGCGCCGAGCACCTGATCGAGCGCTTCGGTGTCCTGCTTGATCTCGACCGCGAGCTGCTTGATCGCGCCGCGCCGCTGCCAGCGCGCCCGCGCGAAGATGTACGCGTAGCGCGCGGCATTGACGAGCCCCGGCTCGGGAATCTCCGGCACCGCGAGCACCTTCGGCGGCGCGAACGGGCGATCGGCGTCGCTGCGCTGGATGCGCGTCGGCGGCGGTCCATCGAGCGACGTCGCGGTCGACGCGCGCTCGGGCTCGATCGTGACCGTGGGCGTCGGGGCGGTGTCGTGTACCGGCGACGCCGCCCGCGGCGGTGGTGGCGGCGGTGGCGATGGCGGTGGCGATGCAGGCACCGGGACCGGTGCGGGAATCGTGATCGGCGGCGGCTGCGAGGCCCGCGCGTCGCTGCGGCGGCGATCGGCGGGAATGCGCGGCTCGGCCGGCGGCGGCTCGCGACGCTCGGCCGCCGGACCCGGGCTGATCGCGTTCAACAGCTCGGCGTGGGCCATCGGCGCCGGCTCGGCGGGCGGTGGTGGCGGTGAGGCCGCGGCCGACGGAATCGGCGGCGGTGCGGTCGTGCCGGTCCTGCGCGCCGGCGGCGCGGTGCTCGGGCTCGTCGCGCGCGGAGGCAGCACGATGCCCGTCGGCGGCCCTTTGTTGCTGCCGGCGCGGCGCGGCGGCAGCGGCGGCAAGCGGCGGCCGCACGCCTGGCACACCGCTAGCTCGTCGGCATTCTCCGCGCTGCAGAAGGGACAGAAGCGCATCGCTACCCGCGCAGCAAGGCCAGCTCAGTCAGTGAGGCCGATCGCGAGATACATCTGCCAGTCATGCGCTTCGAGACCATACCCCACATCCACGCCAAGCAGCGGGATCACGATCTGCCGCATCAGCAAGCGCGTGCCGAAGCCGACCGAGTTCTTGAATCCGGCCAGCGCGCTCACGTCGGAATCGGTGTGGGAGTAGTTCGGGAGGTAATCGCGATCCGGGCTCGTCGTGCGGAACGTCGTGTACCCCGAATCCCAGAAGCCGAGGCCGCGCACCGACAGTCCGTACACCGTGAACAGCGGGAACGAGTACTCGACGTTGCCGAGCCCCTGGAAGTCGCCGCGAAACTGGTTGTTGAGCCAGCCGCGCATCGACGTGCCGCCCATCGTGATCTCCTGCTGGAACGGCAGGTCGTGGCCGGCATTGACGCCGAGCTTGAGCACGAAGTTGTGGTGGTCGAGCACCTGCCAGCCCTTGTAGAGCTGCACCGCGAGCCGGTTGTAGTCGAACGCGGAGCCGAGCTGCGTGACGCCGTACTCGTAGTCGAAGACCAGGCGCGTGCCGGTCGACACCCCTTCCCAGCTGGCGCGGCGATCGATCGTGAACATCCACTCGTTCGAGATGTCCCAGCCCGAGCTGCCCGGCGCGACCAGGCCGTTCGGCCCGAGGTCGGCGAGCGTCGCCGACTGGCCGTGCACGCAGCTCGCCTCGGTCGCGACGCCCGGCACCGACGTGTCGGAGCACATCTTCACGTCTTCGTAGCCGACGTGCGCGGCGCGGATGCGGGTGTCGAGCTTGATGCCGCGAAAGAACTCGTAGCCGAGCTTCACGCCGCCGTCGAGATAGTTCATCCGCGACTGGCGCACCGCGATCGGATCCTCGATCCACTTCGTCGGCGCGGCGTACTCGATCACGCGCGACGAATCGAGGTAGGTGTCGAGTTGCGCGTAGAAACGCGTGCCGCCGAGGTTCGGGATCACCCAGGCGCCGACGAAGAACGAGTCACCGGTCGCGATCTGGCCGTAGAGCAGGAGCTTCTGGTCCTCGCCGAACAGGTTGTTCTCGCCGTAGCCGACGCCGCCGCCGATGTTCGTCGGCTGGTTGTAGAACGCCGGCGCGATGATCCACGAGTGCTTGTCCTTGACGTTGATGTGGACGCGGATCCCGCCGGTCGGCGCCGGCTCGTAGAACACCTCGACCTCGCTGAACAGGCCGCTCGAGCGCAGGCGCTGCTTGATGACGTCGACCATGGCGTTGTTCCAGTCGTCGCCGGTGTCGATGCGCGCGATCAGCTGGACCGTGTCGGACGTCGTCTTCGTGTTGCCGTCGACGACGATGTCCTTGATCTCGTCGGCGTACGCCGGGCAGACGAGGGCCGCGGCCGCCAGAAGCGCGAACGCGAGGACGACCCGTCTCACGGCTGTGATTATTGCACGAGCGCGAGCCTCCTCGGTGCACGTGCGCCGGTGCTATCGATCACGGTAGGTGGCACGTGTTAACAACGGCGCATGAATCCCGCCGAGGTCGCCACCGCGCTGGTCATCGAGCGCACGCTGCAGAACAGTCCCGCGTACCGCAAGATCGATGACTCGCTGTACGTCATCAAGCAAGGGTCGGCATACGTGATGATCAACGTCGTGCCGTGGGGCGACAACAAGGCGATGGTGCGCTGCGCGTCGCAGCTCGTGAAGGGCATCGATGTCGACGGCCCGCTCGCGAAGCAGCTGCTCGAGCTCAACGCGCACCTCCGCTTCGGCGCGTTCGCGTGGGATCCGGGCGAGCACACCGTGTTGTTCACGCACACGATCCTCGGCGGCACCACGCTCGATCCCGAGGAGCTGATGGCGACGTTGCGCGACGTCGCGCTGATCGCCGACGAGTACGACGACAAGCTGATGAAGAAGTACGGCGGCCAGCGGATGATCGATCTGCTCGAGGAGGCGGCGATGGAGCGGATCATGGAGAAGGATCCGAAGGGCTTCCACTTTGAGTAGCGATAGCGGCCGCGACGCGAAGCACGGGTTCGGCACGCGCGCCGTGCATGCCGGGCAGTCGCCCGATCCGACGACCGGCGCGGTGATGACGCCGATCTACTACACGTCGACGTACGCGCAGCAGGCACCCGGCGTGCACAAGGGCTACGAGTACTCGCGCACGCACAACCTCACGCGCTACGCGCTCGAGGGCAATCTCGCCGCGCTCGAGGGTGGCGCCGGCGCGCTGTGCTTCGCGAGCGGCCTGGCCGCGACGTCGACGCTGCTGTCGCTGTTCGACGCCGGCACGCACGTGATCGCGTGCGACGACCTCTACGGCGGCACGTTCCGGCTGTTCGACAAGGTGTTCCGCCGGCTCGGCTTCGAGTTCACGTACGTCGATCCGGTCGCGGGCGCGGCCGGCGTCGCGGCGGCGATGCGGCCGACGACCAGGCTCGTGTGGCTCGAAACGCCGACGAACCCGATGCTGAAGATCGTCGACATCGCGGCGGTCGCGGCGACGTGCAAGCAGCGCGGCGTGATGGTCGCGGTCGACAACACGTTCATGACGCCGTACCTGCAGCGCCCGCTCGAGCTCGGCGCGGATGTCGCGGCGCACTCGATGACGAAGTACCTGAACGGCCACAGCGACGTCGTCGGCGGCGCGCTGGTGTTCGCGGACGCTGCGCTGAAAGATCGCGTCGCGTTCCTGCAGAACGCGATCGGCGCGGTGATCTCGCCGATGGATTCGTTCCTCGTGTTGCGCGGCACCAAGACGCTGCACGTGCGCATGGACCGCCACGAGCAGAACGCGCGCGGCCTCGCCGAGTGGCTCGAGAAGCATCCGCAGGTCGAGCGCGTGTACTACCCGGGGCTGGCGTCGCATCCGCAGCACGCGCTGCACAGGCAGCAGGCGCGCGGCTTCGGCGGGATGATCAGCTTCGTCCTGCGCGGCGGCCTCGATCACGCGCGGCGCTTCCTGAGCGCGTGCAAGATCTTCACGCTCGCCGAGTCACTCGGCGGCGTCGAGTCGTTGATCGAGCACCCCGCGATCATGACGCACGCGAGCGTGCCGGCGGATCGGCGCGCCGCGCTCGGGATCGTCGACGGGTTCATCCGGCTGTCGGTCGGCATCGAAGACGCTGCGGATCTGCGCGCGGATCTCGAAGGCGCGTTCGCGGCGGCGAGGCCGTGATGGCGAAGGCGAAGCCAAAGGCGAAACCGGCGAAGGCGAAGAAGCCAGCTGCAAAGGCGAAGGCGAAAGCGAAAGCGACTCCGGCGAAGGCCGGCGTCCTCGGCCTGCGCAGCGTCATCTACAAGGTCGGCGACCTCGACCACGCGAAAGCGTTCTACGGCGCGCTGCTCGGCCGCGCGCCCTACTTCGACCAACCGTTCTACGTCGGCTTCGACGTCGACGGCGACGAGCTCGGCCTCGATCCCGACGTCTCGAACGTGCAACCCGGCGGCGGCGGCGCGCACGCCTACTGGCGCGTCGGCGACATCAGCGCGGCGTGGGAGCACGCGATCTCGCACGGTGCAGGCCCGGTCGAGCCGCCGCACAACGTCGGAGAAGGCACCGATGTCGCGCTCGTCACCGATCCGTTCGGGAACTACATCGGCCTGATCCAGATCGCGGAGTAGCTTCGCCGGGCATGGCGCGGACGCCGATCGCCCCGGCGTGGCGCGGCAGCGGTGAGCGGCTTACCGCGCCAGCTGGTCGACGAGCCGCGTGCCGAGATCCGGCGGCGGATCCGGCTCGGGCAGACTGCCGTAGATCGCCGCGATGTCGCGCATCGGCGCGTCGTCGTTGCCGACGCCGGTGCCGTAGCGCCCGTACGGAATCGCCGCCGGACGGCGCAGCGAGACCTCGCCGGCGACCGGGCCGACGATCGGCGCGAGCGGCTTGATGAAGCCCTTCGCGAGCGCGGTACCCACGCGCGCAGGGCAGCGGCACGGGTTCATCGGGTTCACGTGCTCGCAGCGCGGCGCGAGATAGTCACCCACCTTCTTGCGCGCGCGCGACAGCCGCACCTTGTACGCGCTCTCGGTGATGCCGAGGCTCTTCGCCGCCGGCTCGTCGGCGAGCTTGAGCACGTGACACACGACGAACGCGGCGCGCTCGCCCGGCGGCAGGCAGTTGATCACCGACGTCATGCAGCCTTGCTTCATCTCCCACAGCAGGAAATCGCGCTGCGGATCGGTCAGGCTGCGCACGACATCGGTGCGGGTTGCCTCGCTGCGCAGCGTCTCGTCGAGGATGTCGAAGTTGACCTCGGGCTGGCGCGGCAGGCGCTCGTCGAGCATCTGGTTCGCGATCGCGAGCAGCCACACCTCGGCCGCGTCGACGTCGCCGGGCGGACGCGAGTCGAGCTGCCCCGCCGCACTCGTGAAGATCTCGGCGACGTAGCGCTCGGCGCGCTCGCGATCGAGCGTGAGCCGGAACACGAAGTTGTAGAGCCGGCGCCAGTGCGGCTCGATCAAGCCGCGGAGCCGCTCCTTGTCCAGCTTGGTCGCCATCCCTCGTCCGATGGTACACCGCCGTGATACCGTGGATCGCGATGAGGGGTCGACTCGCATTCGTGGCGGTCTTCCTCGGGCTCTCGCCGGCTGTCGCCTGCTACACCGCGCCCGAGCCCGACTGCGGCTTCGTGTGTGGCTCCGGTGGCGCGTGCCCCGACGACTACACGTGCATGGCCGACAACATCTGCCATCGCAACGGATCGCCGACGGATCTGACGTGCCCTTCGGGGCAGTCGTTCGACGTGCTGTCGGTGACGCCCTCCGACGACCACCACGTCGCGGTCTTGTTCGACGCCGCGCCCGATCCGACCTCGGGCGCCGATCCCGCGAACTACGCGATCGCCGGTCTCACGATCACCGCCGCTGCGGTCAACGGCGCGACCGTCACGCTCACGACCTCGACGCAAACGCCGATCACGTACACGCTCGTCGCCGCGAACATCTTGCGCGCGTCGGATGGCGCCGCGCTCACGAATGACACCGCGACATTCACCGGGATCGCCGCGTTCGACGTCGCGTCGGCGATGTCGGTCGACGCGACCACGCTCGCGATCACGTTCGATGCCGCGCCCGACATGACGCAAGCGACCACGCTCGCGAGCTACGCGATCACGCCTACGCTCGCGGTGTCGGGCACGCCGACGCTCGCCGGCAGCACCGTCACGCTGACGACCGATACGCAGGCCGCCGTGGAATACACGGTCACCGTCACCGGCGTCACGCGCGCGACCGACCACGAGCCGCTCGACACCAACACCGCGATGTTCCCCGGCCGCAACGTCTTCCTCGTCGCGAGCGCGGCGTCGATCAGCCACACGTCGATCACCGTCACGTTCAGCGCGCCGCCCGATCCGACGGCGGCGACGACGCTCTCGAACTACAACGCGGGCAGCCTCGCGCTGTCGGGCACCCCGGTGCTCGCCGGCAGCGTCGTGACGATCACGACCGCGTCGCAAGCTGCGACGAGCTACACGGTCACGGTCTCCAACGTCACGCGCGCAGGCGACGGCCAGGCGCTGACGCCGACGGGCCGCAGCGCGAGCTTCACGGGGCGCACCGCGTTCAACGTGACCGGCGCGGCGTCCGTCAGCAACACGTCGCTCGCGGTCACGTTCAGCGATCCGCCCGATCCGATGGCAGCGGTGACGCTGGCGAACTACAACGCGGGCGGCCTCGTGCTATCGGGCACGCCCGTGCTGGCCGGCAACACCGTGACGATCACGTCCGCGTCGCAGACTGCTACCAGCTACACGGTCACGGTCTCCAACATCACGCGCGCGATCGATACCGAGGCGCTCGGCATCTCGACCGCGATGTTCACCGGCCGCACGCCGTTCCTCGTCGTCTCCGCGGCAGCGCCCGATGCGAGCGATCTCACGGTCACGTTCAGCGATCCACCCACGAGCAGCTCGGCGGCGATGGTCGGCAACTTCGCGAGCGACGGCGGCCTGACGTTCACGATGGATAACGGCGCCACCGGCAACTCGGTCCAGCTCGTCACGTCGACCCAGACCCTCGGCATGCCGTACACGCTCACGGTCTCGAACATCACGCGCGCATCCGACGGCGAAGGGCTCGACGGCACGATGGTGATGTGGCCCGGCGTGTCGTGCGGGGATGGCGCCAACGACGATGGCGAGACCGACGTGGACTGCGGCGGTGGGGTGTGCGCACCCTGTCCGCTGAACGACATGTGCGTGCTCGACCGCGACTGCGTGAGCGGCACGTGCTCCGGCAACGTCTGCCAGTAGCCGATTACGAGATCTGCAGCTTCGGCTTCGACGCGGCCTTGTCGGCCGGCTTCTCGCCGCTCGCGCTGCTGCTCGTCGGCTGACCGCTCTCGACGAGCCCGACCCGGCCGGTGACCTCGCCGCGCGGATCTTCGAACTTCGCGAGCTCGCGGCTGACCTCCGCGGTCAGATCCGCCTTCTCGCGATACGGCATGAACGCGCTCTTGAAGCCCGCGATGATGATCTCCTTGATCGTCTGCAGCGACCAGCCGTAGTGCTTGTGGCACTGATACAGCTCGTTGCTCACGGTCGTGTCGGAGATCAACCGGTTGTCGGTGTTGATCGTCACGCGCAGGCCGTAGTCGACGTAGAAGTCGACCGGGTGGGTGTCCCAGCTCTTCGCCGCGCGCGTCTGCAAGTTCGATGTCGGGCACACCTCGAGCGGGATGCGGTGATCGTTGACGTAGTTCATGAGGTCGCCGCTCTCGATCAGCCGCGTGCCGTGGCCGATGCGATGGGCGCCGCACTTGTGGATCGCCTGGTGCACCGAGTCCGGGCCGAACGACTCGCCCGCGTGCGCCGTGCAGTTGATGTTGTTGTCGATGACGAGCTGGAACGCGCCGCGATGGACCTTGGCCGGGAAGTTGATCTCGCTGCCCGCGAGGTCGAAGCCGACGACACCGCGGTTCTTGAACGCGACGCACAGCTCGGCGATGCGCAGCGACTGCTCGGCGCCCAGCGTGCGCAGCGC